>NZ_BAAARY010000002.1:0-309492 GCF_039532605.1 Pilimelia columellifera subsp. columellifera
CTTTAGAAGGACCTACTTCCTACCGGGGCGCCGCGTCTCCATCTTGGACCCCGAGCCGGTCGGCGTGTCGCCACCTACGTCACCTTCTGTGACCAAAGGGTTGCCCGGAAAGGCTCATTCGACAGGTAGCGACATTCGAAATTAGTCAGGTTCATTGAGGCTTATTCAGGGGCACGCTGAGGCAGGCCGGCGGCACCCCAACTCAGATGCTTACGCCTATCAAGAAGCCGGCGTTCCGTGAGCTACTCGGCTGGGACGAGGAGTACAACTCCGGAATCAACGGAGTCCGATGGGTGATCGAGCAAGTCATTGCGTATCTTAAGACTTGGCGGACCCTCCACGTCGGCTATCGTCGCCCAATCGAAACATTTCGAGAAACGATTTCTGTAGTTGTGGCGCTTCAGTTCTAGAAGCTCGCCGCTGAATAAGCCTCTATGTGCCTTCGTCAGGCCAGTGGGAGGCGCACCGTCACCTTCAGGCCGCCCTCGGGCGCTGGGTGGGCCTCGGCGCTGACGGTCCCGCCGTGCGCGTCGCACACTGCCCGCACAATGGACAGTCCGAGCCCCGACCCACGCGCCCCGGTCCGCTCCCGACCCCCGCGCCGGAACGGCTCGAACAGCCCCGGCACGTCCCGCTGCGCCACCTCGAACCCGGAGTTGCCGACGACGAGCTGCGCCGCCCCGTCCACGATGCCGGTGTGGACCCAGAGCCGCCCGTGCAGGTGGTTGTAGCGGACGGCGTTCTCGATGAGGTTTCCGGCCAGCCGCCCGAGCAGGTCGGGGTCGCCGGCGACCGTCGCCGGGGCGAGGTGCTCGTCGACGTGGATCTGCACCCGGTCGATCTCGCGGCGCATCGCGGCGAGCGCCCCGCCGACCCCGTCGGCCAGGTCGGTCGGTTCGCGTCGGGCCAGGCCGCGGCTGGCCTGGGCTTCGCTGCGGGCGAGGACGAGGAGCGCGTCGACGAGTCCGTTGGCGCGTTCGGAGGCGTCGCGGACGATGGTGGCCATCCGGCGTAGGTCGGCGGCGTCGGCGTCGGGGTCGGAGAGGGTGACGTCGATTTCGGTGCGCATGACGGCCAGCGGGGTGCGTAGTTCGTGGGAGGCGTTGGCGACGAAGCGTTTCTGGGTCTCGAACGATTGACCGAGCCGGTCGAGCATGGCGTCGAAGGTGCCGGCGAGTTCGGCGATCTCGTCGTTGGCGCCGCGGTAGCCGATGCGCTGGTCGAGGGTTTGTTCGCTGAGCCGGCGGGCGGTGGCGGTGACGTGGTGGATGGGGCGCAGGGCGCGTCCGGTGAGCAGGTAGCCGGCGACGGTGCCGGCGGCGCTGATGACGACGAACGCGGCGACGGCTTCGAGGAGAACGGCTTGTTCGAGGTCGCCGAAGGCCCAGGCGAGCAGCAGGAGGATGAGCCCGGCGTCGACGACGAGGAAGCCGATAAGGAGGGTGAGCCGTAGTCGCAGGCTGGGCTGCCACCAGGCGGGGCGGGGGGTCATAGGGCTCCTGCGGCGGGTGGGACGACGAGCCGGTAGCCGGCGCCGACGACGGTGTCGATGAGGGGCGGGTCGCCGAGTTTGCGGCGCAGGGTGCGCATGGTGACCCGGACGATGGTGGTGAACGGGTCGGTGTTGGCGTCCCAGACCCGTTCGAGCAGCTCTTCGCTGGAGACGACGGCGCCGTCTGCTTTGAGCAGCTCGGCGAGAACGCCGAATTCTTTGTTGGTGAGCTCGATCGGGGCGCCAGCGCGGGTGACAAGGCGTTTGGCGGGGTCGAGAGTGAGGTCGGCGGTTTCCAGGACAGGCGGGGCGGCGGGGGTGGCCCGCCGGCCGAGGGCCCGGACGCGGGCGACGAGTTCGTCGAAGGCGAAGGGTTTGGGCAGGTAGTCGTCGGCGCCAAGGCCCAGGCCCTCGACGCGGTCGGCGACGGCGCCGCTGGCGGTGAGCATGATGACCCGGGTGAGGGCGCCGGAGGCGACGATCTCGGCGCACAGGTCGTCGCCGTGGACGCCGGGCAGGTCCCGGTCGAGGACGAGGACGTCGTATCGGGTGACGAAGGCCATTTCGTGGCCGGTGTCGCCGTCGTAGGCGACGTCGACGGCCATGCCGTGGCGGCGTAGCCCCCGGGCGATGGCGTCGGCCAGGTTCCGCTCGTCTTCGACCACCAGCACACGCATCCGGTCAGCTTCCCCTATCGCCGGTGAGCCCCCGGTGAGCCGGGGCGGTCGCGGGGACGATAGCTGAGTGGTCAGGCCGCCAGGGCTGCGACCGGCAGGCGCCGTGACGTGAATGCTTTGCCGTCGCTGGCGACGGTGGCGCTGGAGTAGCCGGCGGGGTCGAGGCCGGCGAGCCAGCGCAGGCCGGCGTCGCCCATGGCCATCGCCGCGGTGGCGTACGCGTCGGCGCGGCCGAGGTCGGGTCCGACGACGGTGACCGAGCGCAGGTCGGTGGCGGGGCGGCCGCGCACCGGGTCGATGACGTGCTCGCCGCGCTCGTAGACCCCGGAGGTGGCGACGGCGAGGTCGTGGCCGCTGATCACCCAGGCGACCTTGTCTGCTTTCCAGGGGTGCCGGACGCCGATCCGCCACTCCCAGCCCGGGGCCGGTCCGCCGCGGGTCCGGATGTCGCCGCCGGCGTTGATGCAGTGGTTGGTGGAGCCGTTGGCGGCGAGCCAGCGGGAGGCGACCTCGACCGACCAGCCTTTGACGTAGCCGGAGGGGTCGATCCGCCCGGTGGCGTGGACGTCGAAGTAGCCTTCGGTCTCGCGCCACAGGTCGGAGCAGGTGATGAGCACCTGGCGCAGGTCGGCGGAGCAGTCGGCGACGGTCAGCTCGCCGCGCTGCATCCGGTTGACTTCGCTGTCGTCCTTGTAGGTGCTGAAGCGGCGGTCGACCTCGTGCAACCAGGCGACGGTGTGGTCGACCAGGCTCGCCAGGGTCGCCGTGGGCAGGTCGTCGGCCAGCTCGATGCTGACGGCGGTTCCCATGACCTGTTCGACGTGGCGCATCAGAGCCCGGCCCTGTCGATGGCGGCCTGGAGTGACTTGCGGTACGAGTCGCTGGTGTAGGTGGCGCCGGAGACGCTGTCGATGTCGGCGTCCTGGGCCTTGACCGCGGACTCGTTGAGCTGCGGGACGGCCGGCCCGTTGATCGCCGCGGACTGGCCCTCGTTCGGGTAGGCGGCGCTGGCTCTGGTGATCTCGCCGTCGGCGACCGTGATCGTCACCCGCACCGACCCGTAGGGGTTGGTGACGGTGTCGCCGCGGAACCTGCCGCTACGGCCGGACGACGAGTCACCCCCCGAATCGGCGGCGCTGGCGCCTCCGCTGGGCTTGCGGCCCGGCTTGGCGGGACGGTCGACCTGGTCGCTGTCGACCGGCTCGGTGGCTTGGGACCCGGTGGCCGCGACCGCCACCGGGGTGGCGCTCAGGCGTACCCCGAGCAGCATGGCGGCGCCGGCGAGCGTGCCGACGACGGCTGCGGTTGATCGACGCATCGAAACTCCTTGGGGTGGGGGTGTGCTAGAACTCGAACGGGTCCAGGTGGATCTGGCGGGCGGGGACCTGGAGACGGCGCAGCTTGGCGCACAGGTCGGTGACGAACCCGCCGGGTCCGCAGATGTAGATGTCGCGTTCGGCGATGTCGGGCACGTACCGGCCGAGGCCGCCCGGGGTGAACAGCTCCCGGGGCTCCTCGTCGTCGCGGGAGCCGAGCACGTAGCGGACCGTCATTCCGCGGCTGGTGGCCAGCTTGTCCAGCTCGGCCTTGAGAGCGAGGTCCTGTTCGGAGCGGGCGCGGTAGATGAGCACCGTGTCCTGCGGCATCTGCTCGCAGATGGCCCGGATCGGGGCGATGCCGCTGCCCACCGCCACCAGCAACGCCCGGTTGGTGGTGCGACGGTCGGCGGTGAAGACGCCGCTGGGCCCGTCGGCGAGCACCCGTGTGCCGGGGCTCAGCTCCCGGAGCGAGGCGGTGTGGCCGCCGACGGCGGTGACCGTGATCCGCAGGTGCCGGGGGTTGGGCGCCGCCGACAGCGAGAACGGGTGCGACTGCCACCAGCCGCCGCTGGTGAGGAACCGCCAGCGGAAGTACTGCCCGGCCTTGACGCCGATGTCGTCCAGGTGACGGCCGGTCAGATAGATCGAGAACGTGTCCGGCGACTCCTGGACGGTCTCGCTGACCCGCAGCTGGTGCCGGGCGTTGAACCACAGCGGCTCGATGAGCCGACCCCAGGCCAGGACGGCGATGGTGAGCGCGTACAGGGCGCTCCAGAACCAGTACGCGAAGCCGTTGGTGAGGTTCGCGCCGAGCGCGAACTGGTGGCCGAAGCCGAGCAGCAACGCCGCGTAGCCGCCCATGTGCAGGAAGTGCCACACCTCGTACGGCAGCAGCTTGCGGACGCCCCGGATGGCCAGCAGCGCCACCGCGACCAGCACCCCGGTGGACGCGGTGGCGCTGACCATGTCCTCCAGAGCGAGCATCTTCCACGCCTGCTCGGTGAGCGGGGTGCCCGTGGTCAGGCCGTATCCCCAGGTGATGAAGACCGCGTGGGCGAGGACAGCGACCAGCAGCGACGTGCCGATCCAGCGGTGCCAGCGCATGATGTCGCGACCGCCGACCCACTGCTCGATCCAGGCCACCCGGCTGGCCATCGCCACCTGCACGAGCAGCAGGTAGCCGCCGATCATGCCGGTGATCCGGCCGACGGCGATGGCGATGTCGCTGGTGGTGACGAGCGACCCGGGCGCGGTGTCGTACAGCCACACGGCGACGCTGGTGACGAGCATCCCCCAGAACAGCAGAATGACCAGCAGCCGGTTGCCCGCTGACTCCTCGGCGTGCAGCTTGTGCCGGATGATGTGGCGTTCGGCGGTGTCGTCGAACAGCTGGCCGACGCCCAGGCGGGGGGCGGCGCCGGGGACCGCGCGGCCGACCGCCGGTCCGCCGGGGCCCGCGCCGATCGGGCGCAGCGTACGCCGCGGCTCCAACCGGGCCGTCCGGACAGGGACCGCCCGGGGGTAGGCCTTTGTCGCGCTGGACAAGTCGCGCCCCTTTGTTCGCTGACAGATGTCACAGCGAGGTACGGGCACGGAGGCGGCCGCGGTTCGACCAATGGCCCTTATTTCTTGGCCGACCGCCCCAACGGCCGCGTCAAAACGCCACGAAACTGACTTCGGGCGCCTTAGAGGGCGGCGGCGCCGTCCTGCCCGCGCAGGGCGCTCCAGCCCAACGTGCCGGTGACCTGGTCTAGGCGCTCACCCAGGGCGAAGCCCTCCGCGGTGATCTGGAACTGGTGCACGTCCTTGCTGTGGTCGCTGTTGCGCATCTTGACGATGCTCAGCGCCCGGCCGGTGCTCGACGCGAGTTCGATGTACCGCAACAGGATCACGTTGTGGAACAGGAACATGACGCCACCGACCGGCTCGGCGCTCGGCCCCAGGGTGGTGGTCTCGCTCGTGATGAGCAGCGAGGCGCCGGACGCCCGGATGAGCCCGGTGAGGGCGCGGGCATAGGCGGGGAAGCGCTCCAGCTCCCGGGCGGCATGGACCATCTCCGCCAGGCTGTCGATGACGACCCGACCGGTGCGCCTGCCTTCCAGCTCGCGACGGACGCCGGCGGCGAGCATGTCGAGGTCCAGGTCACCCAGAGGCACATGGTGGATGACCAGCTGCCCCTTGTCGACGGGCGTCTGGAGGTCCCAGCCGAACCCCGAAGCCATCTTGATCAGCTGCTCGGCGGTGTCCTGGAACGTGACGTAGAGGCAGCGTTCGCCCCGGTCCAGGCCCTCGACGACGAACCGCAGGCCGAG
This sequence comes from Pilimelia columellifera subsp. columellifera, assembly GCF_039532605.1. Taxonomy (NCBI): domain Bacteria; kingdom Bacillati; phylum Actinomycetota; class Actinomycetes; order Micromonosporales; family Micromonosporaceae; genus Pilimelia; species Pilimelia columellifera. Next base: position 5,801 of record NZ_BAAARY010000002.1, read on the forward strand.
GATCGTTTTCCCGACCCCGGACGGTCCGAGCACCACGGTAGCCTCGCCAGCGCCGATCCCCCCGCCCATCAGCTCTCCGAGGCCGTCCACGCCGGCGCCGATCCGGCCGGTGACGGTGGCGGGGGCGCCGGTGTCAAGAGTTTCGATCCGCGGATAGAACGTGAAGCCGGCGGCGTCGATCCGGAAGGTGTGCTTGCCTTCGAGGTGGCGGGCGCCGCGCATCTTGATGATCCGCATCCACCGGCGGTCGATGGGTTCCCGCGGCTCGTACATGAGCTGGATGATGCTGTCAGCCAGGACGAACTCCGGGCCGCCGCGCATCTCGGCAGGGGTGTACTCCCCCACCAGCAACAGCGCGGTCTGGCTGTGCGCCAGCCGGCTGGTCAGGTCGTAGAACGCCGTCCGCAGCTGGCCGGCGTCGGTGAAGTCCCGCAGCACCCTGGCGCTGTCGATCACCACGAGGACGGGTCGCTCGTCCAGCACCTTGCGCACGATCTCGGCGACCACCGCCGACAGCCCCTCCCGCTCTTCCTCACGGATCAGGTCGCCCAGGTGCAGGTACTCCACCTTCGGCCCCAGCGCGTCCTGGTCGAAGAAGGAGAAGTGATCCAGATGCCTGACGATCTTGGAGTGCGGCTCTGAGAGTGTCGTGTAGTAGACCGCATGGTGACGTTCGGTGGCGGTGGCAAAGCAGATCTGCTGCGCCAGCACCGTCTTGCCTGTGCCGGGTGGTCCGGTCAGGACCGCTACACCGCCGGGCTCGATGCCCCCGCCGAGGATCGCGTCGAGACCAGGCACCCCGGTGGCGAGTCGCTTCATGATCGGCTCCCCTTATCGGTCAGCAGCGCGTCGCAGACGGCCACGAGCTGCTCGGGGCTGAACGGTTTACGGAGCACCGCGTCGGCTTCGGTGGCCAGGTGGGTGTCACCGGAGACGGCCACGATCGGGATCGCCGCGGTCACCGGGTCGGTGTGGAGCCGTTCGATCAGCTCCACGCCCCCCATCACCGGCATCATCATGTCGGTGACCACCAGGTCCGGCGGCGAGTCATGCGCCACGGCCATGGCCGTGGCGCCCTGATGGGCGTCCGTCACCTCGTAGCCAGCCCGTTCAAGGGCCCGCCGCAGGAGGAACCGCAGATCAGGCTCGTCGTCCACCACCAGCACCCTTGACACAGCACCGTCCTCCTCACTGTGCGCCGCCGAGACCACCCGTGCCGGCGGCTACGGCCGGGCGGAGTTCGCCGACCCGACGGACCGCAGCGGAGCGATCGGGCCGACGTCCACAGCCAGCTCGTACCTCGCGGCGGCGCGGAAGGTCGGGAATCCGTACTGCCCGGCGGTATCGATGATCACCTGGGTGGCGGTCGCCCCCAGGCGCGTCGGCTCCTCGACCCGGACGAAGCCCGTGCCGTGGGCGTTGGTCGTCGTGGTGGCGTCGAAGGTGTGGCAGTCGATGCCGTCGGACTGGATGAGCCGGACGAAGTACACGGTGTTCGGGGCGGCGGCGCGCAGGACCACGTCCGCCGAGACGGTGCTGCCGTTCGGAGACTGGTTCAGGGCGATGTCGCCCGGACCGAGCTGGCTGGGGTCGTCGCCCGGGAACGGTTCGAGACTGTCGCAGTAGATCACCGCGCCGGGGCCGACGAGTGGCTGTTTCACCGGAATGGGGACCGCCCCGGCCAGGGCCGGCGTGGCGGTGGCGGTCAGCGTCATGCTGACGATCCCGGCTGTCAGGACGAGCCTCGACGTTCGCACAGCTGCGCCTCTCTGCATGTGGGACCTCGCCTTGGTGCGGCATGGCCGCGCCGAGCCCGTCAGGTAACGCATGAAGACGCTAAACGGATGTACATGCCTATAGATCTGTTTTTATTGCATTTCACCCTTTACGGAAAAAGTCTGAAAAAAGTCCAACCTTGAAACTAGCTTTCGGCAGGCACCGAGACCGGCGCCACCCGATCATCCAAGGTCGACAGCCAGCCGGTGACGTCGCGGGCGACGTGCTGGGCGGTCAGCCCCAGGTCGGCGAGGATCTCGGCCCGGCTGCCGTGCCGGTGCCACCGGGCCGGGATGCCCAGATCCCGCAACGGCGTCCACACGTCGGCGTCGCGCATCGCCTTGGCCAGGGCGTCGCCGACGCCGCCGTCACGCACCCCGTCCTCGACGGTGACGACCAGTCGGTGCCCGGCGGCCAGCTGCACCAGCTCAGCCGGCGCCGGCCGCACCCATCGGGGGTCCACGACCGTGACGCCGTAGCCGTGCTCGCCGATCCGGGCGGCGGCCTCCACGCCGAGCTGCCCGAACGCCCCGACCGCCACGAGCAGCACGTCCTTCTGCCCGCTCTCGGCCAGCACATCCACCGGGCCGATCCGCCGGATCGCGGGCAGGTCTTTGCCGACCGATCCGGTCGGGAACCGCACGATCGTCGGACCGTCGATGGCGATTGCCTCGCGCAGCTCCTCACGCAGGGTGGCGGCGTCGCGGGGCGCGGCGATCCGCAGGCCCGGCACCACCCCGAAGACCGACATGTCCCACATGCCGTAGTGCGAGGGGCCGTCCGGGCCGGTGACGCCGGCCCGGTCCAGCACGAACGTCACCGGGAGCCGGTGCATCGCCACGTCCAGGAGCACCTGGTCGAAGGCCCGGTTGAGGAAGGTGGCGTAGACGGCCACCACCGGGTGCAGACCGCCCAGGGCCAGGCCGGCGGCGGAGGTCACCGCGTGCTGCTCGGCGATGCCCACGTCATACGCCCGCCGCGGGTGCTTGCGGGCCAGTGTGGCGATGCCGGTCGGCTCCCCCATCGCGGCGGTGATGCCGACCACGTCGGGGCGCTCGTCGGCGATCGCCGTCAGCTCCTCGGCGAAGACATGGGTCCACTTCACCGACGGGGCGGCCAGCAGTTTGCCGGTGCCGGCGTCAAACGCGCCGGGGCCGTGGAAGCAGTCCGCCTCGTCCTCCTCGGCCGGACGGTAGCCGTAGCCCTTGCGGGTCACCGCGTGCACGATGACCGGGCCGCCGAAGCCCTTGGCCCGCCGCAGCGCGGACTCCAGCGCCTCGATGTCGTGCCCGTCCACCGGGCCGACGTACTTGAGTCCCAGGTCCTCGAACATGCCCTGCGGGGCGATGGCGTCCTTGATGCCCTTCTTGACCGCGTGGAGCACCTCGTAGGCGGCCTTACCGACCACCGGGGTCTGGCTGAGCGTCTCCTTGACCCGATCCAGGGCCCGCTCGTACCCGGGGTTGAGACGCAGCGTCGCCAGGTGGTCGGCCAGGCCGCCGATGGTCGGGGCGTAGGAGCGGCCGTTGTCGTTGACGACGATGACGACCGGGTTGCCGGCCCCGGCGATGTTGTTGATCGCCTCCCAGCACATGCCGCCGGTGAGCGCCCCGTCGCCGACGACGGCCACCACCGCGCGGTCCTCGCCACGCAGCGCGTACGCCTTGGCGAGGCCGTCGGCGTACGACAGGGCCGTCGAGGCGTGCGAGTTCTCGATGATGTCGTGCTCGCTCTCGGCGCGGCTCGGGTAGCCGGAGAGCCCGTCGCGCTGACGGAGCTGATCGAAGCCGTCCTGCCGCCCGGTGACGATCTTGTGGACGTATGCCTGGTGGCCGGTGTCGAACAGCAGCCGGTCCCGGGGCGAGTCGAAGACCCGGTGCAGGGCCAGAGTCAGTTCCACCACGCCCAGGTTCGGGCCGAGGTGGCCGCCGGTGCGCGACACCTTCGTGACCAGGAAGTCCCGGATCTCGGCGGCGAGCGCCGTGAGCTGCTCGGTCGTCATCCGGCGCAGGTCGCCGGGCTCGCGGACGGCGGACAGCTGGACGGCGGCGGGCAGCTCGCTACCCCCGCCGGCCGGGGCGGAGACCTCAGGTGCGCTCATGACTGGCGAGTCTATCCGGGCCCCGCCGCTGCTTGCCGGGGCTGAGCCGGCGCGACCACCTGGCCAGGCGGCGTCAGCCGGCGGGAGCGCCTGCCGGGGTGAACAGGGCCACGCACTCGACGTGGTGGGTCATCGGGAAGCAGTCGAAGGCGCGCAGCAGTTGCAGCTCCCAGCCCTGCTCGGCGAAGGTGCGCACGTCCCGGGCCAACGCGGCCGGGTCGCAGGCGACGTAGGCGATCGCCCGGGCGCCGCTGCCGGCCAACGCGCGCACCACCCGGGCCCCGGCGCCGGCCCGGGGCGGGTCGAGGATGACCAGGTCGGCGGCGCCGCGCAACGCCCGTTGCCGCAGCGCCGCTTCCACAGTGGCGTTGACGACCTTCACCCACGGCAGGTCGGCCAGGTTCGCGGCGGCGGCGACCGCCCCGCGCGGGTCGGCCTCGACGACCGTCACCGCCCCGGTCTCGCCGACCGTCTCCGCGATGGCGCCGGCGAACAGCCCGGTACCGCCGTACAGGTCCCAGACCACGTCGCCAGGTCGTGGGGCGAGCAACGCGGCGACGGCGGCGGTGAGCGCCTCGGCGGCGGCGGGGTGGACCTGCCAGAAGGCGCCGGCCGCAAGCTGCCAGGTTCGGCCGCTGGCGGTCTCGGTGAGCCGCTCGGGGCCCTCGACGACGTGGTGGTCGGCGATGACCGCCAGCTCGCCGGTGGAGGAGGCCGCCACCGAGATCGAGTCGACTCCCGGCCACGGGCGTTTGAGCACGTCGACGGCCTGGATGCTCGGGTGTGCGATCCGACAGTGATCGATCGGGACGATCTCGTTCGAGCGGTGCTTACGCAGGCCGGCGTGGTCGGAGGCGGCGACGGTGTACCGGACGCGGGTCCGCCAGCCCAGGCCGTCGATGTCGCCGGGCAGGGCGTCGACCCGGACGCCCAGGGCGTCGACCTGGTCGGCGTCGAGGCCGCCGAGGCGGGTCAGCTGCTCCTTGATGACCGCCGCTTTCATGGACCGTTGGCCAGGCAGGGCGACGTGCTGGAAGTCGCACCCGCCGCAGGCGTCCGGGCCCGACCACGGGCAGGGCGGCGCGACCCGGTCCGCCGACGACACGACGATCTCGATGGCGTCGGCCCGCAGGTAGCCGCGGTGGATCTCGGTGATCTCGGCGATGACCCGCTCGCCGGGGAGGGCGTGCCGGACGAAGACCACCCGGCCGGGCGCGGGGCCGAAGCGGGCCACACAGTGGCCGCCGTGCGCGACGGCCCCGACCGTCAGCTCCAGCCGGTCGCCCTCGACGAGCTCGATCTGGTCGTCGATCTGTTGGAGCGTCACCGTGCCACCTCGTCAGTCCTGGTCGTGGTGTCGGCGGCGCCGTCGCCGTCGATCCGGGTGGCGCCGTCGGCGGGGGCCGGGACGCCGGAGCGGGGGCCACGGGCCGGGGCGGTGACGCTGAGGTCACGGTCCATCCGGGCGAGGTCCCTGCCCGCGGCCGAGTGGAGTTGCCACGGCACGCTGGTGACCATAACGCCCGGCTCGAACAGCAGCCTGGTCTTGAGCCGGAACGCGCTCTGATTGTGCAACAGGTGTTCCCACCAGCGCCCGACGACGTACTCGGGGATGAAGACGGTGACGACATCCCGCGGGGAGCTGCGCCGGATCGACTTCACGTAGTCAATCGTCGGCCGGGTGATCTCCCGGTAGGGGGAGTCGACGACGGTGAGCGAGATCGGCACGCCCCGTCGGTCCCACTCGGCCTGTAGCGCCCTGGTGTCGTTGCTGTCGACGTTCACGGTGACCGCGGTGAGGGTGTCCGGCCGGGTCGCCCGCGCGTAGGCGACGGCCCGCAGGGTCGGCTGGTGCACCTTGCTCACCAGGACGATCGCGTGGTTGCGGGCCGGCAGCACCGGCGCGTCGTCGTCGGGCGCCAACTCGCGGGAGACCCGGTCGTAGTGCCGCCGGATCCCGATCATGAGCAGGTAGATGACGGCCATCGCCGCGATGGCGATCCACGCGCCGTTGGTGAACTTCGTGATGAGCACGATGACCAGGACCGTGCCGGTCATGGCCAGGCCGAAGCCGTTGATGGCCCGCGAGCGCCGCATCCGCCGCCGCGCGAACGGATCACGCTCGGTGCGCAGGCGCCGGTTCCAGTGCCGCATCATCCCGGCCTGGGACAGCGTGAACGACACGAAGACGCCGACGATGTAGAGCTGGATGAGCTTGGTGACCTCGGCCTGGAAAGCGATCATGAGGACGCTGGCGAAGACGGCCAGGAAGACGATGCCGTTGGAGAAGGCCAGCCGGTCGCCTCGGGTGTGCAGTTGCCGCGGCAGGTACCGGTCCTGGGCCAGGATGGAGCCGAGCACCGGGAAGCCGTTGAAGGCGGTGTTCGCCGCCAGGAACAGGATGAGCGCGGTCGCGCCGGCGATGAGGAACAGCAGCGCCGAGCCGGGCCCGAAGATCGTCTCGGCGAGTTCGGTGGTGACGGTCTTCTGCACGTAGTCCGCCGGCGCGCCGACCAGCTGGGCGGCCGGATCCTCGACGTGCTTGAGGCCGGTCGCCTGGGCGAGCAGCACGATGCCCACCATGATCGTGACGGCCAGGCCGCCGAGCAGCACCAAGGTCGTGGCGGCGTTGCGGCTCTTGGGCGGTTTGAACGCCGGGACCCCGTTGGAGATGGCCTCGACGCCGGTAAGCGCCGCGCAGCCGGACGAGAAGGCACGCAGCAGCAGGAACCCGAACGCCAGCGCCGTCAGGTGCTGCTCCTCGGCGGTGACCTCCAGCGCCGCGCTCGGCGCGCTGAGGTCGTGTCCCAGCACGACGATCCGCACGAATCCGGTGAGGATCATGCCGGCCATGAGGATGAGGAAGCCGTAGGTGGGGATGGCGAAGGCGGTTCCCGACTCGCGCACCCCGCGCAGGTTGACCGCGGTCAGCAGCAGCACCGCGAGGATGGCGATGCCCACCTTGTGGGTGGCCACCCAGGGCAGCACCGCGCCAAGGTTCGTCACGCCGGCGGCCACCGACACCGCGACGGTGAGGACGTAGTCGACGAGCAGGGCGCTGGCCACGACAAGGCCGAACCGCGGCCCGAGGTTGACCGTGACGACTTCGTAGTCGCCGCCGCCGGACGGGTAGGCGTGCACGTTCTGCCGGTAGCTGGCCACCACCGTCAACATGACCACGACGACCGCGAGCGCCACCCAGGGTGAGTAGAGGAAGGCGGCGGTCCCGGCGATGGACAGCGTCAGCAGGATCTCGTCGGGGGCGTACGCGACGCTGGAGAGGGCGTCGGAGGCGAACACCGGCAGCGCGAGCCGCTTCGGCAAAAGGGTGTGCTGCAACCGGTCGGACCGGAAGGGGCGCCCGAGAAGCAGGCGCTTGAGCAGCGAACTGGAACTGGCCACAAGGGGTAAGACTACGGCCGGCGCGGCGGCGGCGGGCGCCGACCGGGCGGGCGTCGGGAGGGCACGCGCGCGCCACGACGCCGCTGGCCGGACGGCGAACGCCGCGCGCTACCGGCCGGTGACCGAGAGATCGCGTACGACGGAAACCACAAGATCATGATTGGGCCGACGTTCGGGGGGCGCCCCGGTCATGGCAGGCTCGACCCCGGGACGTCCCGCGGCCGCCGGGACGCCGGCGCCACGGGAGGACTCGACGGTGTATGTCGTGATCATGGGGTGTGGCCGGGTGGGCTCCACCCTGGCGCACAATCTTGAAGAACGCGGGCACACCGTGGCGATCATCGACCAGGACCCCAACGCGTTCCGCCGGCTCGGCGCGGACTTCGCCGGCGTCACGATCACCGGCGTCGGGTTCGAACGCACCGTCCTCCAAGAGGCCGGCGCCGATCGGGCGGACGCCTTCGCCGCCGTCTCCAGCGGCGACAACTCCAACATCATCTCCGCCCGGCTGGCCCGCGAGCAGTTCGGCGTCGACCGGGTCGTGGCCCGCATCTACGACCAGAAGCGCGCCGAGGTGTACGAACGCCTCGGCATCCCGACGGTGGCGACCGTGCGGTGGACCGCCGACCGGATCATCCGCCACCTGGCGCCCGAGGGCGCCATCGAAACATACCGTGACCCGACCAGCACCGTCTCGATCATCGAAATGCCGCTGCACTCGGCCTGGCTCGGCCAGGCGGTCCGGTCCCTGGAGGACGCCGCCGGCGCGCGGGTGGCCTACCTGACCCGGTTCGGCGTCGGAGCGCTGCCGACCGTCTCGACCGTCCTACAGGACGGTGACCAGGTCTACATGCTCGTCACCGACGACATCGCCGGCGCCGTCACCGACGTGGCCGCCAACGAGCCCAAGGAGGTGCGCTGACCATGCGGGTCGCCATCGCCGGCGCCGGCAACGTGGGCCGGTCCATCGCCACCGAGCTGATCGGCAACGGGCACAGCGTCATGCTCATCGAACGCCAGCCCAAGGCGCTGCGTCCGGAACGCGTTCCTGAGGCCGACTGGGTCCTGGCCGACGCGTGTGAGCTGTCGAGCCTCCAGGAGGCCGACGTCGCCGGCTGCGACGTCGTTGTCGCCGCCACCGGCGACGACAAGGCCAACCTGGTGTTGTCGCTGCTGGCCAAGACCGAGTTCGGGGTGGCCCGGGTGGTGGCCCGGGTCAACCGGGCCGAGAACGAGTGGCTCTTCACCGAGCAGTGGGGCGTCGATGTCGCGGTGAGCAAGCCACGGCTGATGGCCGCGCTCGTCGAGGAAGCGGTGACGGTCGGGCAGCTGGTCCGGCTCATGACGTTCCGCCAGGGCCAGGCCAACCTCGTCGAGATCACCCTGCCGGCGGACTCGCCGGTCGAGGGCCGGGCGGTACGGGACGCCCCCCTGCCGCCCGACGCCGCCCTCGTGGCGATCGTGCGCGGCAACCGGGTCCTGGCGCCCACCCCCGACGACACCCTGGAACCGCGCGACGAACTGGTCTTCGTCTGCACCGTCGACGTCGAGGATCAGGTCCGCGCCGTCGTGCTCGGCCACCGGCTGACCTGACTAACCCGGGGCGTGGCCCGCCAGTCAGCCGGCGGGCGCTGTGGCTGGGTCCCGGCGGACCCTCCGGACGGTCCAGACCGTGACCGCCAGCAGCATGAGGTACGGCGGGTAGCCCAGCGCCAGCCGGGAAACCCCGAGCGCGGTCTCCATGTCAGCCAGGTAGAAGGCGTGCTGGACCGCGACCTTGGCCACCCAGACCACGCCCCAGAGAACGGTGAGCCACTGGAAGGCGCGCAGCAGCCGGGCGTCGTACAGCCAGTCCTTGCGGCCGCCGTTGACCAGCACCGACCACACCCAACCGACCATCGGCTTCCGGACGACGGCCGATCCGAGCAGGACCGCCGCGTAGGCGTAGCCGTAGTAGATGCCAGGCAGGTAGAAGTCCCTGGCCTCGCCGGAGCGCCAGGCCAGGACGGCCCCGATGCCGACGCCGAACAGTCCGTTCATGGCGTGTCGGATCGACCGGCGCTGGGTGAGCCGGTACCCGGCGATCGTCAGCGCGGCGGCGACCGAGGCGACGATCGCCACGGTCAGCCCGGACCGGCCCTGCATGTCGAAGACCGACTTGGTGACGACGTTGAGCACAACGAAGACGACGACCGGGATGCTGGATTCCAGCAGACCCTTCCAGCCGCCGAGCTGCTCGGCCATCTGCTCGCTGAGGCTGGGCAGCGGCGGTTCGGTCGCCGGCCGTGAGGTGCTGGTCACCGCGGCGGCTCCAGTTCGTAGATCGGGTTGTAAATGACCTTACGATCGTCGCGCAGCGCGATCCGGCCGCGAGCCGCGAGCGTGCGGCCGGGCTCGATGCCGGCGATCCGACGCCGTCCCAGCCAGACCAGGGTGACGACGTCGCTGCCGTCATACAGATCGGCCTCCAGCGTCGGCAACTGAGCCCGCGGGCTGTAGACCACCGTCCGCAACCGGCCGGAGACGCTGGCGAGCTGGCCACGTTGGCACTGCCGGGCCGGCATGCAGCCGGACGCCATGGCGCCACGTTGCAGCTCCTCGGCGTCCAGCTCGTCCGGCGTGGCGGCCAGCCGTTTGATCCGGCCGCGCACGCCGCCGTCGCGGATCATGACCCGGCCGGCGCTCCGTCGACGCCCGCGGCCTCAGCGGCCTGCTGCGCCTGGGCGGACTCGACGACCTCACGGGGCAGCCGCAGGTCCAGCGGCTCGCGCACCGGCATGGCGTCCTGACCGCGGTCGACGACCAGCTCACGCAGGCAGGTCGTCAGCGACTGGGCCTGGTCGGGGGCGGCGGCGGCAAGGCCTTGGAAGACGCCCCGCACCATCCACCGCGGGCCGTCGATACCAACAAAACGGATATCCGCTGGGCCTTCCGGGCTCGGCACGACGGCCCGCAGCTCGACGCCGAACTCGCCGTCGTGCTCGGCTGCGGTGAGGCCGTCCTCCTTGAGCGAGGCGTGGATCTCCTCCCGGACCTCGTCCCAGATGCCCTCGGTCCGCGGGGCGGCGAACACGCCGATCTGCAAGGCGCTCTGCCCGTCGACCAGCAGGACCTGTTGGACGACGCCGTCCGGGTCGGCCTGGACTCGGACCTCGACGCCCTCGACGGCCGGCAGTCGCAGCGCGCCGAGGTCGAGCCGCTCAACGCCCTTGGGCGCCTGGCTGATGTCGTACGGGCCGCTCGTCGGCGCCGCCGGCCGCGCCGCCTGCGCGGCGGCCACGGGCTCGTCGCTACGTCGAGAGAATTTCACAATCCGAACCTTTCGTCTGCGACCGCCAGGCCCGAATGGCCTCCGGTCGACCCGTGACCGCCAGTGCCCCGACCGGAGCCGGGAAGTTCGTCAACGAGGTGGAAGTGTGCCCTTTCCACCTGCTGGACGACAAGCTGCGCGATCCGATCACCTCGGGCGATGGTCGCGACGTTCCGCTGGTCAAGGTTGATGAGGTTGACCTTGATCTCGCCACGGTAGCCGGCATCGACGGTACCCGGGGCGTTGAGCACGGTCACGCCATGCCGGGCGGCCAGCCCCGACCGCGGATGCACCAGCCCGACGTACCCGTACGGCAGCGCGACCGACATGCCGGTCCCGACCAGCGCGCGCTCCCCTGGCGCCAGCCGCAGGTCCTGGGCCGCGACCAGATCCGCGCCAGCGTCGCCCGGGTGGGCGTAGCGGGGCGCCGGCAGATCCGGATCCAGCCGTCGCAGCAGGATGTGAACGGGTTCGGTCATGCTGGCTCCTCACATGGTCTCCGGGCGTCGGCGCCTGGGATCGGGACGCAGGTCCACGGTCACCTGCCGGCGGCGCGTACGCTCACGCTTCGTGAGCGGCGAGCAGGCAGTGGCCAGGTATGTGGAGCGGCTCCGGGTGCCATGGTGGTGGTGGGTCGCGACCGCCATGCTCGCCGGGCTGTTCGCCGCCGAGCTGTGGCGGGGCGTGAACACCGTGCCGGCCTGGCTGCCGTTCGCGCTGGCGCTGGGCCTGGCCGCGGCCGGCCTGTGGTGGCTGGGGCGCATCGAGATCCGGGTGACCGACGACGAGCTTGTCGTGGACGACGCCCGGCTCCCGCTGACGGCGATCGCCGATGTCGTCCCGATCAACGCCGCCGGACGCCGTGAGCTGCTCGGGCCCGCCGCCGACCCGATGGCGTTCGTCATCCAACGGCCGTGGCTGCCGACGGCGGCGCAGGTGCTGCTGGACGATCCGGCCGACCCGACCCCGTACTGGGTGATCAGCACGGCTCGTCCCGTGGAGCTGGCTGCCGCGGTCACGGCTGCCCGGGCCGCGGCGTCATCTCCGGGCGGGTCGGGCCGTCGGTGACGGCGGGTCGCCGCCGACGAAGGTCGTCGCGGACCCGCTGGCCAAGGGCGCGGGTGGCTCGCTGATTGAGGTAACTGGCCACCGCCGCGCCGGTCAGGAACGGCCCCAGGGTGGTGAGGTTGCGCCCGAGCCGTTTGAGGAGCTGGGCGCGGAGCTTGGTCCGGGCGGCCGTGCCCAGGACCGCGCCGGCGCCGGCGCCCGAAACCAGGGGATTGACGCCACGTTGCTGCGACCACGCCTGGAGCAGGGCGATCGCCCTCGGCGCGACGCCTTCGGGAAGCGGAATCCGATAGACCGAGTGCAGCTCGCCGACGAGCTTCAACTCGACCGCGACGACCCCGGCGGTCTCCGCGCCGAGGAGCACCGGAGCGGTCAGCAGGGTGGGCGGAACCGCCCACTCCACAGCGGCCACCCCACCGCATGCCGCGCCGATGCCGGCCGAGGCTCTGGCGGCGTTGCGGACGAGCCGATCGGCGAGGTCACCGCCGTCGAGCCCATCGTGGTGCTCGCGGAGTGTGGCCAGATCGCGGACGACGACGTGTCGGGCGAGGTCACCGACCACGTCCAGCAAGATTCCCGCGACGGCCCCGGGCCGGGCGGTCCAGGCCAGGCCGCGGCGACGCAGCTCGCCCACCATTGCGATGATCTTGGTCCGGCGGACGGCCGAACCAAGATCATCAGAGATCCGGGCGATCTCCGCCGCCCTGACCTGATCTGACTCGTCAGACGCACTCACGACAGATCAGCTCGCCGTTGCGCTCGGTCGCCAACTGGCTGCGGTGGTGCACCAGGAAGCACCGGGAGCACCGGAACTCGTCCTGCTGCATCGGCAGCACCTTGACAGTCAGCTCTTCATCGCCAAGATCGCCGTCAGGCAGCTCGAAGGTCTCGGCCGCCTCCGTCTCGTCGACGTCGACGGTGCCGGACTGAGCGTCCGTACGCCGGGCCTTGAGCTCCTCCAGGCTGTCTTCGCCGAGGTCGACTTCGTCGCGACGCGGTGCGTCGTAGTCGGTGGCCATCGGATGTCACTCTCCCGTATCGACGTCTCGCCGTGGACGCAGTGCCGGACGGCGATGTTCCCATGCTCACCCCGCCGAAGCGGGGTTTTCTCGCCAGACTTGACGCCCGCCAGAAAAGGCCCAGCGAGCGCGGTACCTTACCCCTCCCGTGGGAGAGATGTACGCCCGCCGGGCCCTAGTTGTTCCCGATGTGACTCAGGCGACACCAAGGTAGGGGCGCCGATCCACTCCGCCATGATGCCGCGCCGGTGACGGCCGGCGTTTCGCCGATGTGACCAACGAGGCGCTAGCCTCGGCAGGGACGGGGCCGGACCGTAGAACAGCTGAATTCGCTCGGGGGCGACACAAATGAGCTTCGCACGCGTACGGGCGCTTGCCGTGGTGGCCATCCTGGCCGTCTCCGCGGTGATCTTCGTGACGATCGCGCTGGTACGGGACAGGCAGAGCGGCGCGGCGGCCGACCAGGGCTGTCCTGAGGGCTGGCCGCGCGCCGATCTCGAGCTGCCCGTCCCGGAGCAGGTGAAGATCCGCGTGTACAACGGCACCGCGATCCCCGGACTCGGCGAGCAGGTGGCGACCGACTTCGCCAACCGCAAGTTCCAGGTCGACAAGAAGGTCGCCACCGCGAGCAAGAAGTTCAGCGGGGTGGCGCTGCTGCGGTACGGGCCGGGCGGCGTCGGGTCGGCGCACCTGCTGCGGGCCTACTTCCTCACCGCCAGCCGCAGCTACGACCCGAAGATCAAGGGACGACTGGTCGAGGTCACCGTCGGCGAGGACTTCCAGAAGCTCGGCACCACCACCGAGGTCAACCAGTCCATCGCGATCCTCGGCGAGCCGCCGCTGCCGGACCGCGCCTGCGAGCTGCCAAAGGCCAAGCGTCCCTGACCGCGCGCTCACGGGCCGCCGGCGGCGTCCAGCTCGGTCAACAGCGCCGCCAGCGGCTGATGTAACGCCGGTGGCGCGGCCATGACCATCGTCGGGCCGGCCGGCAAGCCGCCCAGCCCGGACACCGTCAGGCCCGCCTCGGCGGCGACGAGACCGCCCGCCGCGTGGTCCCAGGCCGCCAGGCCCTTCTCGTAGTAGGCGTCCAACGCGCCCTCGGCGGTGAGGCAGAGATCGAGGGCCGCCGCGCCGAAGCGGCGGATGTCGGCGACCCGCGACAGCAGCCCGGCCACCACCCGGCCCTGGTGGGCTCGGCGGTCCGCCTCGTAGCCGAAGCCGGTGCCCACGACGGCCCGGGCCAGCTCCCGACGCGTCGAGCCGGTCAACCGGCGGCCGTTCTTGTGGGCGCCGGCGCCGCGAACCGCCGTCCACTGGTCGCCGGTGGCCGGGTTTCGCACGACGCCGGCGACGACAACGCCGGCGACCTCGGCGGCGACTGACACGGCGTAGTAGGGCAGCCCGAGCGCGTAGTTCACCGTGCCGTCGATCGGGTCGACGATCCAGCGCACCGGGCCGGCCCGCCCGGCGGCCCCGTACTCCTCGCCCATCACGGCGTCATCCGGTCGTAGGCGCCCCAGCTCGGCCACGATCCCACGCTCGACCGCCCGGTCGGCGGCCGTGACAATGTCCGAGACCGTCGACTTGCTCGACACGCCCGAGACGCCGACGGCGCGCATCCGACTGGCGGTAGCCGCAGCCGTCTCCGCGAGGCCGACCGCGATCCGCAACAACTTCTTCCCGTCAGGCGCCGCGCCGTTCATCGAGTGCCTCCTTGGTCGCGCGTAACATCCTGGCAGGGCCGGCAGAACCGCGTTGACGCAGGTCGACGTGGGTTCATCGACCCTGTCGGCGTGCGCAGCGGGCCCGCTGCCGCGCTCGACGCTACAATTCACGACTGTCCCACGGCGTGGGCGACGGCCACCCGGTCAACGACGCCGCCGAATCGGCCGTCAGACGCTGATTTCGGCCGGCGCGGTGAGTCGGCCCCGGTCGTCGCCGGCGACCTGGGACGGCCACAAGCATCCTTGGGGTCGCTTCACGCTTAACGGCCGTGCGGCCGTGCTCGCTCATTGCATCCGGAAGGTCTTTCGTGACTGAAGCCCGCCAGACCGGCGCCGACGTTCGCTCGATCACCGACGTCCTGATCGCCCATGCCGAGCAGGCCGGCGGTCAGTTGACGTCCGCGCAGGTGGCCCGGACGGTCGAGTCGGCCGACGTCACACCCACCCAAGCCAAGAAGATCCTTCGAGCGCTCGCCGAGGCCGGCGTGACGGTGGTGGTCGACGGCTCCGCCAGCACCCGTCGTCGGGTGACGGCGGCCCGCTCGTCCACCCCGGCGTCGAAGGCGACCACCGCCAAGGCCACCAAGGCGACGGCCCGCAAGGCCGCCCCGAAGGAGTCAGCCGACGAGGCGGCCGCCGCGGCCCCGGCCAAGGCGACGAAGGCCGCCAAGGGCACGAAGGCCGCCCCGGCGAAGGCCGCCAAGGGTAAGCCCGGCGAGCCCGGCGAGCCGGACGTCGATCCGGAAGCGCTGGCGGCCGAGATCGAGGACGTCGTCGTCGAGGAGCCCGTCGAGCTGGCCAAGGCCGCGGAGGCGGACGCCGTCAAGGACAGCAACGACTTCGAGTGGGACGACGAGGAGTCCGAGGCGCTTAAGCAGGCCCGGCGGGACGCCGAGCTGACCGCCTCCGCGGACTCGGTGCGCGCCTACCTCAAGCAGATCGGCAAGGTACCGCTGCTCAACGCCGAGCAGGAGGTGGAGCTGGCCAAGCGGATCGAGGCCGGCCTCTACGCCACCGAGCGCCTACGGGCGGTCGACGAGGGCGAGGAGACCCTGGCCCCGCAGCTGCTCCGTGACATGAAGTGGATCACACGGGACGGCGACCGGGCCAAGAACCACCTCCTGGAGGCCAACCTGCGCCTGGTCGTGTCGCTGGCCAAGCGCTACACCGGTCGTGGGATGGCCTTCCTCGACCTCATCCAGGAAGGCAACCTGGGCCTCATCCGGGCGGTCGAGAAGTTCGACTACACCAAGGGTTACAAGTTCTCCACCTACGCCACCTGGTGGATCCGCCAGGCAATCACCCGGGCCATGGCCGACCAGGCGCGGACGATCCGAATCCCGGTCCACATGGTCGAGGTGATCAACAAGCTCGGCCGCATCCAGCGCGAGCTTCTCCAGGATCTGGGCCGCGAGCCCACCCCGGAGGAGCTGGCCAAGGAGATGGACATCACCCCGGAGAAGGTGCTGGAGATCCAGCAGTACGCCCGGGAGCCGATCTCGCTCGACCAGACCATCGGCGACGAGGGCGACAGCCAGCTCGGCGACTTCATCGAAGACTCCGAGGCCGTCGTGGCCGTCGACGCGGTCTCGTTCTCGCTGCTCCAGGACCAGCTCCAGCAGGTGCTCCAGACGCTGTCGGAGCGGGAGGCCGGCGTGGTCCGGCTCCGCTTCGGCCTCACCGACGGGCAGCCGCGCACCCTGGACGAGATCGGCCAGGTGTACGGGGTGACCCGGGAGCGGATCCGGCAGATCGAGTCCAAGACGATGTCGAAGCTGCGGCACCCGTCGCGTTCGCAGGTGCTCCGCGACTACCTGGACTGATCGCCGGGCCGGGCGCCGGGGCGGTTGCGCCGTGGGCGCCCGGGCCAGGGGCCGGCGGGGAAACGGACACTCCCTGTTTATGTGATGAACAGCACGATCACCGGTCCTATGCCGCTGCGGAGCGTTATCAAGGCGAAAAGGCAAAGTTGATCGACTCGGGCCACATGTCCAGCGGGTCTCCGGTGTGAACCACCGGTTAATTTCTTTACATTGGGTAATACCTTGATTACCCAATGTTCATTTGGACGTGTGGACAGCCCCCGATCAACCAACTGATCCTTGACGTGCCACCCTTGTCGCACGGCAGACTGTCGACCTGATGTGATGTCGGTCCCTCCGATGCCACCCGGGAACGCCGACGGCCAAGCCGGCGTTGAACCATGACGATGAGCCAAATGACGCCGAGAGACGTGTTCATCGGTGACGACCCGAGGAGGAAGGCGATGACCCCAACCCTCACGCCGCCCGAGACGGTGGCCCCACCAGCCGCCGATGAACGGTGTGACCGCTGCAACGCCGCCGCCAAGCTACGCATCATGCTGGCTGGCGGGGGTGAGCTGGTGTTCTGCGGCCACCACGCCAATAAGTTCGCCGACAGCCTGGTCGAGACCGCGGTCCAGTACGCGGCAGACCCCGAGTTCACCTGGCGTGGCGCCAACCACAAGGGCTAGCCACCGCCACTACGACGAGCCGGACGATCGCCCGCGAGGGTGGCCGTCCGGCTCGTCGTAGTGGGACCGGAGATTCCCGTCTCAGAGGGTCTGGATCGTGGCGATCCGCTCCTCCAGCTGTTCGATCGTGGCCTGAGCCGACGGGGGCCCGCCGCAGAGCCGACGCAGCTCCGCGTGGATTTTGCCGTGCGGCAGATTCGTCCGGTGGTGGCGCGCGGCCACGAGGGCGTTGAGCCTGCGCCGCAGGCCGACCCGGCGCTCGGCGGCGGACATCGATCGCTCCACCGGCGCCGCGACCTGCGCCGGCGCCGCCGGGCGGTGGCGCCGTTGGGCGGCCAGCTGGTCCGCCTGACGCTTGGTCAACAGCACTGATACCTGCTCCGGGCTGAGCAGACCCGGCAGGCCCAGGTACTCCTCCTCCTCCGGGGAGCCCGCGCCGAACGTCGCCCCGTCGAAGATCACCTGATCGAGCTCAGCGGTCGCCGACAGCGCCTCGAACCGCTTCTCCAACTCGCCGCTGGCCTTCTCGGACTGCTGGGCACGTTCCAGTAGTCCGTCCTCCCAGCCGTCGTCGCGCTTGGGGGCGCCGAGCACATGGTCGCGCTGGGCCTCCATCTCGCTGGCCAGGCCAAGCAGGTGCGGCACCGACGGCAGGAACACCGTCGCGGTCTCCCCCGGCTGACGGGCGCGGACGAACCGGCCGATCGCCTGGGCGAAGAACAGCGGCGTGGACGCGCTGGTGGCGTACACGCCGACGGCGAGCCGGGGGATGTCGACACCCTCGGAGACCATCCGCACCGCCACCAGCCACCGCTGCTGCGATCGGGCGAAAGCGGCGATCCGGTCGGAGGCGCCGGCGTCGTCGGAGAGGACCACCACAGCCGGCTCGCCGGAGATCTCCGAGATCCGCTTCGCGTAGGCGCGGGCGGTCTGCTGGTCGCTGGCGATGACCAGGCCGCCGGCGTCGCTCATCCCGTGCTCGCGCAGCGCCTGAAGCCGTGCGTCGGCGGCCCGCAGCACCTGCGGCATCCAGTCGCCGGCCGGGTCCAGAGCGGTCCGCCAGGCCTGGGCGATGAGGTCCTGGGTCATCGGCTCGCCGAGGCGGGCGGCCAGCTCGTCGCCGGCGCGGGTGCGCCAACGGGTCTCGCCCGAGTACGCCAGGAAGATCACGGGACGGACGACGGAGTCGGCGAGCGCGTCGGCGTAGCCGTAGGTCGAGTCGGCGTGGGACCGCTTGAGGCCATCGCCACTGCGCTCGTAGGCGACGAACGGGATCGGGTTGTCGTCGGACCGGAACGGGGTTCCGGTGAGCATGAGGCGCCGCACGGCGGGCTCGAAGGCCGATTTGACGCCGTCGCCCCAGCTCCGGGAGTCCCCGGCGTGGTGGATCTCGTCGAGGATGACCATGGTGCGGCGGGTCATGGTCCGGCGGCGGTGAACCTGCGGGGCCATGCCCACCTGCGCGTACGTGATCACGGCGCCGTGGAAGTCGGCCGAGGAGTGGACGTCGGCGTTGCGGAAGTCGGCGTCGAGTTGGATCCCCACCCGGGCCGCCGCCTGCGACCACTGGGTCTTGAGGTGTTCGGTCGGCGCCACGACCGTGACGGCCTCGATGGTGCCGTCCAGCAGCAGTTCGGCGGCGATCCGCAGGGCGAAAGTGGTCTTGCCGGCGCCGGGGGTGGCGACGGCGAGGAAGTCCTCGCTGCGCCGTCGCAGGTACTCCACCATCGCCCGGCGCTGCCAGGCGCGCAGGGGGGGAAAAGCCTCGCGGTCAGGAAGCGCGGCCGGCACTGATGTTCCTCCCAGGCGACAGATTCAGGACATGCGCGACGCACACCGCGACGATGGCACGGTGTGCGTCGGGTGGCGCGGTGGCGGCCGGCTGGCCGCGCGACTGCGGCCTACTTCCAGTTGGCGAGCCGGTCGTCGTCCTCGTAGATCTCTTTGCACTCGGGGCAGACCGGGAACTTCTTCGGGTCGCGAGAGGGCACCCACACCTTGCCGCACAGGGCCTTGATCGGCGTGCCCAGGACCATCGCCTCAGTGACCTTGGCGGCCTCGGCGTAGTGGGCGAACCGCTCGTGGTCGCCGGCCTCGAGCGGCGCCTCGATCCGCTCGTCGAGAGTCGTTCCGCCGCTGTCAGGGCGCATCATGGGAGTCGTCACCCGCCCATTCTGCCAGGCCAGCCCGCACCCCGACAGAACCGCCCGGCCATCTACACGTCGATGACCGGACCAGGCCGCTCGGTCGGCAGCGCCTTCGGGGACGTGGTGGCCGCGACCCGGTTGCGCCGCAGCCGGTGCTGGTCCTTCGGCGGCCGGTCGTTCGCGACCATGACCGCCAGCCACGGCAGCAGCACCATCGCCACCGCGCAGACCGACAGCCACAACCACAACAGGGGAGCTTCGGCAGTCGCCAGGACCGCGCCGACGATGAGGCAGGCGATCCGGATGCCCATCATGATCAGGTACTTGCGCTTTCTCGAGCGCAGCTGGTCGTCCGGGCTGGTCTCGGCGTCGGTGATGAGCGTCGGCTGGGCGCGTGGTCGCACGCCGTCCTCCCCTGCTCGGCCCGCCGTGGCGCTGGCGGGGCGGCCGGCTAGGTCCCGGTGGCGGACCTCGCCTCGGCCTTCATGCGCTTCTTGTGCTCGCGGACCCTTCCGAGGCTCGCCTCGTCGATGACGTCCGCAATCGAACGGTACGCCTGCGCCTGGCCGTAGTCGCCGACCGCCTCCCGCCAGCCGGGCGGCCGGACCCCGAACTGCTTGCCCAGCAGCGCGACGAAGATCTGCGCCTTCTGCCTACCGAAGCCAGGCAGGTCGCTGACCCGCTTGAGCAGCTCACGACCATCCGTGGCGCCGTTCCAGAGGGCCGCGGCGTCGCCGTCGTGCCGTTCGACCAGGGTCTGGCACACCTGCTGGACGCGGCCGGCCATCGCCTTCGGGAACCGGTGCAGGGCGGGGCGCCGGGCGAACAGCTCGATCAACGCGTCCGGATCGAAGGTCGCCAGCTCGTGCGGGTCGGGCTCGTGCCCCAGCCGTTGGACGAGGTCGTACGGGGCGGAGAACGCCCGCTCCATCGGAACCTGCTGATCCAGCGTCATGCCGATGAGCAGCGCCAGCGGGTTCCGGCGCAGCAGCTCGTTGGCGTCGTCGCCGATCGGTAGCCAGAACGTCATCCGCCTATCCTGCCTCCTGACGACGCCCGGCGGCGCGTGGACAGCGATCGGGCCGGCGGGGGGAGCCGCCGGCCCGAACTACCAGACGAATCTGATCAGTTGACGACCTGAATCCGGATGGCGTCGAAGGCCGGGACCTGGTTGGCCCGCTCCATCATCGGTACCCGGTGTGATCCATCGCCGGCCCACACCGCGCACTGCGCCAAGCCGGCGTTGGGCAAGCCATCGACGGCAACCGCCACCTGGTCGGCCCGGGCGCTTCCTCGTCCGTCCTCGGTGGCCTTGAAGAAGGCCGGCTCCAGGTCTGGGTTCTGAGCCACTTTGGCGTTGTTGAGCATCCGGCAGGCGGTGTGGAAGTGACCGCGTTGCAGACCCTGCCCGTTGAGGAACGACGCTTCCAGGTAGTAGCCGCCGTCAGCGGCTCCCAGGAACCGGTCCCGGATCAGGTTGCGGGTGCTGACGACCAGCTGGAACGCCTGCCCGACCCGGACCGCCCGCGGCGAGCCGGTGATGAGCAGAGACGGGTTCCGGGGCGCGTCGCTGACCTCGCCGAACTGCGTGTTGACGCAGCGGTCACCGGCCTCGAAGCCCTGGTGCGGTTGTAGGTTGCTGCCGCCGCAGGCGCGGCCGACGACCTGCAGGCCATTGATGATCTGGCCACCACGGCCGTTACTGGCCTTAGTACGGTTCCCGGTGTCGGCGGCGGCTTTGGCCCCGGTCCGGGAACCGATCCGGGTGCGCTCGTTGGCCGAGGACACCTGCGTGACCGCGACCGTGCCGCCGACGACGGCGATCATGGCCCCGGCGGCGAACAACCGTCGGCCGCGGCCGGATAAGTAGGCTGCGCCTCTGCGACGCGTCGCTGAGCGGTTCACGGCAGCACCTTTCGTAGACGGGCCGGCGAGATGCCGCCCCGAGGGGTCTAGCGGCGTCGGAGCATCCGGGTCGTGGTGGCGACCGCGGCGACGACTGCCGCCGCCAGCACCACCCAGATGACTGCTGGATCGAATCCTGGACTTGCGGGCAGGCCGGGGAGGCCCGCCGCCTGCGCTGCGGCCGCCATCGCCGCAGCGCCTGGCGGCGGTGGCGGCGCTTCGGGCAGCGCGTCGTAGTTGACGAAGGTCGTGCTCTCCAACAGGCGCATGTGCGTCATCACCGCGTCGTTGGCAGTCTCGGAATATGACCGGACCATCTCGTTCCGGGTACCGGCACGAACGCCGGAGATAACCGTGAAGACCTTTCCGTGGGCGTCCCGCAACAACTGCGCGTAGGCGCGGTCGAACGCGTCGCCACGGAGCTGGGCGAGCTGGTCGAGGAAGTCCTCCTGATCGTTGTTGGGAACGCTCGGCAGCGCCACGCCGAGGCGGGCGGCGGCCTGGAGGGTCTGGCGGTCCAGGTCGGCGTGCTGGTCGGCGATGATGCGGCCGACCTCCTTGACCCGGGCGCTGGCAGCCCGCTCGGCGGCCAGCTCGCCCGCGGGCATCTCCCACAGGCCAGCCTGACGCACCTTGATGAGCAGGTCACGGTCGGCGGGACCAAGCGGGCCCCACTGGGTGTTGACCCACCCGCCAGGCATCGAGCCCGGGTTGGTCTGTCGGGCGGTGCCCGGCTCCGCCGTAACCGGCGCAGCCGTCCAGCCGAGCGTCAGCACCGCGAACAGCATCACGAACAGTGATGACCTGGCCGCGGACCACCGGCTTCGGCGAGACCACATACGCACCTCCGTTGAGACGCACTCGGACTGTTGATAATTCGAGTGATGCGAATATATTGCGATCAAAGATGGGCCGTCAAGGCGCGCCTTCGCTTTAAAGCTATTGACTCTATGAAAGCCCCTGAAGACCCGCCACAACATCCGCCGAATAGCTGAAGCGAACGGTTCAGTGCGGTCACCACGAAAGCTAGAAGAACAGGCAGAACAACGTATGCCGCCCTAGCCGACCGGTCGGGACAGGGCACCCGGTTGGCCGACATGAATTACGCACACAAGCCTAGAAGAAATTGATTCAGATTAGCGCCGTACTGCTTTCGCGACTTGTTCTGGAGTGCGAGACGTACCGTTCCGACGGTGGCCAACACGGTGGCCAGCCGCGCCCCCCACGGTCGCGACTGGCCACCATCCCACCCACTATCGACAAGTATCAGTAGCCACCGCCGCCGGACGGCGGCGCGACCGCCTTCGGAGTGCCCTTCGGCAGGCACGAAAGGTTCTTCTTGCCGTCCGGGTCCACCACGAACCACACGCCCCCGACGCCCTGGCCGGTCCACTGGCCGGGCTTCTTGTCGCCGACGTAGCGGTACACCGGCCATCCGCCGAGCGTGAGCTGCTTCGATCCGTCATCGCGGGTGACCGTGCCCACGGTCTCCTCGTCGATCCCGGTCAGCTCCGGGTCGCCATCGGTGTAGGCCGGTGGCCAGACCTTCTCGCAGTCGCCCTTGCAGTTGCTCTTGGCAGGGTCCGGGGTGTCCTTCTCGAAGCGGTAGAGCACCCACCCCTTGTCGTCGGTGACCATCCGGCCCATCCGCTTGACGTCACGCGCGATGAGCTGCGTGGTCAGTTTCTGGTCGGCGTTCTCGCCCCCGGCGTCCCCAGCGTCATCCGCTGCGTCGCCGGCGGCGTCGTCACCTGCTGCGTCATCGGCTGACGCGCCCTCGTCAACGGCGTCCTCGTCCGCGACATCGCCATCGTCGGCGGCAGCGTCATCGGGGTTCGCCGCCTGGTTGGCCACTGGCTGCTGTGCGACTCCGTCGCCACCGACCGGGGCGCAGGCCGACATCGCCATAGCGGCGATAGCGGCGAGCGCGCTGCCGGCGAGCGCGGTTCGGGTGTTCACTAACACAGTTCCTCCTGGTGCTGCTGGCGGTATTCCGTCTGCTGCGCCTGGCGCGGCGCCCGTTCGTCAGGTAGTACGCAGACCTCGCCGCGAATGGATTAACGATTCCAAAAAAACTTTGACCAGGTCCGCTGTGAACAAAAAACGTCCCCTGCCGCGG
Organism: Pilimelia columellifera subsp. columellifera; assembly: GCF_039532605.1. NCBI lineage: Bacteria > Bacillati > Actinomycetota > Actinomycetes > Micromonosporales > Micromonosporaceae > Pilimelia > Pilimelia columellifera. The sequence goes on from NZ_BAAARY010000002.1 coordinate 28,866, forward strand.
CACGGCAAGGGACGCTCTGAGGCGCGGCAATGGATCAGATATCTACCGCCACCAATAGCTCAGTGCTGCCTGAGCTATCGACCGACTGGACTTCCATACGATCGATGTCGTCGAACTTGACGGCGGTCCCGCCGCGCAGCTTCAACGCTTCCCTGCGTTCGTTGGTGCCCCAGCCGTTCTTGTCGACCGTCCAGGTCGTGACGACCTCGCCCAGGCCGTCAGCGCGGACCGCGACCAGCTGACACTTCAACGGACCCTTGACGCTACGGAGCTCAAGAGCGACGTCGGTGCCCCAGACGCGATCAGCCAACCGCACCGCCGCCTCGACCTTCGTGCCCGCGTCGGTAGCGCGCTTGGGCGTGACGCCCGCCAGCCCGTCCAGCGGCGATTCGGAATCGGAACGGGGCGCCTCGCTGACCGACGGCAACGCCTGCGGCAGGCTGTCGCTGCCGCCCCCAATGTTCAGGAACGCCAGCCCACCCACCAGGGCCAGCGCGACCACCCCTGCGGCCAGGGAGAACATCTGCTTGGCCCGGGCCCGGCTCCGTTCGTAGGTGACGGCGTTGACCATCTCGTCGAGCAGGTGCTCGTCCCGGACGATCTCCTCCATCTCGACGAACGTCTCGCCGTCGACCTCCGACAGCAGCGACGTCACCGGGAGAATGCCCTCCAGCTCGATCGCGCACCGCTGACAGCCGGCGAGATGGTCCTCGAAGATCTGGGCGTCACGGTCGTCAAGGATCCCCAACGCATACGACGCGACGTCGTAATGCAGTTCGTCCGACCGATTCATTGGGTCACTCCCCGCTGTTCGAGCGCGGCGCGGAGTGCGCGCAACGCGTAATAGACCCGGGACTTCGCCGTACCCAGTGGCAGTCCCAACGCCGACGCAGCCTCCGGCACGCTGCGCCCACGAAAATACGTCTCGACCAGAATTTCCCGGTGCGCCGGGCTCAGCGCGCGTAGCGCGTCGGTGATGGTCATCATCCCGAGCACCTTGTCGGTCTCGTCGCTGGTGGGAAAGAGCTCCAGATCCCGGTCATAGGTTTCCGGAGCCCGGGCCGACTCACTGCGATACTCATCGATGGCGATGCGTCTCGCGACAGTGACGAGCCAGGGACGCAGGGACTTCTCACCATGAGCGCCCAGCTTGTGCGCGTTCCGCCACGCGCGCAGCAGGGTCTCCTGCACGATGTCCTCCGCGCGTTGCATGTCGCCGCCGGTGAGTCGGGACACGAACATGAGCAGCGGACCAGCGTGCTGTTCGTAGAGAAGTCGGAGGAGTTCATCCTCGTGGCTCTGGGCTCCCGTTGGGGAATCCCCCCGTCGGGTTCCAGGTCTCGGCGTCACCGCAACATCATCGCCGTTCCTTGACGTGCCGTCGAGCACCCGCCAACGGTCGGCCACGACGCGAGCGTGGGCGACGGCGTGCGCTGGTGACGACATCTATGCCTCCGGTGGTGCTGGCGGGCGCTGATGTCATGGGATACGGGCCGGTCGGCTGAACGGATCAGCCCACCGGCGAAATTTTTCTGATCGCCCGTCCGCTGAGGCGACGGCGGCGGAAGGCACCATGGTCGGGTGCCAGAAGACACGTTGCTCAGTATCGACGACATCGCCCGACTCCGCGACGCGCTGACCGCCGCCGACTTCACCGACCAGGGCATCGCCGGCCGACTCGGCCCGGACGCCGTGGCCGCGATCGGACGCGGCGACCACCGCGCCGCGTTACGGGCCACCGCCGACCGGGACCCGCTCGCCACCCTGATCCGGTTGTTCGTCTGCCAGCAGGTCGAACCCGCCCCCGCCGTCCGGGCGGCGCTCGCCCCGCTGGACCTGGACGAGGCGGTGGCCGGCGGCATCGTCACCGACGCGGCGGGTTGCCTGCGGCAGGGCGTCGACCTGCAACCGTACGGCGACCGGTGGTGGATTGTCGCCGACCCCCCGGCATGGACACACCGAGGCGGCCCGCTGCCGGCCAACCATGTGCTGGGCCTCGGCGGCGCGTCGGCGACCCTCGCGGCGGCGACGATCCGGGCGCCGGTGCGGACCGCGCTGGATCTGGGCGCCGGCTGCGGCGTGCAGGCGCTGCGGCTGGGCGCCCACGCCGAACGGGTGACTGCCACCGATCTGAGCCGCCGGGCGCTGCGTTTCGCGGCCACCACAGCCGCGCTGTCCGGCCAGAGCTGGGAGCTGCTCCACGGGGACCTCGCCGCGCCGGTCGCCGGACGCCGGTTCGACCTGGTGGTGAGCAATCCGCCGTTCGTCGTCGGGCCAGGTCGGGCCACCCACACCTACCGGGACTCCGGCCGCGCCGGCGACGCCATCTGCGCCGAGCTGGCGGCCGCCGCGCCGTCTCTGCTCACCGAGGGCGGGACCATGCAGTTCCTGGCCAACTGGGCGCATGTGCGGGGCCAGGACTGGCGGGAGCGGGTCTCCGGCTGGGTGACCGGCACGGGCGTGGACGCGTGGATCATCCAGCGGGAGGTCAGCGACCCGGCATCGTACGTGCGACTGTGGCTGGCCGACGCCGGCGAGCCGGCCGACCCGCAGCGGATGGCGGACTGGCTGGACTGGTGCGACGCCCAGGGCATCGAGGGCATCGGATTCGGGCTGGTCAGCCTCCGCCGCACCGACAGCGCCGCGCCTGTCGTGCGCGCCGAGGAGCTACGCCAACAAGTCGCCGGGGAGTTGGGCGGACACGTCGCCGCTTGGTTCGACCGGCAGCGGTGGCTGCGTTCCCACGACAGCGGGGCTCTACTGGCCACCCGCTTCCGGGCCGCTGACGGGCTCAAGCTACGTCAGGAGGCCCGCCGGGAGAATGGCGACTGGGCGGTGACCCGGCAGGTCCTGGCGCTGACCGATGGCCTGCGCTGGCAGGAGGAGGTCGACCCGGTGGCGTTGGCGGTGGTCAGCGGATGCGACGGCGACGCGTCCCTCGGCGAGCAGCTCACGGTGCTGGCCGCCGCCTACGAGACGCCGGCATGGCAGCTGGGCGCGATGGTGACGCCGCTGGTCGCCCGGCTCGTCGAACGTGGTCTGCTCGTGCCGGCAGCCGGCTGATGCGGGCCGTGGTCGAGACGGTCAGCCGGGCCAGCGTCAGCGCGGACGGCGGGGCCGCGGCGCCCCAGTTCGGGCGCGCGAGCCCGCCGCGCTCGCCGAGCGTCTAGGAGAAGAGTCCGCGCCGCTGGCACGCCTGCCGCAGCCAACCGTCGAGCTGGGCGGCCCAGTCGGTCTGGTCGACCGTGGCGTAGTCGACGGTGAAGCGGCCGAAGGCGTCCCGACCCTCAGTGAAGGCCCCGCCGCGTTTGTCGATCTCCAGGACGACCTGGAGGTGCTGCGGCGTGGCCACGAACGTCAGCTCCAGCTGCTTGATCGCGTTGGCGTACTGGGGCGCCGGGTAGAACTCGATCTCCTGGTAGAACGGCAGCGCCTGCTGCACGCCGTGGACGCGGCCCTGCTCGTTGTCGGCCCGGCTGAACCGGAAACCGAGTTTGACCAGGGCGTCCAGGATCCGCTCCTGCGCCGGCAACGGGTGCACCGAAACCTGGTCCAGGTCGCCCTTGTCGACGGCCTTGGCGACTGACAGCTCGGTCCGCAGTCCCATCGTCATGCCGTGCAGCCGCTGGCCGTAGACCTCGGTGACCGGCGTCTCCCAGGGCGTCTCGATCCGGAACGGGATGTCGTGTCGCTGGCCGGCCGTCAGCGGGAACGCGCCAGCGACGTGGACCCGGTGGAACTCCTTGGTCGTCTCATACTCGCTGTCGCCGGACTCGACCTCGACCCGGGTCTCCAGACCAAGCGCAACGTGCTCGATCGCGACATCGTGGTCGCCCCCCACGATCTTGACCTGGCCCTCCAGGTAGCCGCCCGGGTAGCAGCTCGGGTTGGTGAGCACCGTGTCGACCGTCGGCCCGCCGACGCCGAACGCCTTCATCATCCGCTTGAAAACCACGCGTCCTCCTCAGACATGCCAGATGGCGCGCACGCTACCGCGCGTTGCCCACAACTCACGGCAACCACACGAGCGACTCACCGACGTTTCACGGCCACGGCGCCAAGGTGAGCGGCACGTCGGGGCACGACGGCGGCAACAGCTGCCCACACCGGCGCGAGGGAGAGGGAACGGGATGGGCCTGAACATGACCACCGCGACGGAGCCGGACCTGGACGCCACCGACGAGCGTGGTGTCTCGGCCGACCTCGTCCGTGCCTACCTCAACGGCATCGGCCGCACCAAGCTCCTCACCGCCGAGCAGGAGGTGCAGCTGTCGATCCGGATTGAGGCGGGCGTCTACGCCGCGCACAAGCTCCTCACGGCCACGATCGACGACGCTCGGCTGCGCGCCGACCTGACCGTGGTGGTCCGCGAGGGCAACGCCGCCAAGAACCACCTGCTCGAAGCCAACCTGCGGTTGGTGGTGAGCATCGCGAAGCGGTACGTCGGACGCGGCATGTCGTTCCTCGACCTCATCCAGGAAGGCAACCTGGGTCTCATCCGGGCGGTCGAGAAGTTCGACTACGCCAAGGGCTACAAGTTCTCCACCTACGCCACCTGGTGGATCCGCCAGGCGATCAGCCGCGCCATGGCCGACCAGTCCCGGACGATCCGGCTGCCCGTCCACATGGCCGAGCAGGTCAACCGGATGGCGCGGGTCCGCCGCGACCTGGTCGCCACGCTCGGACGCGAGCCGTCGGTCATTGACATCGCCGCCGCTCTGGAGACGACCGAGGTCGCCGTCCTGGAGCTCATGTCCTACGACCGGGAGCCGATCAGCCTCGACCAGACCGTCGGCGAGGACGGCGAGAGCGTCCTGGCCGACTTCGTCACGCCCAAGGTGATCACTACCCAGATCGATCCGGAGCTGCGGAACGAGGTGGAGATCATGCTGTCGTCGCTGACCAGCCGGGAACAGGCGGTGATCCGACTACGGTTCGGCCTCGACGACGGCAGACACCGGACCCTGGAGGAGGTCGGACAGGAGTTCGGTCTGTCCCGTGAGCGGGTGCGCCAGATCGAGCGGGGCACCCTGACCAAACTCCGGCAACCGGTCATGCCGGCCGCCCGGGCCTGCTGATCGGCCGCGCGCACGGCGCGCGGCTGGTCCCGACCCGACCAGGTAGCATCGGGCGCCGGAATCCCCAACCGCTGCCGCCCGGAAGGTGTGTGCCGTGAAGGACCTCGTGGACACCACCGAGATGTACCTGCGCACAGTCCTCGAACTGGAGGAGGAGGGCGTCCCGCCGCTGCGGGCTCGGATCGCCGAACGGCTGCGTCAGAGCGGCCCCACTGTCAGCCAGACCGTCGCCCGGATGGAACGCGACGGCCTCCTCACCGTCGAGGGCGACCGGCACCTGGCTCTGACCGATCTCGGGCGGGCGCAGGCCGTCGCGGTGATGCGTAAGCACCGGCTGGCCGAGCTGCTGCTGGTCAACGTCATCGGTCTGCCCTACGAGGACGCCCACGAGGAGGCGTGCCGTTGGGAGCACGTCATGAGCGACGAGGTCGAGCGGCGGGTCTACGACCTGCTCAACCGGCCCACCCGCTCCCCCTACGGCAACCTCATCCCCGGCCTTGAGGGCCTGTCCGGGGACCTTCCCGACGCGACCGACACCTCCGAGGGCGAGCGAAACCTGGCGTTCCCGGGGCTGACCGGGCAGGTCGTGGTGCGCCGGATCTGCGAGAGCGTGCAGACCGAGGTGGACGTGCTGCGCCAACTCCACGCCGCCGGAGTGGACCCTGGCGCCACGGTCTCGGTCGCGCAGGACCGGGACAGCGTCATCATCGACCGTGACGGCGGCAAGGTGCGGCTGCCGCGCGAGGTCGCGTCCCGGGTCTTCGTCACCGCGGGTTGACTCCCGGTCAGCGCCGCCAGCGCAGCTGCGGCGCGTCAGCCGAGCACTCGACGCGGGCCTCGATCCGCTCGTCCGCGCGGGTGAACGTCACCTCGACCCGGTGGTCAGGACCGCGTTCGACCTCGTTGGTGGCGTAGCCCGGCGCGGGTGTCCAGGACAGCAGGGTCACCTGCCGGCCCGGTCCGCAGGCGGCGATCAACGATCCGCCAGGGGTGGTGAGCACCCGGGGGGCGCCCGGCGCGCGCGACGCGGCGGCGCCCGACGCGGTTGGACCGGGTGCGGCCAGGCCGGGCGCGGCCGGAACAGCTGGAGCCGAACCTGGCGTGGCCGGTGCGGGCGGCGCCGGACTGACCGCGGCGAGCTGTCGGGCGACCTCGTCGGTGGAGAGAGGCCGGTCAGCGCCCACCCCGCCGAGGCCGTCGCCGATGAAGGCCACCGCGGCCAGTCCGGCTGCGGTCGCGCCGGCCGCCACGGCCAGCCAGACCGTGGCGGAGATCAGGACAGCGCGTCGCATGCCTGAACTATGGACCGCCGAGGGTTAAGCCAGGGCCCGGGCGGCGTTAAAGCGAGGTTAAGCAGCCCGCGCCGGCCTCGCCGGACGTTACGGTGCACGACGTGGCCCGGCTGTTGATCATCGAGGATGACGTCGATATCCGCACCATGCTGATCCGGGCGCTGCGCGACCGTGGGCACGCCGTCGACTCGGCGCCGACCGCGCTCGCGGGCCTGGAATCCGCCATGCGGGAACGACCCGACCTGATCATTCTCGACCTGGGGCTGCCGGACGTGGACGGTTTGGAGGCGCTGCGGATGCTGCGCGCCGTCAGCGGCGTCCCGGTGATCGTGGCCACCGCCCGGGACGCCGAGCCGGATCTGGTCCGCGGGCTGGACGCCGGCGCCGACGACTACGTCGTCAAGCCGTTCACCGCGACCGCGATGGACGCCCGGATCCGGGCGGTGCTGCGTCGGCGGGCCCCGGACGCCCAGTCGGCCGGCCCGATCGTCGTCGGCGGGTTGACGCTCGACCCGTCCTCGCGGGAGGTGACGCTGGCCGGCGCGCCGGTGGAGCTGACGCCGCGGGAGTTCGACCTGCTGCGGCACCTGGCGGCCCGCGTCGGACAGGTGGTGAGCAAGCGCGAGCTGCTCACCGAGGTGTGGCAGTTGCCTTACGGCGGCGCGGACAAGACCGTCGATGTGCACCTGTCCTGGCTGCGCCGCAAGCTCGGCGAGACCGCCCAGGCGCCCCGTTACCTGCACACCGTGCGCGGGGTCGGGGTGAAGCTGGTCGACCCCTCCCCGGGTGGACCAGCCCAGTGAGGCGCCGCCTCACGTTGCTGGTCGCTGCGGCCATGACGCTCACCCTGCTGGCGTTCCTGGCCCCGTTGGCCCTGCTGGTGCGGTCGGTGGCCGAGGACACGGCGGTGGACCGGGCCGCCCGGGACGCGCAGACCCTGGCGTTGCTGGTCGCCACCGGGGACCGCGACGCGGTGGCGCTGGCGGCCGAACGGATGAACGCGGCCGGCTCGTTCACCGTCTATCTGGCCGATGGCACGACGCTCGGGGCACCGGCGCCCGCCACCGACGCGGTCCGTTTCGCCCGGTCCGGGCGCAGCCTGACGGTCGCCAGCGACTCCGGCCGCGAGATCGTGCTGGCCGTCCAGGGCGAGGGGGTGGCGGTCGTCCGCGCCCAGGTTCCCGAAGCGGACCTGCGCCGGGGGGTGAGCCGGGCATGGCTGATGCTGGCCGGGCTCGGCGCGCTGCTGCTGGGCCTGGGTGTGGTGGTGGCCGACCGGCTGGCGGTGAGCCTCGTCCGTCCGATGGGCGAGGTTTCCGCGGCGTCGCGGCAGCTCGCCGCCGGTCAGCTGGACGTGCGGGCGGCAGTGGCCGGCCCGCCGGAGGTGCGGGAGGCCGCCGCCGCGCTCAACCACCTGGCCGGCAGGATCCAGGAGCTGCTCCAACAGGAACGGGAGAACGTCGCCGACCTGTCACACCGGCTACGAACGCCGCTGACCGCGCTACGGCTGGAAGCCGAGACCCTGCCCGATCCGCACGCGGGCCGGGTCGCGGCGCGCATCGACGGGCTGGAACGGACGGTTTCCGCGCTCATCCGACAGGCCCGGCAGCGCGTCGCCGAGCCGTCCGGCTGCGACATCGCGGCGGTCGTGGCACAGCGGGTGACATTCTGGTCGGCGCTGGCCGAGGACACCGACCGGGCCATGACCAGCCAGCTGGACGACGGGCCACTACCGGCGGCGGTCCCGGCCGACGAGCTGGCCGCGGCAGTCGACGCGCTGCTGGGCAACGTGTTCGCGCACACCCCGGATGGGGTGTCGTTCTCAGTCGGGTTGACCCGCTCCGGGGACGTGGCCCGGCTGGTCGTCGCCGACGAGGGCGGCGGACTGCCCGGGCTGACTGGGCGGGGGATCAGCGGCGGCGGCTCGACCGGGCTGGGGCTGGACATCGCGAGCCGGCTCGCCGCCAGCGGGGGCGGGTCGCTGCGCGCCGGCGCCCGGTCCGACGGCCGCCCCGGGACGGAAGTCGTCCTGGATCTGGCGCTGGTCCGACCCGTCTTAACCTCGGCTTAGCGGGCACGCAGCGCGGCCATAGGCCGGCAGCGGCGAATCTCTCCTCAGCAACGACCCTGTAGGAGGTTCAACATGAAGAAGCTCATCGTGGCGACAGTCGCCGGAGTGGTCCTGGCCGGCGCCGGTGTGGGGACCGTGGCCTGGGCGGCGGAGCCGACGGCCTCGCCGAGCGTCCCGACCGACTCGATCGTCTCGCCGACGCCGAACGCATCACCCGACCCGACTGACCGGTTCGACGACCACCCGGGCGCAGGCCACCGCCGCCACTCCGGCGACGACGCCAGGCACCGCGCCGCCGGCCACCGCCGCCACAGTGGCGATGACGACAGTCGGCACGACGACGACCGTCGGCACGACCGGGCCCGCTCAGGCGACGACGACAGCGGCCACGGCCGCGGACGGGGCCGGGGACGCGGCGGCGACGACCGCTGACCGCCGGGGCGGGCCCGCCTGGCTTGGGGCCCGCTCAGGTGTCGGGCTGCGCGGGGCCGCCCAGGTAGGGGCAGTGCCGGCAGCCGCGACCGCAGCAGCTGTCGCGGTCGGCCAGGAACCCGGCGCTGAGCACGAACAGGCCGGTCGTCGGGTCGAGATACCCGGCGGCGCCAGCGACCAGGGCCGCCCGGTGGGCGGCGAGGATGTCGTCCCGCAGGGCCGCGCCCGGGGGCAGCCGTGTCGGGTGCGGCTCGGTGAGCGGGCGCGGCGCCAGCGGCAGCCGCCGGCGCTCGCGCCGGCGGGCCGGGCGTCCACCGGTCGTGTCGTCCACACCATCGACCCTAGCTAGAGCCATCTGGCCGCCGCCGTGGACGCCCGGCGCCGGGGCGCGGCTCAGCGGACGTCGGGCGGCGTTGGGCTGGCGGCCCGCCGAGTCGCTCGCCTGGCCGTTGGCGGCGCTGGCGGCTCAGCCGACGTCATCGCGCCCGGTGTCCAGCAGCAGCTCCGCGGCCTGACGCTCGACGCGGCGCGAGATGAACTGCTGCGCCAGTCCGAACGCCAACGCCCATCCCAGGACCTGCGCCGAGCTGGACAGCTGGTCCAGCCCTGGCAGGAACTGCGCCCGGATGAGCAGGATGCCGAGGATCGCGGTCAGACTTCCCAGCGGCAGTCGCAGCATCATCAGCGCCGCGGGCAGGCTGAACGGGGCGCCGTCAGTGCGCGATCGCCGCAGCGACAGCACCTCCACGACCGCGGCGGCGACCAGGCCCATCAGCGCCACGACCGGCACGTCCGCGGCGCTGGGCCGGTCGCCGACCGGACACACGACGCCGTCCGGGCCGGTGAAGCACAGCGGCAGCGCCTCCGGCTCCCAGAGCCCGACCGCGATGAGACCAGCCACAATGGTCACGATCATGGCGGTGGCCGCGTAGATGTGGTTGCGGAAGCCACGCAGCCGCGCCTGAGACCACCGCTGCGCCGCGTACGCGGCGTCCACGGCGAACGCCAGGATCTCCCGACGTCCGCGGTCGAAGCTGTAGGCGCCGTTGTCAGCGGTCAGGCGCTCGGCCTCGACCCGGCGAAGGTCCTGCATCGGCAGCTGGCGGCGCAGGTGCGCGAGCAGACCAGGCAGGGCGCCGCGGAGCACGTCGGCAGGGGCGACCCGGAGCAGTTGGACGGTGGCGGCGTCGATGTTCACCGCGACCCGCTGGACCTGGGCGCCAGACAACGCCGAGTACCAGCGCCGCACCGGACCCATGCCCCGCTTCTCCGCGGTCTGGCGGGCCACCGCCAGATGGGCGACGATCGCGTCGTCGATCTCATCGAGGCGAGCGGCCTCGGCCTGCTCCTCGGGAAGCAGCGAGCCGACCCCGAACCCGCCGGCCGCGGCGGCACCGGCGCCCGACGGATCGTCGCCGGACTCGTCCGCGGCCAGTCGGGCGTCGAGGCTGGCGGCGCGTTCGGCGGCGAACTGCCGGCGCAACGCCTCTACGCTGGCGATCCGGCTCAGCGCCTCCTCACGCCAGGCCGAGACGGTGGGCCCGCCGACGGTGAGCGGTGACTGTTCAGAGACCGGCAGGGCGGTACGACGCACCCGCCCACGCAGCAGCGTCGACATGCTCCGATCTTCGCCCGAGAAGGTGGACGATGCGGCAAGATCCGGGCAAATCCGGGCGCTGGCCACTGCCTGAAGCTGACCTCGGTAGGGTCGGCCGGGTACGTGTCCGCACCGCGGGAGGAGACCCGATGAGCAAGCCCACCATCGATCCGATCACCGAGCCGGCCCCGGCCGACCTCGTCGTGGAGGATTTGACTGTCGGAGACGGGCCGGAGATCGGGGCGGGCCAGAACGCCACCGTCCACTACGTCGGCGTCTCCCACTCCACCGGCCAGGAATTCGACGCGTCCTGGAACCGTGGCGAACCGTTCGACTTCCCGGTCGGCAAGGGCCACGTCATCGCCGGGTGGGACAAGGGCGTCGTCGGCATGAAGGTCGGCGGCCGGCGCAAGCTGACCATCCCCCCGCACCTGGGCTACGGGGACCGTGGGGCTGCCGGCGTCATCAAGCCGGGCGAGACGCTCGTCTTCGTGGTGGACCTGCTCGACGCCCGCTGAGCGGGACAGGCAGAAGCTGAGCCGGGGCCGACCGCGTGGTCAGCCCCGGCTCAGCGCGTCACGCGGGCCGCCTGGCCCGCGACGGCGCTAGCTGCAACCCGAGGTCGAGCCGCAGCCTTCGCAGACGTAGCAACTGCCGGCCGGACGCATCGTCGTTCCGCAGGTGAAGCACAGCGGCGCGTCGGCGGCTTTGTTCTGCCCCAGCTCCAGCAGGTCCGTGCTGGCGCCCACCGGCGTCGGCGTGGCCGGCGCCTCGACCTGCCGCGGCTTCTCGATCGGCGCCGACGCGGCCATCGCGGCCAGGTCGATGTCCTCGCCGGCCGCCTCGGCCCGCAACTGGGCGGCCCGCTCCGCGGCGGTGAGGATGCCCAGCTCGCTGCGGCGTTCGAACGGCAGGAAGTCCAGCGCCAGGCGACGGAAGATGTAGTCCATCACCGAGGCCGCCATGCGGATGTCCGGGTCGTCGGTCATGCCGGCCGGCTCGAAGCGCATGTTGGTGAACTTGCTGACGTACGTCTCCAGCGGCACCCCGTACTGCAGGCCGATGGAGATCGCCACCGAGAAGGCGTCCATGACGCCGGCCAGGGTGGAACCCTGCTTGGACATCTTGAGGAAGACCTCGCCGAGACCGTCGTCCGGGTAGGACGACGCGGTGAGGTAGCCCTCGGCGCCGGCGACCGAGAACGAGACCGTCTCGGACGGACGCTTCTTCGGCAGCCGCTTACGCACCGGGCGGTACTCGACGACCTTCTCCACGGCCTTCTCGGCTGACTCGACCGGGGTGTTGGTGGTGTTGCTGGCGCCACCGGACTTCGCCGCCGACAGTGGCTGCCCAACCTTGCAGTTGTCCCGGTAGATCGCCAACGCCTTGAGGCCCAGCTTCCAGCCCTCGAAGTACACCTTCTCGATGTCCTCGACGGTCGCCGTCTCGGGGACGTTGACCGTCTTGGAGATGGCGCCGGACAGGAACGGCTGCACCGCGGCCATCATCCGCACATGGCCCATCGCGGCGATGGACCGGTCGCCCATGGCGCAGTCGAAGACCGGGTAGTGCTCGGTCTTCAGACCGGGGGCGTCGACGACGTGCCCGTGCTCGGAGATGTACTCGACGATCGCCTCGACCTGCTCCTCCTGGTAACCCAGGGCACGCAGGGCGCGCGGCACGGTCTGGTTGACGATCTGCATCGAGCCGCCGCCGACGAGCTTCTTGAACTTGACCAATGCCAGGTCCGGCTCAACGCCAGTCGTATCGACATCCATCATTAAGCCAATAGTGCCAGTGGGCGCCAACACACTGGCCTGGGCGTTTCGCCAGCCGTTCTTCTCGCCAATCTTGTTGCCATTCTGCCAATTGGCGTTGGCCGCACGCAGAATGTCGCCGGCCACGCCGGTCGCCGCCTTGACCGACTCGCTCGCCGCGGCATGCTTGCGCATGACCCGCTGGTGCGGAGCGGCGTTCCGGGCGTAGCCCTCGTACGGACCGACGATCCCGGCCAGCTCCGCCGAGCGCCGGTAGGAGACGCCGGTGAGCAGGGAGGTGATCGCCGCGGAGACCGCCCGGCCCTGCTCCGAGTCGTACGGCAGGCCCGAGGCCATGAGCAGCGCGCCGAGGTTGGCGTAGCCGATGCCGAGCTGCCGGTACTTGCGGGTGGTGTCGCCGATCTTCTCGGTCGGGAAGTCGGCGAAACAGATCGAGATGTCCATCGCGGTGATGACCAGCTCGACGGACTTGACGAACTTGTCCACCTCGAAGCCGTTATCGGCTTTGAGGAATTTCATGAGATTCAATGACGCCAAATTGCACGACGAATTGTCAAGAGACAAATATTCACTGCACGGATTAGACGCTGTGATTCGTCCAGTTTCCGGATTGGTGTGCCAATCGTTGATGGTGTCGTCGTACTGTAGGCCGGGGTCCGCGCACTCCCACGCCGCCTTGGCGATCTTCCGGAACAGGCCGCGCGCGTCGACGGTGTCGATCACGTCGCCGTCGAGCCGGCCAAGCAGGTCGAACGTCGCGCCGCCCTCGACCGCCTTCATGAACTCGTCCGAGACCCGGACCGAGTTGTTGGCGTTCTGGTACTGGACGCTGACGATGTCGCTGCCACCGAGGTCCATATCGAAGCCGGCGTCCCGCAGCGCGCGAATCTTGTCCTCTTCGCGGGCCTTCGTCTGGACGAACTCCTCGATGTCCGGGTGGTCAACATCGAGGATGACCATCTTGGCCGCGCGCCGGGTGGCGCCGCCGGACTTGATGGTGCCGGCGGAGGCGTCCGCGCCGCGCATGAAGCTGACCGGGCCGGAGGCGGTGCCTCCAGAGGACAGCAGCTCACGGGAGGAACGGATCCGGGACAGGTTGACTCCGGAGCCGGAACCACCCTTGAAGATCAACCCTTCCTCCTTGTACCACTCCAGGATGGAGTCCATGGAGTCGTCGACGGAGAGAATGAAGCAGTTGTGCACGCGCAGGCTGCCGGCCAGGAACTCGCCGCTCTCGGTCTGGATGTCATAGACCTCCAGCTGGCCGAGCGGCTCGATGCGGTCGATGGTCAGGCGCTTGACCTCAGCCGCGCGCCGGCCAGGCAGTCCGAAACTGGCCTCCAGCTTGGCCATCTTCTCGGCGCCGATGAAACCGATGGCGGTGGCGAAGAGGTCCCGGTCGCCGTCGTTCTGGATGCGCAGCGTCCAGATGCCGTTGCGGTTGCCACGGTCGTCGGGCTTGAACGACACCCGGGCGAAGATGCCGTACCGCAGCAGCAGGCTCTGCACGCCGCGGATGAGCTTCTCGGAGATCATGTCTAGCCCGAGCAGCGTCGAGCTCTGCCGGGGCGAGACGTATCCCTCAGCCTGGAACAGGCTGCGCAGGTACGCCGTCACCACCGGCAAAGGCGCGGTGAACAGCTGCTGCGGGATGTCCATCTCGGCGCCCCGGACGAGCAGGTTCCACTTGTCGACGAACGGACGCAGGTGCTCGCCGTAGAGCCTGGTCCGCCGGCAGTCGAGCGCGGCGTCCTGGGTGACCGTGCGCTCGTGGCGGTGGGCGTCGCCGAACACCTCGTCGAGCATCCGGGTGACCCAGCTGAGCTCGTCGTCGTTGACGGTGATCGCCTCGATCGTCAGCGAGCGGTTCGTCCCGTGGTCGTACTGACCGACGAAGCCGTCGGACTGCAGCCAGCCCGCCAGCGCCGCCTCGCGGATCTCCCGGAGGTCGATCTCGGCCTCGCCGTAGGCCGTGGTGCGGTGCCATTCGAGCATGTCGCCCGGCTGGAGCGTGCCAGCCTCGGCCCACTTGCCGGCTCCTGTGCCGGTGCTCTTCCACACCGTGTGGTCCGGGGTGACGTCGAGGGTGTAGCCGGCCTTGGTGTGCAGCCGGATGACGTCACGGACGCCGTTGGCCTTGACGGCCAGGATCCGGGTCAGGCCGTGGGCGTCGTAAATCTTGGTCCCGATGGCGTTGTCCTCGACCAGCCTTCCGATCGGGACCATTCCCGCCGGGGTGCTGACCAGCGAGTCGTACGGCAGACACGCCGAGACCTGCTGCGGGCTCTTGGTGCCGACGTTGAACCAGACCGGGGAGTTGAAGCTGAACACCTGGTGCAGCAGCATCCACGTCAGCTCGTGCTCGAAGACGTCGGCGTCGGCGGGCGTGGCGAAGTAGCCCTCCTGACGCCCGGCGCTGGCGTAGGTCTTGACCACCCGGTCGATGAGCTGCTTGAGCGACCACTCCCGCTCCGGGGTGCCGACCGCGCCACGGAAGTACTTGGTGGTGACGATATTGGCGGCGTTGACGCTCCAGGAGTCCGGGAACTCCACGCCCTTCTGCTCGAAGTTGATCGAGCCGTCACGCCAGTTGGTCATGACGATGTCACGGCGCTCCCAGGCGACCTCGTCGTACGGGTGCACGCCCTCGGTCGTCCATACCCGCTCGATACGCAGCCCCCCGCTGCCGCTCGACGGTGTGGCGCCGTTCGCCCGCGCCCGACCCTTGATGGTGCCTTCCCCGGCCAAAATTCCCCCTTGGCTGCCCGCGGCCCGCTCGCCGCGTGGTGGTGATGGTGGTTGGAGTGGTTCTAGGAGGTGCGGCCACCGGCCGGCTGGCGTCCGGTTTCGGCTCTGGCGACGGCGGCGGCCCGCAGCGTCGCGATCTCGTGCTCAAAGTCCGTCAGCGACTCGAACGACCGGTAGACGCTGGCGAACCGCAGGTAGGCCACCTCGTCAAGGTCGCGTAGCGGGCCCAGAATGGCCAGGCCCACCTCGTTGCTGGGGATCTCGGCGGTGCCCCGGGCCCGGATCGACTCCTCGACCTTCTGGGCCAGCACGGCCAGATCGTCGTCGTCGACCGGCCGGCCCTGGCACGCCTTGCGGACCCCGCTGATCACCTTGGCCCGGCTGAACGGCTCGGTCACCCCGCTGCGCTTGACCACCGCGAGGATGGCCTCCTCGACCGTGGTGAACCGCTTGCCGCATTCGGGGCAGGAGCGGCGGCGGCGGATCAACTGGCCGTCGTCCACCTCACGGGAGTCGACGACCCTGGAGTCGGAAAACCGACAGTACGGACACCGCACGCTGTTCTCCGTTCCTTGGCCGACCGGCCGACACGCTACCCTGTCCCTACGAGCTATCCCCCGCCGGGACCCAACAGGTAGGCGAGTTACATGGCTGCAACTACTACATGTGGGGGTGACGGTAAACCTCACCGAGGGCGCTGTGCAAGTCGACACGGCGTTCGACACGCCGGGCTATCCAGGTCTCACCCTGGGCGCCGCACCGGCCCGCTCGCGGTGGTCGGGCCCAGCGCGCCCGGTTCGTCGTACACATGTTTGAAAAGCCCCGCTCGGCCAGCTACGGTCACCAATGACGTTTCGCGTACAGAAGCGGCGGCGGCGACGGAGGGATCGGGACGTGGGCGACAGCGAACGAGGCGACGCCGACCGGAGCGGTGCCGACCGTGGCGGCCGGGCCGCCCGCCCGCCAGCCCGCGCCGGCCGCCGAGCAGCGCGCGCCCTCGCCAGCCCTCGTCCGCTCGCCGCGGTCGGCGGGGAGGCGCTCGCTGACCTCACCGGACGGCAGCAGCGCATCCTGGAGACCATCCGCGACTGGGTGGACCGACGCGGCTACCCACCGAGCGTCCGGGAGATCGGCGAGGCCGTCGGGCTGGTGTCGCCGTCCAGCGTTGCCTATCAGCTCAAGGAGCTGGAGCGCAAAGGCTACCTCCGGCGCGATGCCAATCGGCCACGCGCCGTCGACGTCCGGCTTCCGGACACCCGTGTCGCCGAGCCCGCCGACACCATGGGTCCGCCGACTCCCGCCTTCGTGCCGCTGCTGGGCCGGATCGCAGCCGGGGCCCCGATTCTCGCCGAGCAGTCGCAGGAGGACGTCTTCCCGCTGCCGCGTGAGCTGGTCGGCGAGGGCGACCTGTTCGTGCTCCAGGTGCACGGCGACTCGATGATCGAAGCCGCGATCTGCGACGGTGACTGGGTGGTGGTGCGCCAGCAGCCCAACGCGGACTCAGGCGACATCGTCGCCGCCATGATCGACGGCGAGGCCACCGTCAAGACCTACCGGCCGAGGGACGGCCGGGTCTGGCTGATGCCGGCGAACTCCGCCTACGAGCCGATCGCCGGCGACGAGGCTCGCATCCTGGGGCGGGTCGTCACCGTCCTGCGTCGGATCTGACCAGCCCGAAACTGGTAGCGCCGCACCAGCTTCGCCTGGGCCGCCGCGTCAGCGGCGGCCACCGTCAGCGGTGACGTCGCGGTCGGGCTTCGCCGTCATCGGCTTGCCGTAGACCCCGCCACGCGTGCGGCCACCGGCTGAACCCCCGGTGGCACCCGCCTTGCCCGACGGCCAGACGCCAGCGGCGTCCTCAGGCGGCACCGGCGATGGCGTCGACGTGGCTCTCGTCGCCGGTGTGCCCGACGCCTGCCCCTTCTTCCGGCCGGCGCCGGACCTCCCGGCCCGGGCCGGCCCTGCCGGACGCGGCACCGTCGGTTCGGCGGCTGCGGCGCGGCGGGACCGGACGATGCCGACTACGCCCAGCGCCACCAACACCAGGCCGACCCCGCCGACAGCGCTCACCAGCGTCGTCAGGTCGCTCAGACTCAAGGTCGACAGGATCGACCGCTCGTCGCCAGCAGGCTTCGCCGCTGGCGGGGCTGTCGCCAGGACCGTCGCCTGGTCGTAGGCGCGCAACACCGGGTCGACGCCCGGCGACTGCGCTGTCTCCGACACCGTCACGAACCTGGCGCCATCAGGGCTGTAGCTGATCGCTTCGCCCCAGGGCTCGTCGGGCAGCGGGGTGACCCTTGGCCTACCGGTGGTCAGCGCCTTCACGAGGTCGCCGTCGGGCACATCGAACTCGAAGGCGTCGGCGTAGCTGCGCAGCGCCACCCGGTTGCCGTCCGGAGCGCTGGCGGCGCCGGTGACGGTGATCCGACCGATCATGCCCAGCGGGTTGCTGGTGTTGGTGCGCGGCAGGTCAAGCTGACCCACCTGGACCAGCGGCGTCTCCTGGCCCTTCACCAGCGGCCCCGCGGCGCGGTAGATCAGCGCCTTGGCGCCCTTCGTGATGAGGTGCGGCGTACCGTCCTTGGCGATGAGGAGGGCCTCGGCGTCCCGGGCGCCGTCGGGGTACCGCAGCCGGAAGATCTCTGGGCGCTTGCCGCCGGTGACAGGCATCCGCCACAACGCGACCCGGTCGCGGTCGGCGGTGTTGTCGCCGGTGTCGGCGATCCACAGCGTCTTGCCGTCCGGTGAGAGAGCCAGGTCCTCCGGGTCACGGGGTTCGCTGGCGAACGGAACAGCATCGATGACCTTGCACTTGCGGTCGAGGAGGAAGACCCGCTTGCGCTCCTCAAGATCACTGCCGTCGTTGACCGCGACGTACCCGCTGGCGGTGGCGACCAGCCCGGACAGTTCGACGGTGCGCTCGTCGTTGATGGCGCACAACTTCGTGCCCGCCTCCGCGACAGCGGCCAGGCCCGCGCCAGCGACCGCGGGAGCACCCGCGAATGATCCGGCTGCCGCTGCGACCAGCGTGGCGGCGACGGCGACAGCGACCCTGGCGCCGGTCGTGATCAGATGAGGCACTGAGCGCATTCGGTCAGTGTCGCACGTCACCCGATTGGCGCCGCGCCCCGACGCGGCGTGCCGGGGCGCGGCCAAAATCAGTCGCGATACGGCGCCAACGCCGCCGCCAAGCCCTCGCCGACCCGGGCATGCAGCCAGGTGCCGGACTCGGTGTGCCGGGACGCGACGATCTCCCCGTTGGCGTGCACCTGGGCGACCAGATCGCCCCGGTCGTACGGGATCGTCAGCTCCAGCTCCACCGGCGGCGGGGGCAGCAGCCGGTCGATGGCCTCCCGCAGCTCAGCGGCGCCGGCGCCGGTACGGGCGGAGACGAACACCGCATCCGGCCACAGCGTCTTGAGCCGTTGCAACGTCTCCGGGTCGGCCGCGTCGGTCTTGTTGATGACGAGCAGCTCCGGCAGCGCCCCGGCGTCGACGTCGGCGAGCACCTCGTGGACGGCACGGACCTGCTCCTCCGGGTCCGGATGCGAACCATCGACGACGTGCAGGACCAGATCCGCCGCGGCGACCTCTTCAAGGGTGGACCGGAACGCCTCCACAATCTGGTGCGGCAGGTGTCGTACGAAACCGACCGTGTCGGAGAGCAGGTACCAACGGCCGTCGGTGGTCTGCGCCCGGCGGGTGGTGGGATCCAGGGTGGCGAACAGCGCGTTCTCCACCAGTACGCCGGCGCCGGTGATCCGGTTCAGCAGGCTCGACTTGCCGGCGTTGGTGTAGCCGGCGATCGCTACCGTCGGTTGGGCGTTACGGGACCGGTTGGCGCGTTTGGTCAGCCGGACGGTCTTCATGCCCTTGATCTCGCGGCGCAGCCGTGAGATCCGCTGGTTGATCCGTCGCCGGTCGGTCTCCAGTTTCGTCTCACCGGGGCCGCGGGTGCCGACGCCGCCACCGGAGCCGCCGGCGCCGCCGCCCTGCCGGGAGAGGCTCTCGCCCCAGCCGCGCAGCCGCGGCAGCAGGTACTGGAGCTGGGCCAGCTCGACCTGGGCCTTGCCCTCTCGGCTCTTGGCGTGCTGGGCGAAGATGTCCAGGATCAGCGCGGTGCGGTCGACCACCTTGACCTTGACGGCCTGTTCCAGGTTCCGCAGCTGCGAGGGCGAGAGCTCGCCGTCGCAGATGACGGTGTCGGCGCCGGTGTCATCGACGACGGCGCGCAGCTCTTCGACCTTGCCCCGGCCGACATAGGTGGAGGAGTCCGGGCGGCTGCGGCGCTGGATGACGCCTTCGAGGACCTGCGAGCCGGCAGTCTCGGCGAGCGCCGCCAGCTCGGTGAGGGAGTTCTCGGCGTCGGTGATGCTGCCGTCGGCCCAGACCCCGACGAGCACCACACGTTCGAGGCGCAGCTTCCGGTACTCGACCTCGGTGACATCGGTGAGTTCGGTGGACAGACCGGCCACTCGACGCAGGGCGTGCCGTTCGGCCAGCTCCAGGTCGCCACCGGTGAGCTCGAGCTGCTCGGCGAACTCGGGCGCGGGATCCGTACGGTTTCGCAAATTCGCTCCAGGAGTGTGGGCGTTCAGGAGGATTCAATCGTCGCACGCCTTGTCGGGGCGCCGCACCTGGCTTTCCGACGCCGCGGATACGGCACGCGGGTCGATGGAACGCGGGGAGTACAAATGAGCACTATGACCAGCCGCCTGCCGAGCGCCGGATTCTCTATCACCATCCGGGCAAGTGTGACCTCTGACAGCTCCGCCATCGGCCGCCTGACCACCTGCGTGGGCGAGTCGGGCGCGATCGTGACCGCCCTTGACGTGGTCGACTCGGACCATGTGAGCGTGATCGTCGACATCACCTGCGACACAGCTGACTCGGGCCACGCCGACCAGGTGGTCGCCGCGATCAACGATCTGGAGGGGGTGCAGGTCCGGAAAGTTTCCGACCGGACGTTCCTGCTGCACCTCGGCGGCAAGATCGAGGTCAACCCGAAGGTGTCCCTGCGGAACCGGGATGAGCTGTCGCGGGCTTACACCCCCGGGGTGGCCCGGGTGTGTCTGGCGATCGCCGAGAATCCCGCTGACGCCCGTCGACTCACGATCAAGCGGAACACGGTCGCGGTGGTCACCGACGGGTCGGCGGTGCTGGGGCTGGGCAACATCGGGCCGGCGGCGTCACTGCCGGTGATGGAGGGCAAGGCGGCGCTGTTCAAGCGCTTCGGCGGCGTCGACGCGTGGCCGGTGGTGCTGGACACCCAGGACACCGACCAGATCGTGGAGATCGTCCGGGCGATCGCGCCGGCGTACGGGGGGATCAACCTGGAGGACATTGCGGCGCCGCGCTGCTTCGAGATCGAGGCGCGGCTGCGCGACCTTCTCGACATCCCGGTTTTCCACGATGACCAGCACGGCACCGCGATCTGCGTGCTGGCGGCGTTGACGAACGCGCTGCGGGTGGTCGGCAAGCGGATGTCCGATGTGAAGGTGGTCGTGTCCGGCGCGGGCGCCGCCGGCACGGCGATCATGAAGCTGCTGTTGCGCCAGGGCGTCGGCGACGTCATCGCGTACGACCGCCGGGGGGCGCTGCACCGCAAGATGGAGGATCTGAGCCCGTCCTGGCAGTGGTTGGCCGACAACACCAACCGCGACGGCTACGAGGGTGATCTGCCGGGGGCGCTGCGCGGCGCGGACGTGTTCATAGGGGTCAGCGCCCCGAATCTGTTGACCGGCGACGACATCGCCGCGATGGCCGAGGACGCGATCGTGTTCGCGTTGGCGAACCCGGACCCCGAGGTCGACCCTCGGGAGGCGCGCAAGCACGCCAAGGTCGTCGCCACCGGCCGTTCCGACCAGCCGAACCAGATCAACAACGTGCTGGCGTTCCCGGGGGTGTTCCGGGGGATGCTCGACGCGCACGCCGAGGAGTTCACCGAGGAGATGGCGCTGGCGGCGGCCACCGCGATCGCGGACGTGGTGGGCGAGGAGAAGCTCAACCCGTCGGTGATCGTGCCCAGTGTGTTCGACGCCCGGGTCGCGCCAGCGGTCGCGGCGGCGGTACGGGCGGCGGCCCCCAAGCGCTGACCAGTCGGCGTTGGCGGCGGCCTCGGCTGCCAGCGCCGCGGCGTCTGAGGCGGTCGCGATGGCGTCAACCCAGGTGGACGACCCCGGCGGCGACGATGACCGCCGGCCCGGCGAGCCAGCACGCCTCGTCGGCGACGGTGACGGTGAGCCGGCCGCCTGGCACATGGACCGCGACGACGCCGGTGTCGCGGCCGGTGTCGGCGAGCGCCGCCGCGGCCACCGCGCACGCCCCGGAGCCGCAGGACAAGGTCTCGCCGACGCCGCGTTCGTGCACCCGCATCCGCACGGACAGGTCGGCGCCGTCGACCGGCTCGGCAGCCGCGACAAACTCGACGTTCGCCCCGGTCGGGAAGGTCTCCGGGTCGAGGGTGGGCGCGGCGGTCAGGTCGAGCACGGCGGGGTCCTCGGCGTCGGGCAGCGCGCAGACCAGGTGCGGGTTGCCGCAGTCGACGGCGACGCCGTCCAGCTCGCGACCGGCGACGGCGGCGGTGGCCGGACCGCCGAGGCGCGGCGGGGCCAGGCCGGCAGCCAGGCCGGCAGCATCGTCGCGCACCGGGACGACCCCGGAACGGGTCGCGACCCTGAGGTCGCCCGACGGCCAGCCGACCAGGCCGGATTCGATGAGGTAGCGGGCGAAGACGCGCACACCGTTGCCGCACATCTCGGCCTGGGTGCCGTCGGCGTTCCAGTAGTCCATGAACCATTCGGCCTCGCCGGCCATGGCGACGGCGTCCGGGTGTTTGGCCGAGCGCACGACCCGCAGCAGGCCGTCGCCGCCGATGCCTCGCCGGCGGTCGCACAGCGCGGCCACCTGCGCCGCGGTCAGCGGCAGGGCGCCATCGGGATCGGGCAGGATAACGAAGTCGTTCCCGGCGCCGTGCCCCTTCGCGAACGGGACGCCGTCGATGCCGATGACGCCGTCGGTTCCCTTGCCTTCGGCGACGCTGTGCTGGCCCATGGCCACATCATCGCCCAACGGGGCCAGGGACCGCACCTGTCCGGTCGGCCAACGCGGCGAGCGCCGCCTCAGCGAGGTCGGCGCGGGCCGCGTCCAGCCATACGATGGCCTGGTCGCGTCGGAACCAGGACCGTTGCCGGCGCACGAAGCGCCGGGTGGCCCGGACGGTCTCGTCCCGGGCGGCGTCCTCGTCGTGCTCCCCGGCAAACGCCGCCAGGAGCTGCTGGTAGCCCAGCGCCCGGCTGGCGGTGCGGCCATCGCGCAGGCCCCGGGCCACCAGCGTCCGTACCTCCTCGACCAGGCCCGCTCGCCACATGAGGTCGACCCGCGCGGCGACCCGTTCGTCCAGCTCGGCCGGGTCGCGGTCGACGCCGATGATCGTCGACGGGTAGACGGGCGCCGGATCGGGGAGGCTGGCGGCGAAGGGCCGGCCGGTGATGGCGATGACTTCGAGGGCCCGCACGATCCGTCGCCCGTTGCTGGGCAGGATCGCCGCGGCGGCCGCCCGGTCCTGTTCGGTCAGGCGGGCGTGCAGCGCCGCGGGGCCGATCTGGGTCAGCTCGGCCTCCAGCGCGGCGCGGACCTGCGGATCGGTGCCGGGGAACCGGAAGTCCTCCAGCACGGCCCGCAGGTACAGGCCGGTGCCGCCGACCAGCAGCGGGGTCCGGCCGCGGGCGTGGATGTCGTCGACGGCGGTCCGGGCCAGACGCTGGTACTCGGCGACGCTGGCGCGCTCGGTGACGTCCCAGATGTCGAGCAGGTGGTGTGGGACGCCTCGGCGCTCGGCCGGCGACAGCTTGGCGGTGCCGATGTCCATGCCCCGGTAGAGCTGCATGGAGTCGACGTTGACGACTTCGCCGTCGAGGGCCTCGGCGAGCCGCAGGCTCAGCTCAGACTTGCCGGCGGCCGTGGGGCCGACCACCGCGATCACCCGTTGCCGCGGCGTGCTCATGCCTGCTGCCAGTCGGCGACCAGGTAGCCCACGCCGTAGGGGGCCTCGTGGCGGCGGAGCCGGCCGGACCAGCGCCGGTCGTCGAGCAGCGCCCCGGCGACCCGCCAGACGAGGACGCCAGCGGCCAGGACCCGGCGGCCGGTGGGCGGGTCGAGGTCGCGGAGCGCCGCCGCGTCGCCGGTGGACATCGCGGCGGCGACGGCGGCGTCGAAGCCGGCGGCGTCCGGGTGGGCGTAGCCGGGGGCCTTCTCGCCGTGGCAGGCGGCGCCATCGCCCATGACCAGCAACGCCACCCGGCCGCCCAGCGAGGTCAGGTCGGCGGCGAGCGTGGGCGCGGGTTCGCCGTCGGCGACCGCGACGGCGTAGGCGGGGACGCCGACGGCGGCGCGGTCGAGGAGCCAGGCGCCGATGGTCAGGCTCAACGGCAACGGATGGGCAGCCGGCCGGCCGCCCGACCGACGACCGTTCGGGGCGGCCACAGTGGCTCCGGGCAGCGGCCCGGGGACCCCGTACGCAGCGAGCGAGCCGCACGCCGCGGACCCGTGCCAGCCGTTCGCCGGACCGGCGCCGAGAATGATCACCGCGTCCGGGGCGGCGCCGGCGAGCGCGGCCACCGCGTCCAGGCAGGCGGCGCGCAGGTCGGCCAGCTCCGCCGCGGCGCCGGCCGCGACCTCGGGCACGAGCACGGGCGGATGCGGGCAGAACGCGACGCTGACGACAGGCACCCGACCACGGTAACGGCCGTCCGTTCGGGGGCTGCGCGAGCGTTCGACGACACCGTATGGTCACGGTCGCCGACGGGCCCGTTCCATCGGGGTAGACCGGCCTGTGACAATGCGATACGACACGAACTGAATCTGCGCGATGGCGGCGACGCCGCGCGACCGCCGCGAGGGGGACACTCGTCGCGGGCGGCGCGGACTGCCGGGAAGACGAGGAACACACATGAACGACTGGACGAGCTTCGGTCGGGTCGACGCTGACGGCACTGTCTACGTCGTGACCGGCGAAGGCGAACGGGTCGTCGGATCGTGGCAGGCCGGAACACCCGAGGAGGGCCTGGCCCACTACGCGCGCCGCTTCGCCGACCTGGTCACCGAGGTCGACCTCGTCGCCGCCCGGCTCAAGGCAGGTGGCGACGCCCAGCAGGCGCAGGCGACGGTGAAACGACTACGGGACTCCCTCCCCGAGGCGCACGTCGTCGGCGACATCGACGGGCTGGCCAGGCGGCTGGACAAACTCGCCACCGACGCCGAGGAGAAGGCCAGCGCCGTCCGCGCCGCCCGCGACGCCGCCCGGGTCGAAGCGGTCGCCCGAAAGAACGCGCTGGTGGAGGAGGCCGAGAAGCTCGCCGCCGAGTCCACCGGCTGGAAAGCCGCCGGGGACCGTCTCAAGGAGATCCTCGACGAGTGGAAGTCCATCCGTGGGGTCGACAAGAAGACCGACGGTGAGCTGTGGAAGCGGTTCTCGACGGCCCGTGACGGCTTCACCCGTCGTCGTGGCGCGCACTTCGCCAGCCTGGACACCCAGCGCAAGCAGGCGCAGACAGCCAAGGAGACCCTGGTCACCGAGGCTGAGTCGCTGGCCGGCAGCGAGGACTGGGCGCCGACGGCCAACCGGCTCAAGGAGCTGATGGCGGAGTGGAAGGCGGCGCCGCGCGCCGCCAAGGACGCCGAGCAGCGGCTGTGGGACCGGTTCCGGGCCGCCCAGGACGCGTTCTTCAGCCGTCGCAGCGAGGTGTTCTCGGCCCGCGACGCCGAGCAGAAGAGCAGTCTGGAGGCCAAGCAGGCCCTGCTGGCGCGCGCCGAGGGGTTGGACATCGCCGCGGACCCGCAGACCGCGCACAAGGAGCTTCGGGAGATCCAGGGCCTGTGGCACGACGCCGGCCGGGTGCCGCGCGAGCACATGGTGTCGCTGGACCGTCGCTTCCGCGCGGTGGAGGACAAGATCCGTCAGGCGATGGACACCGCGTGGCGTCGGGTCGCCCCGCAGGACAACCCGCTGTTGGCGCAGATGCGCGAGCAGGTGGCCGAGGCCGAACAGCGGCTGGAGCGGGCCAGGGCCGCCGGTGACGCCAAGCGCGTCAAGGAGGCCGAGAAGGCGCTGGAGGGCAAACGCCAGTTTCTGGCGCTGGCGGAGAAGGCCAGCTGACGTCGTAGCGCTTCGGTGGTGGTCAGCCGACGCAGCCGCCCGCTACCGGCGGCGGCGTCGGCTGACCGATCGTCGGCATACCCAACGCTACGCCGGGCAGCTTCGGGGCGTGGCCGGCCGCGAACGCGTCGCCGGCGCGGGTGCGCCGGTGTGACAGCGGGGCGCCGTCGCAGTTGAGGTGGTGCGGGGCCGCGTAGGTGACTTCGGTGGTGACGACGTCGCCGGGGCGGATCGACGCGGCGATGTCGCCGGCGTTGAAGTGGACCAGCCGGCCGTCGCGGGCCCGCCCCGACATCCGGCCGGTGCGTTCGTCCTTGCGGCCCTCCCCCACGGCGACCAGGACCTCGACCGTACGTCCGAGCTGTTTGCTGTTCTCCGCCCAGGTGATCGCCTCAAGCTCGGCGAGGAGCCGCTCGTACCGGTCCTGGACGACGGCCTTGGGGATCTGGTCGTCCATGGTGGCCGCCGGGGTGCCGGGCCGGATCGAGTACTGGAACGTGAACGCCGTGGCGAACCGGGCCTGACGGACGACCTCCAGGGTGCCCTGGAAGTCGTCCTCGGTCTCGCCGGGGAAGCCGACGATGATGTCGGTGGTGATCGCCGCGTCCGGCATCGCCGCCCGGACCTTGTCGATGATGCCCAGGTAACGCTCGGTGCGGTAGCTGCGCCGCATCGCCTTGAGGACGGCGTCCGAGCCGGACTGCAACGGCATGTGCAGCTGGTGGCACACGTTGGGCGTCTCGGCCATCGCGGCGATGACGTCGTCGGTGAAGTCCTTGGGGTGCGGGCTGGTGAAACGGACCCGCTCCAGATCATCGATGTCGCCGCAGGCCCGCAGCAGCTTGCCGAACGCGAGCCGGTCGCCGAACTCGGCCCCGTAGGAGTTGACGTTCTGACCCAGCAGGGTGACCTCGAGGACGCCTTCGGCGACCAGCGCCCGCACCTCGGCGAGCACGTCCCCGGGTCGGCGGTCCTTCTCCTTGCCGCGCAGCGCCGGCACGATGCAGAAGGTGCAGGTGTTGTTGCAGCCGACCGAGATCGACACCCAGCCCGCGTAGGTGGACTCGCGCCGGGTCGGCAGGGTCGAGGGGAAGACCTCCAACGATTCGAGGATCTCCACCTCGGCGGCGGCGTTGTGCCGTGAGCGGTCCAGCAGCGCCGGCAGGGCGCCGATGTTGTGGGTGCCGAACACCACGTCCACCCAGGGGGCCCGCTTGACGATCTCGCCCCGGTCCTTCTGGGCCAGGCAGCCGCCGACCGCGATCTGCATGTCCGGGTTTCTGAGCTTCGTCGGGCGCAGGTGACCGAGGTTGCCGTAGAGGCGGTTGTCGGCGTTCTCGCGCACCGCGCAGGTGTTGAAGACGACGACGTCAGGGTCGACGCCGTCGGACACTCGACGGTAGCCCGCGCCCTCCAGAAGGCCGGAGATCCGTTCGGTGTCGTGCATGTTCATCTGGCAGCCGTAGGTGCGCACCTGGTAGGTGCGGCCGGCCTGGTCGACGGGGCTGCCGTCGACGGCGGGGCTGCTGTCGCTGGGGGCGGGGGCTGCGATAGTCATGTCAGCGAGAAGGTTATCCGCCCCGGGTAGCCCAGTGGAGGGGGCAGTCATGTGCCGCAGCATCAAGACGCTTCGTGAGCCCTACACCGCCGACGTCACCGACGCCGACATCGCCGCCGCCGCGCTCCAGTACGTGCGCAAGATCTCCGGTTTCCGGCAGCCGGCGGCGCACAACGCCGAGGCGTTCGAGCAGGCGGTGGCGGCCGTCGCGGCGGCCACCGCGACACTGCTGGGGCGGTTGGAGGTACGCGGCGGCCAGAGGTGACACTGCTTGACCCGGTATGACAACGTGCCAGCAGGGGCACGGGGAGCGCGTTACCGGGCCGTGACCTGCCAGAGGACGCGGCCGGGCACATGCCCGCCTAAAGTGACCTGCGAATCGGCGACGATCACGGAAGCGGTGAGCCATGGCAAGCGCGGACGAGGCGCCACTGATCGTGCTCGAGGGCGTGAACAAGTGGTTCGGGTCCCTGCACGTGCTGCGCGACGTCGACCTGTCGATCAGCCGCGGCGAGGTGATCGTCGTGATCGGCCCGTCCGGCTCCGGCAAGTCGACCCTGTGCCGGGCGATCAACCGGCTGGAGACCATCGACAAGGGCCGGATCGTCTTCGACGGCCAGCCGCTGCCGGCCGAGGGCCGTGCCCTGGCCCGGCTGCGCAGCGATGTGGGCATGGTGTTCCAGTCGTTCAACCTGTTCGCGCACAAGACGATTGTGCAGAACGTGTCTCTGGGGCCGGTCAAGGTCCGCGGGGAGTCCCCGGCCGCGGCCAGGGAGCACGCGATGGCGCTGCTCGACCGGGTGGGCATCGCCGACCAGGCCGCCAAGTACCCGGCCCAGCTGTCCGGCGGCCAGCAGCAGCGGGCCGCGATCGCCCGCGCCCTGGCGATGCGCCCCAAGGCGATGCTGTTCGACGAGCCCACCAGCGCCCTGGACCCGGAGATGGTCGGCGAGGTGCTGGAGGTCATGACCTCGCTGGCCGGCGAGGGAATGACGATGGTCGTGGTCACCCACGAGATGGGTTTCGCCCGACACGCCGCGCACCGGGTGGTCTTCATGGCGGACGGTCAGCTCGTCGAACAGGCGCCGCCGACGGAGTTCTTCGCCAATCCGCGCAGCGACCGCGCCAAGGACTTCCTGTCCAAGATCCTCACTCACTAAGCCACTGGGGTAACGGGCGCCGCGGACCGACGTGGCGGCCCACCACGAAGGAGAGAACATGCGTATCACCCGACTCGCGGCCGTCGCCGCGATCGCATCGCTGGCCATGGGCATGACCGCCTGCGGTGGGGACTCCAACTCCGACTCCGGCGGGGACAGCGGCGCGACCAAGGGCATCATCGACAAGGCCGCCACGGAAAAGAAGCTCGTCGTCGGTGTGAAGGCCGACCAGCCGGGCCTGGGTCTGCAGACCGGCGCCGAGTACGAGGGCTTCGACATCGAGATCGCCAAGATCATCGGCAAGGGCCTGGGCCTGGAGCCCACCGCGCTGGAGTGGAAGACTACCGTGTCGGCCAACCGCGAGCCGTTCATTGAGCAGGGCCAGGTCGACCTCGTCGTCGCCACCTACACGATCACCGACCAGCGCAAGCAGAAGGTCAACTTCGGCGGTCCGTACTACATGGCCGGGCAGGACCTGCTCGTCGCCGCCGACAACACCACCATCACCGGCCCGGACACCCTCGCCGGCAAGCGGGTCTGCTCGGTGGCGGGCTCCACACCCGCGCAGCGGATCAAGGACGAGTACAAGGACGCCAAGCTCACCGAGCTGGACGCCTACTCCAAGTGCATCGCCCTGCTGGCGAACAAGAAGATCGACGCCGTCACCACCGACGACATCATCCTCGCCGGCTACGCCGCGCAGCCGCAGAACGCCGGCAAGTTCAAGATCGTCGGTAAGCCGTTCAGCGAGGAGCCGTACGGCATCGGCCTGGCCAAGGCCGACAAGGCCGGCTGCGAGAAGGTGAACGAGATCCTCAAGGCCGCAGCCGCCGACGGCTCCTACGCCAAGGCGTGGGACGACACCCTCGGCAAGAGCGGCAAGCCCGCCCCGCAGCTGGACACCACGAAGCTCACCAACTGCGCCTGAGCGTGACACCGGGTCAGGCGACGTGGTTTGTCGCCTGACCCGGCACGTCCCGCGAGTACCGACGGACCCGCAAGGAGCAGGAGCCCCCGTGGATGTGTTCGCCGATCCGGACAACCGGCAGCTGTTGCTCACCGGGTTCGCCTGGATCCTCAAACTCACCGGCGCCTCGGCCGTCATCTCGCTGCTGGTGGGCGTCCTGCTCGCCGCCATGCGGGTCTCGCCGGTGCCGGTGCTGCGCTGGTTCGGCGCCGGCTGGGTCAACGTCTTCCGGAACACCCCGCTCACGCTCGTCATCTACTTCTGCTACTTCGGTCTCTTCAGCACCCTGGGCCTGGACCTCGCCGACGACCTCGACCTCAACACCTACTGGCTGGGCGTCATCGGCCTGTCCACCTACACCGCCGCGTTCGTCTGCGAAGCCATCCGCTCAGGCATCAACACCGTCCCCACCGGACAGGCCGAAGCCGCCCGCGCCATCGGGCTGACCTTCCTACAGACCCTGTGGCTGGTGGTGCTCCCCCAGGCCGGCCGGGCCGTCGTCGCCCCGCTCGGCAGCGTGCTCATCGCCCTGACCAAGAACGCCACCATCGTCGGCACCATCGGCCTCGCCGAGGCCGCCAACGCGATGAAGACGCTCATCAACAACAACGGCGACGAGGTCATCACCATCTTCCTGGTCTTCGCCGGCGTCTTCGTCGCGCTGCTCGTGCCGACCGGGTACCTGTTCAACTGGCTCAGCAACCGATTGGCGGCACGGCGATGAGCAGCGTCCTCTACGACCACCCCGGACCGCGCGCCCGCGTCCGCAACAGCGCCCTCACCGTCGTATTCGGCGTCGCCCTCGCCGGTCTGTTCTGGTGGCTCTACCGCGAGTTCGACAACGCCGGCCAGTGGGCGCCGGCGCTGTGGAAGCCGTTCCTGGACGCCGACACCTGGAACAACTTCATCTTGCCCGGCCTGTGGGGCACCCTGTCGGCTGCCGCGACCGGCATGGTGCTGGCGCTCGCCTTCGGCATCATCTTCGCCGTCGCCCGGCTCTCCGAACGCCGCTGGATCGGCATCCCCGCCGGCGCGATCATCGAGTTCTGCCGCGCGGTGCCGCTGCTGCTGATGATCTTCTTCTTGTTCTACGGACTGCCGTTCCTCATCGACGGGCCCGTCTCCGCCTACTGGGCGGTGGTCATCGGACTCACCCTCTACAACGGCTCCGTGCTCGCCGAGGCGTTCCGGTCCGGCATCCGCTCCCTGCCCGCCGGCCAGTCCGAAGCCGCGTACGCGATCGGGCTCAACAAGGCGCAGGTCATGCGGCACATTCTGGTGCCTCAGGCCGCGCGGGCCATGCTCCCGGTCATCATCAGCCAGCTCGTCGTCCTGCTCAAGGACACCGCGCTGGGCTACATCATCGCCTACCCGGAGCTGATTCAGCTCGGCGTCAACGTCCTGAGCGCCAACTACGTCAACGTCATGGCCGCCGCCATCGTCATCGCCGCCATCTACATCGTCATCAACAGCACGCTCACCGGCCTCGCGCACTGGCTGGACCGCCGGCTCATGCGCACCGGACAACCATCGGTCACCGGCAAGGTCGCCACCGAGCCCGCCGGCGACTGACCGGCGGGCGGGTCAGCGGGCGATCTCGGTGACGCGGGACTCGCGCACCACCGTCACCCGGATCTGACCCGGGTAGGTCAGCTCCTCCTCGATCTGCTTGGCCACGTCCCGGGCCAGCATCGAGGACGTCAGCTCGTCCACCTCGTCCGGACGCACCATCACCCGGATCTCCCGACCCGCCTGCATCGCGAAGACCTTCTCCACCCCGGGCTTGCCGGCGGCGATCTCCTCGATCCGTTCCAGCCGCTGCACGTACGCCTCAAGGCTCTCCCGACGCGCCCCCGGGCGCCCCCCGGAGCAGGAGTCGCTGGCCTGGGTCAGCACCGCCTCGACCGTCCGGGGCGCCACCTCGTTGTGGTGGGCCTCGATCGCGTGCGCGACCTCCTCGGACTCACCGAACCGCCGGGCCACCTCGGCGCCGACGATCGCGTGTGACCCTTCCGCCTCGTGCGTCAACGCCTTGCCGATGTCGTGCAGGAACGCGCACCGCTTGATCAGCTTCGGCGCCAGCCGCAGCTCGGCGGCCATCACTCCGGCGATGTGCGCGGACTCCACCAGATGCTTGAGCACGTTCTGGCCGTAGCTGGTGCGGTATCGCAGCCGGCCCAGCAACTTCACCAGCTCCGGGTGGATGTCGCCGATGCCCACCTCGAGCAGCGCGTCCTCAGCCGCCCGCCGGCACAGCACCTCGACCTCCTGCTGCGCCGCGACGTACACCTCCTCGATGCGGTGCGGGTGGATCCGGCCGTCGAGAACCAGCTTCTCCAGGGTCAACCGACCCACCTCACGGCGGACCGGATCGAAACACGACAACAACACCGCTTCCGGGGTGTCATCGATGATCAGGTTCACGCCGGTGACCGACTCGAAGGCGCGGATGTTGCGGCCCTCGCGTCCGATGATCCGGCCTTTCATGTCATCGCCCGGCAGCGGGAGCACGCTGACCACGCTCTCCGCGGTCTGCTCGCTGGCAACCCGCTGGATCGCCTCGACGACCACCGCCCGGGCCCGTGACTCCGCCTCGTCGCGGGCCAGGGCCTCAATCTGCCTGGCCGACACCGCTGCGTCCCGCCGCGCCTGCGCCTCGATCGAGGCGACCAGCTCCGCGCGAGCCTGGTCCACCGACAGACCGGCGACACGCGCCAGCTCTTGACCCACCCGGGCCCGCGCGTCGACCAGCTCGGCACCCTGCCTGGTCAGGTCGGCGTCCCGCGCCGCGAACTCGTCCTCGGCGACGGTCAACCGCCGATCCCGTTGGGCCAGCCGCTCGGCCTCCTCGGCGTTGAGGCTCTCACGGCGTTCCAGCCGCTCGGACCGCCGCTCCACCTCCGCCAGCTGCTCCCGGGCGGCATCGGTGACCTGTGCCAGCTCCCGCTCCGCGCTCCGCCTCGCTGACTGACGCGCCTGCTCGGCGTCCTGCTCGGCCTGCCGGAACGCGCGTTCCCGGATCGTGTCCGCCTCGGCGCGGGCGGTGTCCAACGCCCGCTGCGCCTCGACCCGGGCGGTGTCGAGGACCCGCTGCGCCGCGGCGCGGGCGGCGCTGACCGCGATGTCCGCGGCGACCACGCCATCGGCCTGACCCGGGACCGCTGCCGCGCCGGGACCGCCGACGGCGCCCGTCGGCGTCGGGTCAGGGCGAGCGTTCGCGCGCACGGCACGCGTCACCCCGACCGCGCCGAGGAGCATGGCCAGGGCGAGCACCCCGATCCCCCCCAACAACGCCATCTCCACTGCGGTCACCTGCGGCCTCCTTCACCGATGTGAGCTGGCCGCAGCGCGGCACAGCCCGGATCCTCGGATACTCCGACCGGATGACGACAGCCCTGAGCCCGGCAAACGGCCGTTCTTTCCTTCGCTGGCGCTGCCCGCGACGACGCTCAGGTCATCGCGGGTGGCACGCCGGCAGGCCGTGGCGCGGAGCAAGCTCGGTGCTGGGTGACGGGAAGGTCTATGTGCGTCAACGCAGGTGTGGGCGTTCTCCTAGGTACCGCGAGGCTAGGACCCGAGCCTCGCTTCGGTCAAGAACACACGATCCATACCGTTGTAGGACTGTCCGGACCAAACGCCCTCGACTGGCGCTCCGACGGGTGGCTCAGTCGACCCATTCCGCCGGATCCAGGTCCTCGATGGCCGCGTCCCGGTCCGCGAGCGCCTCTTTGACGACAGCGAACGCCACCGATGCCGGGTAACCCTTTCGAGCGAGCATCCCCACCAGGCGGCGGAACAGACTCTGGGCGTCACCGCGCGCGCTGCGGAGCTTGCGATCCACCAACGCGCGGGCGGTAGCAGCTTCAGTGCCCGGGTCCAACTCGTCCAGGGCGGCCGCGGCGCAGTCGTCGTCGACGCCACGTTGGCGCAGCTCGCTGGCGAGCGCGCGCCGCGACAGGCCCTTGCCGTGGTGTCGGCTGGTCACCCACGCCTGTGCGAACGCCTCGTCGTCGATGAGGCCCACCTCGGTGTAGCGGTCGAGGATCTGGGCGATGACCTCATCAGGTATCTCGTTGCGGCGTAGCGCGGTCGTCAACTCGGCACGGGTGCGCGGCCGCACCGCGAGCTGCCGCAGGCAGATCTCACGGGCGTGCTCGGCCGGTTCACGGTCGCCGGCCGGCTGAGCGGCGGCGCGGGGCGGGGCCGCGTCCCAGCCCCTCCCCGCGCGTGCGCCTCGTCGACGACCTGCCATGTCTGTGATCAGCCGACTCAGAAGTCGACGGGAGGTTGCGCGAGGCCACCGGCCTCATCGCTGCCGGCGCCCACGCCGACGCCGAGCTTCTCGAAGATCTTCTTCTCGATCTCGCTGGCGATGTCCGGGTTCTCCTTGAGGAACTTGCGCGAGTTCTCCTTGCCCTGGCCGAGTTGCTCACCCTCGTAGGTGTACCAGGCGCCGGACTTGCGGATGATGTTCTGCTCCACGCCGACATCGATGAGCGAGCCCTCGCGGGAGATGCCCCGGCCGTAGAGGATGTCGAACTCAGCCTGTTTGAACGGCGCCGCGCACTTGTTCTTGACGACCTTGACGCGGGTGCGGTTGCCCACCACGTCGGTGCCGTCCTTGAGGGCCTCGATCCGTCGGATGTCGAGCCGGACCGACGAGTAGAACTTCAGCGCCCGCCCGCCCGTCGTCGTCTCCGGCGAGCCGAACATGACGCCGATCTTCTCCCGGAGCTGGTTGATGAAGATGCAGGTGGTGCCGGTGGTGCTGAGCACTCCGGTGATCTTCCGGAGCGCCTGGCTCATCAGCCGGGCCTGGAGGCCGACGTGGCTGTCGCCCATCTCGCCCTCGATCTCGGCGCGCGGCACGAGGGCTGCCACCGAGTCGATGACGATGATGTCGACAGCGCCGGAGCGGATGAGCATGTCCGCGATCTCCAGCGCCTGCTCGCCGGTGTCCGGCTGCGAGACCAGCATCGCGTCGGTGTCGACCCCGAGCGCTTTAGCGTAGTCCGGGTCGAGCGCATGCTCGGCGTCGATGAAGGCGGCGATGCCGCCAGCCTTCTGGGCGTTCGCGACCGCGTGCAGGGCGACCGTGGTCTTACCGCTGCTCTCCGGCCCGTACACCTCGATGACCCGGCCCCGGGGCAGACCGCCGATGCCGAGCGCGACATCGAGCGCGATGGAGCCGGTGGGAATCACCGAGGTCTCCACGACCGGGCGATCGCCGAGGCGCATCACCGAGCCCTTGCCGAACTGCTTGTCGATCTGGGCGAGCGCCAGATCCAGCGCCCGCGTGCGGTCTGGCCCTGTGGCCATGGCTGCCATCCCTGAGTTCGCCGATTTAGCCGGTCGTTTCGTCGTCACGCGCCACACCGTAGGCGGTGGGTCCGACAGCGGCCACCGGCGGTGGCCCGACCTGTGGACAAGCGCGTCGCTGTGGACAATAACCGAACAGGTGTTCGAGGAGTAGTCGAACCCGTGAAATGCGCGTCGGCGCAGCTCAGCGCAGCCGGCCGGGGACCCGGTCAGGGTAGGCGGCCACGACCGCGCGCCACACCGTGACGGCGGGCACCCCGGCGTCGAGAGCGGCGACGATGGTCCGCCCGTCGAGCTGGGGCAGGACCTGGTCGGCGGCGACGCTGGCGGCGTACTCGGGTCCGAAGGTCCGGTCAAGCCGGTCCCACAGGTCTGTCAACCGCACGCGCACTCCTTGTCGGCGGGGACGGGGGCGGACCGGTCGGTCCGCGCCGCGACGAGGGCCAGCGCCGCCAACGGCAGCGTGGCGCTGCCCGCGGCGGCCGCCAGCACGTCGTACCCGGGGCCGGCGACCACGAAGCCGCTGACCGCCCCGGCGCTGGCGCCGGCAAGCCCCATGACCAGGTCGGACAGGCCCTGGGCGGCGGCCCGTTGGGCGATGGGCACCGATTCGGTGAGCAGCGTCGACCCCGCCACCATGGTGCCCGACCAACCGAGTCCGAGCAGCACCAGGCCGACCGTCAGCCAGGTGGTGTCGTGCCCGGCGGTGGCCGCGAAGGCGCAGCCGGCCGCCAGGGTGAGCGCCCCGCCGGCGATGACCGGGCGGCGCCCCGCCCGGTCGGTGAGCCAGCCGACGACGGGCGAGAGCGCGTACATGCCGGCGATGTGGGCGCTGATGACGATGCCGACGATGCGCAGCAGCTCCGCTTCGGAGTGGTGGTGTTCGCCGAGGTGCACCGGCGTCATCGCCATGACGCCGACCATGACAAGGTGGCCGACGGCGACGGCGGTCACGGCGAGTTTGGCCTCCGGATGGGCCAGGATGGTGCGGGCGGCCAGCCGCAGGCTGCCGCGCTGGCTCGGGGACGCCGGCTGGTCGGCGAGCATACGGGCGGTGAGCAGGGGGTCGGGTCGCAGGAAGGCGAACAGGAGCGCGCCGGCGAGCAGGAAGGCCAGGGCGCTGACGACGAACGGCCCGGTGAGGGCGGCCAGGCCATGCCCGGCGACAGCGCCGTCGGCGTAGGGAGCCAGGTGCGGCGCGGCGACGGAGCCGATGGTGGTGGCCCAGACGATGAGGGACAGCTGCCGGCCCCGGCGGGGCGCGGCGGCGAGGTCGACGGCGGCGTACCTGGCCTGGAGGTTGGCGGTGGTCCCGCCGCCGAACAGCAGGAGCCCGACGAACAGCAGCGGCACGTTTCCGGTGGTCGCGGCGATGACGACCAGGACGCTGCCCGACGCGCCGAGGGTGTAGACGAGCACCAGGCCGGGGCGTCGCCCCCGGGCCTGGATGATCCGGGTCGCGGGGATGGCGAGCAGGGCGCCGCCCACGACGGCCGCGCTCTGGGCGAGCCCGGACAGGCCGGTGCCGACGATCCGGGCTGTGAGCAGGGCGCCGACGGAGATGCCGATGGCGACGCCGGTTCCGCCGATGATCTGGGTGGCGAACAGCAGCAACAGAGTGCGGCGCTGGACGCCGGTGGCTCCCGGCCGGCTGGGCGCGATGGTGCTCGTCATGTGTCCTCCACCCGGGGAAAAAGGGCGATCCTAGCCGGGCGTCACCGGGTCGAGCCGCCGGCCGGACCACGCAGCGCCGCGGCAACGGCATCGGCGAACGTCGCGATGTCGCCGGGTTCGAGCGGGCTGACAGTGACCCGGATGCCGGCGGGGCTGGCGGTACGGTGCCGGGCGCCGGGCGCGACGGCGTAGCCGTGGTCACGCAGGCCGGCGACGGCAGCAGTCTCGTCGGGGACCGGAATCCAGACGTTGATGCCGGTGCGGCCGTGGGCGGCGACGCCCCGGTCGGCAAGCGCCGCGACGAGGGCGAGCCGGCGGTGGGCGTAGCTGTCGCGGGCGGTGGTGAGCGTGGCGGTGACGTCCGGGTCGGTCCAGAGCGCCAGGACGAGTCGTTGCAGGAGGGTGGAGACCCAACCAGCGGTGATCCGGAGGCGACCATCGACGCGGGCGACGGTGTCGGGGTCGCCGGTGACGACGGCCAGGCGCAGGTCGGGGCCGTAGGGCTTGCTGACCGAGCGGACGAACGCCCAACGCCCGGTGGCGCCGGCCACCACGGACAGCGGCTCGTGGGCCAGTTCGGCGGCGTGGTCGTCCTCGATGGTGAGCAGGTCGGGGTGGGCGCGCAGGAGCGCGGCGAGGGCGCGGGCCCGGTCGGCGGTGACGGCGCCGCCGGTGGGGTTCTGGGCACGGCTGGTGATGATGACGGCGCTGGGCCGGTTGGTCAGCGCGCGGCGCAGACCGTCCGCGGTGGGTCCGGCGTCGTCGACGGGGAGGCTGACCGGACGCAGGCCGTGGGCGGCGAGCAGGTCGAGCAGGTTGGCCCAGCCAGGGTCCTCGACGGCGACCCTGTCGCCGGGGCGCAGGTGGGCGGCCAGGATGCGGTCGATGCCGTCGAGGGCGCCGTTGGTGATGGCGATCTGGCCGTCGGGGAGGCCGTCGGCGCGCAGGCGCTCGCGGGCGGCGGTGACGAGCGCTGGCAGCGGACCGCCGTCGCGGTAGGTGACGGGATGGTCGACCAGGGTGGCCAGGGCCGTGGCGTAGCCGGGCAGTAGTCGGGGGTCGGGATCGCCGACGGACAGGTCGGTGACGCCGGCCGGGGCGGCGGCCAGGGCGCTGTGGTGGGTGACCGGCGGCCGGGGGCGGACCCGGGTGCCGTTGCGGCCGGCGGTCTCGATGATGCCGCGTTGCCGCAGGTCCTGGTAGGCCTTGGCGACGGTGCCCGGGGCGACGCCGAGGTCGGCGGCGAGCGCCCGCACCGCGGGCAGCGCGGTGCCGGCAGGCAGGGCCCCGGTGTGGACGCCGGTCTCGATGCTGGCGACGAGGGCGGCAGCGCTCGCCCCAGTGATCTGATAATGTCTCGACACAATCTGAAAATTGTACCAGAACAAAAAAAATCGGTCACCGCTACAGCCGGTCAACGCCGAGGAGCCCCGATGCCGACCTACCAGCCCGCCGTCGCCACCACGCCCCACCGTAACCGCGACCGGGTCGGCTACGACCGCGCCACCGTCCACGCCATCCTCGACGAAGCCTGGTTCTGCCACCTCGCGTTCGTCGTCGACGGGCGGCCGGCGAGCCTGCCACTCATGCACGCGCGCCTCGGCGAGGACATCTACGTCCACGGGTCCACCGGCAGCGGTCCCCTGCTGGCAGCCAGGCAGGACGGCGGCATGCCCGTCTGCCTCAACGTCGCCCTCCTCGACGGGCTCGTCTACGCGCGCTCGCACTTCCACCACAGCGCCAACTACCGGGCCGTCGTGGCGCATGGAATGGCCGAGGTCGTCACCGACCCAGCGGAGAAGGCACGCGCGCTGAGCGCGTTCGTCGAGAAACTGGGCGCCGGCCGGGCCGCCGACAGCCGCCCACCCTCGGAGCGGGAAAGCGCCCAGACCGGGCTGCTGCGGCTGCGCCTCGACCAGGTCTCCTGCAAGATCCGCTCAGGGGGCGTCAACGACGACCCCGACGACCACGGACTGCCGCACTGGGCCGGAGTGGTCCCGATGCAGCTCGTCGCCGGGACGCCGACGCCCGACGTCAACGTCGTCGGGAGCCCGCCGGAATATCTGCCCAGGCGCTGAGACGCTCCGTCCGCGACCGGCGGCAGGGCCCGGTTGAAGCCGGTGCCCGGTCGGCGGTGACGGCCTCGACAACGCTGAGGCGGGTCGTGCTCAGGTGTTGGGCACGTCGTACGGGTTGAACAGCTGCAACTGCATCGTCGGGAACTTGGCCCAGGCGGCGTCGAGGTGACCGCCGGGACGCCGAGCCGGTGCGCCACGGCGGCAAGATATCGTCGGCGCTGCTCGGACCGACCAGGACAGTGGATACGCAGTAGGGTGTTGCGGTGCTGCTACGCAATTTCGAGGAACGGGACTGGGTCGGCGTCTGGCAAATCATCCGCGACGTCGTTCAGGAGCAGGAGACCTTCCCGTATGACCCGGCGATGACCGAGGATCAGGCCAGATCCATATGGATCGAGTCGCCGCCCGGACGCACGATCGTGGCCGTCGAGGACGGCGGCGGCAAGGTGCTCGGCACCGCCAAGACGGGCCCGAACCGTCCCGGTCCCGGCGCACACGTGTCCACCGCGAGCTTCATGGTGAGCGCCACGGCGCGCGGCCGTGGCGTCGGCACGGCGCTATGCCGCGACGCGCTGGACTGGGCCAAGAGCGGCGAATACGTCGGGATGCAGTTCAACGCGGTCGTCGAGTCGAACGAGATCGCGGTGCGGCTCTACCGACGGCACGGCTTCGAAGTCCTCAGCACCGTCCCGCGCGCGTTCATCCACCCGAAGCTGGGCCCGGTGGGCCTGCACCTGATGTACAACGAATTCTGACCAGGAGCGGCCCGGATCGCTCCGAGCGTCGAGCCCGATGCCGGCCAGCAGCTCGTTGCGATCTTCGTCGGCGGCGTACCGCCCCGCTGCAGCGGGACGTCTGTCCCACCGGGCCGGCAGGATGGGGGCATGACCGTCAACAGCGACCCGCTGACCAGGTTCGGGCCGGCCACCCGGGCCTGGTTCGGCGACGCCTTCGCTGCCCCCACCGACGCCCAGGCCGCCGCCTGGCAGGCCGTCAGCGGCGGCGAGAACGCCCTGGTTGTCGCGCCGACCGGCTCCGGAAAGACCCTCGCCGCGTTCCTGTGGTCGCTCGACCGGCTGGCCGCAACCCCGCCGCCGGAGGACCGGCTGCGCCGTTGCCGGGTGCTCTACGTGAGCCCGCTCAAAGCTCTGGCGTTCGACGTCGAACGGAACCTGCGCGCCCCGCTGGCCGGGATCGGCCAGGCCGCAGCCAGGCTCGGCACGACCCTGCCGGACATCACGGTCGGCATGCGCACCGGCGACACCCCCGCCGATGAACGCCGCGCCTTCGCGCGCACCCCGCCGGACATCCTCATCACCACGCCCGAGTCGCTGTTCCTGCTGCTCACCTCAGCCGCCCGCGAGTCACTGCGGGGCGTGGAGACGGTCATCGTCGACGAGGTCCACGCGGTGGCCGCCACCAAACGCGGCGCGCACCTGGCCGTGTCACTCGAGCGCCTCGACGCGCTGCTCCCCCGCCCAGCCCAGCGGATCGGGCTGTCGGCCACCGTCCGACCGGTCGACGAGGTCGCCGGGTTCCTCGGCGGCGCCCGGCCGGTGACGGTCGTCGCGCCGCCGACGGCCAAGACGATCGCGCTGACCGTCGAGGTGCCCGTCTCCGACATGACCGCCCTGGACGAACAGACCGGCGACGACCCCGACGCGCCACGGCAGACGTCGATCTGGCCGGCGGTCGAGGAACGGGTCCTCGACCTCGTCGAGGCGCACCAGTCCACGATCGTCTTCGCGAACTCGCGACGCGGCGCCGAACGCCTCTGCGCCCGCCTCAACGAGCTGGCGGCTGAACGCCGACAGGACCTGACGCCCGACGCGCCGCCCCCGGACAGCGGCCCGGTCCGGATGCCCGCCGAGATCATGGCCCAGTCGGGGGTGGCCGATGGCGCGGCGCCGGTGGTCGCCCGGGCGCACCACGGCAGCGTCTCCCGGGAGGAGCGCCGGCACATCGAGGAGGCGCTCAAGGCCGGGCGGCTGCCGGCGGTCGTCGCCACGTCCAGTCTGGAGCTGGGCATCGACATGGGGGCGGTGGACCTGGTCATCCAGATCGCGGCGCCGCCGAGCGTCGCCGCCGGTCTCCAACGCGTCGGGCGGGCCGGACACCAGGTCGGGGCGGTGTCGCGCGGCGTCGTCTTCCCCAAGCACCGAGGCGATCTGCTCTCCTGCGCGGTGGTGGCGCAGCGGATGGCCGACGGCGCGCTCGAATCGACGCGCTGCCCCCGCAACCCGCTGGACGTGCTCGCCCAGCAGATCATCGCCATGGTGGCCCTGGACGAGTGGCCGGTCGGCGAGTTGGCGGCGTTGGTGCGCCGGGCCGCCCCGTACACGGAGCTGCCCGACTCGGCCCTGCACGCCGTCCTGGACATGCTCTCGGGCCGCTACCCGTCCACCGCCTTCGCCGAGCTGCGTCCGCGGCTGGTGTGGGATCGGGCCGCCGACACCCTCACCGGACGGCCCGGGGCGCAACGACTGGCCGTGACCAGCGGCGGCACCATCCCCGACCGGGGCCTGTTCGGGGTCTTCCTCGTCGGCGCCGAACGCGGCGGACGGGTCGGCGAGCTGGACGAGGAGATGGTCTACGAGTCCCGGGTGGGCGATGTGTTCCTGCTCGGGGCCTCGTCGTGGCGGATCGAGGACATCACCCCGGACCGGGTGCTGGTCTCCCCCGCTCCCGGAGCGCCCGCCCGGATGCCGTTCTGGAAGGGCGACAGCATCGGCCGACCGGTCGAGCTGGGTCGGGCCATCGGCGGACGACTGAGCGCGCTGGCCAAACAGGACGACCCGTCCGCTTCGGCCGCGCTGCGCTCCGGCGGCCTGGACCAGTGGGCCGCCGACAACCTGGTGGCGTACCTGCGCGAGCAGCGGGAAGCCACCCGGCAGACCCCGGACGACCGGACGGTGCTGGTGGAGCGCTTCCGCGACGAGCTGGGCGACTGGCGGATGGCCGTCCACTGTGTGCTCGGCGCCAGGGTGAACGGGCCATGGGCGCTGGCGATCGGCGCCCGGCTGCGCGAGCGTTACGGTGTCGACGCCCAGGTGATGCCCTCCGACGACGGCATCGTCATCCGGCTGCCGGACACCACCGACGAGCCGCCGGGCGCCGATCTGGTGGTCTTCGACGCTGACGAGATCGAAACGATCGTTCGTGAGACGGTCGGGGCGTCGGCCCTGTTCGCGTCCCGGTTCCGGGAGTGCGCTGCGCGTTCGCTGCTGCTGCCCCGACGCGACCCGCGACGCCGGCAACCGCTGTGGCAGCAGCGGCAACGCGCCTCGCAGCTGTTGGAGGTGGCGCGCGAGCACGCCGACTTCCCGGTGACCCTGGAAGCCGCCCGGGAATGCCTACAGGATGTGTTCGACCTACCGGCGTTGGCGCAGCTCATGCGGGACGTGGCCGGGCGCCGGGCGCGGCTGGTGGAGGTGGAGACGCCGAAGCCGTCGCCGTTCGCCCGGTCGCTGCTGTTCGGGTACGTGGGGGCGTTCCTGTATGAGGGGGACGCGCCGCTGGCCGAGCGGCGGGCGGCGGCATTGGCGCTGGACGCCACCCTGCTGGGCGAGCTGCTGGGCCGGGTGGACCTGCGCGAGCTGCTCGACCCGCAGGTCATCGCCGCCGCCGAGGCCGAGCTGCGGTGGGCCACGCCGGCCCGCCGGCCCCGGGACGCCGAGGATGTGGCGGAGCTGCTGCGGGTGCTGGGTGATCTGTCCGAGGCGGAGCTGACCGACCGGGGCGCGGACCCGGCGTGGGCCGCCGATCTGGCGGCGCTCCGGCGAGCAGTGCGGGTCCGGATCGCCGGACAGGAGCGGTGGCTGGCGATCGAGGACGCCGCCCGGGTGCGCGACGCGCTCGGGGTGGCCTTGCCGATGGGCCTGCCGGAGGCGCACCTGACGCCGGTGACGGACCCGCTCGGTGATCTCATCGGCCGCTACGCGCGCACGCACGGGCCGTTCACGGCGGCGGACTGCGCGGCCCGGTTCGGGCTGGGCGTGGCGGTGGTGGAGCAGACGCTGCGGCGTCTTGGCGGCCGTGGGCAGGTGGTGTCGGGCGAGTTCACCCCGGTGGAGACCGGCGCGCAGTGGTGCGACGCCGAGGTGCTGCGAATGCTGCGTCGGCGCAGCCTGGCCGCGCTGCGTAAGGAGATCGAGCCAGTGCCGCCGGCGGCGTTGGCGCGGTTCCTGCCCCGGTGGCAGCAGATCGGCGGGAACGCCCGCGGGGTGGCGGCGGTCGCGGCGGCGGTCGAGCAGTTGCAGGGGGTGGCGTTGCCGGCGTCGGCGTGGGAACGGCTGGTGCTGCCGGCCCGGGTGGCCGACTACTCGCCGGCGATGCTCGACGAGCTGTGCGCCAGCGGCGAGC
The DNA here is from genome assembly GCF_039532605.1 of Pilimelia columellifera subsp. columellifera. Taxonomy (NCBI): domain Bacteria; kingdom Bacillati; phylum Actinomycetota; class Actinomycetes; order Micromonosporales; family Micromonosporaceae; genus Pilimelia; species Pilimelia columellifera. Next base: position 71,136 of record NZ_BAAARY010000002.1, read on the forward strand.
TGGTGTGGGCCGGCTCAGGGGCCCTGGGCGGCGCGGACGGCTGGGTGACGTTGAGCTACACCGACGCCGCCGACCTGCTGCTGCCGCCGGTCGGGGAGTCGTTGGCGCTGACCCCGCTGCATGAGACGGTGCTCGCGACCCTGGACGACGGGCAGGCGCTGTTCTTCCGCGACCTGGCGACGCGGGTCGGGACGGCGGCGGACCCGCCGCCCGACGACGCGACGTTGACCGCCGTCGTCTGGGATCTGGTGTGGTCGGGGCGCCTCACCAACGACACCTTGGCGCCGCTGCGGGCGCTGGTGGCCGGCGGCGGCGCGCACCGGTCTCGTCCGGCCCCGGCGCGGACCCGCTACCAGCGGCCCGGACGCCCGAGGCTGCCCGCGCGCGGCGGACCGCCGAGCGCCGCCGGCCGGTGGTCCCGGCTGCCGGACCGCGACCTGGATCCGACCCGTCGGGCCGCCGCGCACGCCGATGCGCTGCTGGAACGGTACGGGGTGCTCACCCGCGGCACGGTCGCCGCTGAGGGCGCGCCGGGCGGGTTCGCCGCCGTCTACCCGGTGCTCGCGGCGTTGGAGGAGCGCGGCGCGGCCCGCCGCGGGTACTTTGTCGAGGGGCTCGGCGCGGCGCAGTTCGCGCTGCCCGGGGCCGTCGACCGGCTCCGCGCGGGCGGCGAGCGGACGCGGGCGGGCGGCGAGCGACCGCGTGGCGCGGCGCTGGTCCTCGCCGCGACTGACCCGGCGAACCCGTACGGCGCGGCGATCGGCTGGCCGGAGCGGGCCGAGTCCGCCGATGGCAGCCGCGGCCACCTGCCCGGACGCAAGGCCGGCGCGCTCGTGGTGACAGTGGACGGCGAGCTGGCGCTCTATGTGGAACGCGGCGGCCGGACTCTGTTGTCGTACTCCGACGATCCGGTGACGCTCGCCGCCGCGGGGGCGGCGCTGGCGGGCGCGGTGCGGTCCGGGGCGTTGGGGGCAATGTCGGTGGAGCGCGCCGACGGCGCGTCAGTGCACGCCGGGCCGCTGGCCGAGGCGCTGACCGCCGCCGGTTTCCGGGTCACCCCACGGGGCCTCCGCCTCCGCGGCTGACCCGGACGCACCCGTATGAGCTCACTGGCGCCGCTGCGACCCGGCCAGCGGCTGATCGCCGAGCGGGGACGGGCCGCCGGGCCGGGGGCATCCGCCCACAGCGAAACCCGGCGGCGCCGGTCAGCGCCGTTCCGCTGGCTGTGGTCGGATCCAACGATGCGGATTCTGGTTCTCGGTGGGACGGCGTGGCTCGGTCGGGAAGTCTCCCGTCAGGCGGTGCAACGGGGGCATGGGGTGACCTGCCTGGCACGCGGCGAGGCGGGCGGGGTGGCCGAGGGCGCCCGGCTGGTCGTCGCCGACCGCGCCGAACGCGGCGCGTACGAGGAGGTCGCGGGCGACGGCTGGGACGCGGTGATCGAGGTCTCGTGGCAACCCCGGTTCGTCCGGGAGGCGTTGAGGGCGTTGGCTGACCGGGCCGGTCACTGGACCTACGTGTCGTCCGGCAACGCGTACGCCGCTCAGGACACCCCGGGCGCTGACGAGTCGGCGCCGCTGCTGGCGCCGACCGAGGCTGACCGGGTCACCCGCGAGGAGTACGGCCCGGCCAAGGTGGCGTGCGAGCAGGCGTGCCAGTCGGCGCTCGGCGACCGCCTGCTGGTCGCCCGCAGTGGGCTGATCGCCGGGCCCGGCGACCCCTCTGACCGGGCTGGCGCGTGGGTGGCCCGTGCGGCGCGCGACCCGCACGGCCCGATGCTGGTCCCGGGGCCGTCGGGGCAGCCCACCCAGGCGGTGGACGTACGGGACCTGGCAGCCTGGCTGGTCGACTGCGCCACCAGCCGCGTCATCGGAGTCTTCAACGCCTACGGACCGGTCCTGTCGCTCGGCGAGTGGATCGAGCTGTCACGCCGGATCGGAGGGCACGACGGTCCGGTCATCGAGGCCGACCCGCGATGGTTGGTGGACCAGGGTGTCACCCAGTACATGGGACCGGAGTCGCTGACGATGTGGATCGTTGACCCGGAGTGGGCGGGCTGGCAGGCCCGCGACACCACCGCCGCGGTGGCGGCGGGACTGCGGCACCGACGGCGGGAGCAGATGTTGGCCGACATCCTCGTCTGGGAGCGCCAGCTGGGACTGGACCGTGACCGCAAGGCCGGCTTGTCCCCCCAGCGGGAGGCGCAGTTGCTCAGGCTGCTGGCCGAGCGCTGAAACGGGTGGCGGGTCAGCTGAGGTCGCGGCGCCGGAAGCCGACCACGCCGAGCGCCGCCAGGAGCGTCGCGGCCAGGGCCAACCACAGCAGCGGAACGGCAGCGAACTCCCCGCCGGGGAGCCGCGGCACGTGCGCGAACGGGGACAGGTCGAGCACCAGCCGCGGCAGTTCGAGAACCGGCCCGACCTGGCCGAGCACAACGACCGCCACGAGCGTCCCCCAGCCGGTGGCGGCGGCGTGACGGGGCAACCAGCCGACGATAGCGGCAGCGGCGCCGATGAGGACCGCCACGGCTGGGAGGTGGGCGAGCGCGGCGCCGAGCACGCGGCCGATGTCGGCGGCTCGTCCGGTGTTGTTGGCGTGGGCCAGCCCGGCGGCCAGGCCGGCGGCGGCAAGCAGGGCGGTGACGCCGAGGAGCGTGACGACCAGATATGCGCCGATCCACCGTGGTCGGGTGACGGTGGTGGCGAGCGCCAGCTCGGCCCGCCCGTCGGTCTCGTCCGAACGGGCGCGGAGCACAGTCTGCATCCCGTAGATGGCGGTGACGGTGGCGAGGATGGACAGCTCGGCGGCGATGAACGCGTCGGTGAGGCTGCTCGTGCCGCCGAGCAGCCGGATCATCTCCCGGGCGATGGGGCTGTCGAGCAGGCCGTCGAGGTTGGAGGCGATGTTGCCGAAGACGAGTCCGAGCACGGTGAAGCCCACCAACCAGCCGATGAGCAGGCCGCGTTGGAGGCGGAACGTCAGCGCCAGTGGGCCGCGGAGTCGGGGCGCGGCGTTGGGCGGGCCGGGCCGGTCGGCGATGAGACCGGCGCCGAGGTCCCGGCGGCGGGCCAGCGTGAACGCGACGGCGGTGGTGGCAGCCGCGAACAGCAGCGGTAGCGACAGCGTCGCCCAGCGGTCGCCGGCGAAGGGCCGGGCCTGCTGGCCCCAGGCGACCGGGGAGAGCCAGCTCACCCAGTGGCCGTCGGCGGTGGCGGTGTCTCCGATGGCGCGCAGCAGGTAGGCGCCGCCCAGCGTGGCGGCGGCCAGCGCGGTGGCGGCGCGGGCCGACCGGGCCAGTTGCGCGGCGACGGCGGCCACGGAGGCGAAGGCGATGCCGGTGGTGGCCCAACCGGCGCCGAACACGGCCGATCCGACGGCGGGCAGGCCGGCGGCGGCGAGGCCCAGCGCGGCGGCGCCGCCGATGGCGACGCTGGCGCTGACGCCGATGACGAGGGCGGCGGTTAGCGGGGCGTAGGGGCCGACGACGGTGGCACGAAGCAGCTCGGTTCGCCCCGCCTCCTCGTCGGCACGGGAATGACGGACCACTGTGGTGATCACCAGGATCGCCACCAGCGACGCCCCGAACGCCACCATTTTGATCATGGAGACCGCACCCAAGGACGCCGGGTCGTAGATCCGCCCGTACAGAGCGACCAACGACGGCGTGTTGTTGACAGCCGCCGAGGCGATCACGCGGCTCGCCACGTCCGGATAGAGGCTGACGGTCGCCTTGGCGGAGAACGCCACGATGGCGGCGAACACCAGCGTCCACACCGGCAACCGGAGCCGATCCCGCCGCGCGGCCAGCCGGACGAGCGGGCCGAGGCCCCGCCAGGCGTCGACGGTCATGGCGCGTCCGTGCGGTAATGGCGCAGGAACAGCTCCTCCAACGTCGGCGGCTGGGACGTCAACGCCGACACCCCGGCGGCGGCGAGCGCCCGCAGCGCCGGATCCAGCGCGGCCGCCTCGACCTGGAAGGTGACCCGGTCGCCCGCCACGACCAGGTCGTGGACGCCGTCGAGCCCGGTCAGGCCGTCGGGCGCCTGGGCGACCCGGGCGGTCACCGTCACCCGGCGTAGGTGTCGCAGGTCGTCGAGGCTGCCTGACTCGACAGTGCGTCCGGACCGGATGATGGTGACCCGGTCGCACAGCGCCTCGACCTCGGTCAGCACGTGGCTGGAGAGCAGCACCGTCCGCCCGGCCAGACGCTCCGCGCGGATGAGTTGCCGGAACTGCTCCTCCATCAGCGGGTCCAGGCCGGCGGTGGGCTCGTCGAGCAGCAGCAGCTCCACCGGGGACGCGAGCGCCGCGATGAGCGCCACCTTCTGCCGGTTCCCCTTGGAGTAGCTGCGGCAGCGTTTGGTCGGGTCGAGGTCGAAGCGGGCGACGAGGTCGTCGCGGCGGGCACGGTCGAGGCCACCGCGAAGCCGGCCGAGCAGGTCGATGACTTCGCCGCCGGTCAGCTCCGGCCACAGTGACACCTCGCCGGGCACATAGGCGAGCCGGCGGTGCAGGCTCGGGGCGTCCCGCCACGGGTCGCCGCCGAGCAGGCGGGCTGCGCCGGAGTCGGCGCGCAGCAGGCCCAGCAGGACCCGCATGGCGGTGGTCTTGCCGGCGCCGTTGGGCCCGAGGAAGCCGTGGACCTCCCCGACCCGGACGGTGAGGTCGAATCCGTCGAGCGCCCGGGTTCTGCCGAACGTCTTGACCAGTCCGGTGATCTGCACCGCGGCGTCGGTGGGCGCTGCCGGGTTGTCGCGCGCTGCCAAGCCCATGTGGCGCAGCCTAGCGACCGGGCGGCGGAGGGCCAGGGCCTTTGGACCCGGGACGCCCGTAGGGTGGTTGGATGCCCGAAGGCGACACTGTGTTCCGCGCTGCCAGGGCCCTGTCGGACGCCCTGGCCGGTCAGGTGCTGACCGGCGCTGATCTGCGGGTGCCGTCGCTGGCCACGGTCGACCTGACCGGCTGGACGGTGACCGGGGTAGTCAGCCGGGGCAAGCGGCTGCTGCTACGGCTGCGGGCCGACGATGGTCGCACGGTGACCCTGCACAGTCACCTGCGGATGGACGGTCGCTGGCGGGTGTTCGCCGAGGGCGAGCGTTGGGGTGGCGGGCCGGCGCATCTTATCCGGGCGGTCCTGCGCGCCCCCGGGGTATGCGCGGTCGGTTACCACCTGCACGATCTGGCATTGGCGCCGACGGCGCGGGAGGCGGAGCTGGTGGGGGCGTTGGGTCCGGACCTGCTCGGCGACGACTGGGACGCCGCGGAGGCGACCCGGCGGCTCGTCGCCGCCGGGTTGACGCCGGCCTGGGCAGCGCTGTTGGATCAGCGGCGGTTGGCCGGCATCGGGAACGTCTACCAGGCTGAGCTGCTCTTCCTGCGTGGCGTCTGGCCGTGGACACCGATCGGCGACGTGCCCGACCCCGCTGGCCTGGTGGCGCTGGCCCACACACTGCTGCGGGCGAACGCGGGCCGGGCGACACGTAGCACCACCGGATCACTGCGCCGGGGCGAGACCACCTATGTGTACGGGCGGGCTGGCCGGCCGTGCCGTCGTTGCGGCGTCACGATCCGCCGCGACGACGAGGGCGAACGCGTCTGCTACTGGTGCCCGCATTGCCAACCTGCGCCGTAGCTCGGCACGGCGGCCGTGGCGCGCATTCGGCCCAGCTGGCAGCTGTGGCTCAGGCTGCGTGGGCGACCTGTGGCTGACGGGAGCGGGAGACCCTGGCCGGACGCATGCCCGGCGTCAACGGGGGCTCACGGCGTACCGACGCGGTGGCCTCGGCCTTGGCCGGCGGCGGGCCCGCGGCGATCGCCCCGTCGCCGCCGACGGGCACGAGCAGCCCCTGCATCTGCTCCGCGACGCGGACTGTGTCGCTGACCTCGCCGAGCACCTCGGAGAGCCGGGCGCCGAGCGCCTCGCAGATCGCGGACAGCAGCTCGCTGGACGCTTCCTTCTGGCCACGCTCGATCTCGGACAGGTAACCGAGGCTGACGTTCGCCGCGGTGGACACTTCGCGCAGCGTCCGGTGCTGCCCTTGCCGGCGGGAGCGCAGCGCGTCGCCGATCACTCGTCGCAGCAGGACCATCGCACCTCCTCGGGCTTCAGGTAACCGTACCGCTTCCGGCCGGGCGCGACACCATCCCCGCCGGGTCCGCGATCGGCGGTTCGGTGTCGATGAGCGCGCTGAGCCCGTCCAGCACCCGCGCGAGCCCGAACCGGTAGGCGTGATCCGAGTCGTGGGCGGCCCCGTGGGCGGCGCCGGCCGCGGCCCCGACCCTGGTCGCCAGCGGGTAGGCGGACGGGTCCAGGACCTGGGCGAGCAGCGGGCCGGCGGCGTCCCACCACTGTTGGTCGTCGAGGCCGGTGTCGGCCCGCAGGGCGACCGCCTCGGCGTTGGCCCGGGCGCTGGCCTGGACGAACGTGAGCAGGTGGGTGAGGCAGTCGTCCATGGCGACGTCGGTGAGCCCGAGGCCCTCCAGTGCGGACAGCTCGTGATCGTACTTGGCGATGGCCCCGGGTCCGAGGGTCGGTCGTGCAGTGGATACGGCGGCGGCCCAGGGGTGGGCGGCGAACAGCGCGCGGTTGTCGTCGGCGACGGCGGTGAGCCGTCGCCGCCAGGGCGCTCCGGCGGTCTCGGTCCGGGGCATGCGGGCGTACGCGGCGTCGAGCATGAGATCGATCAGCTCGGCTTTGCCTGGCACGTAGGTGTAGAGCGTCATCGGGGCGGCGCCGAGCGCCTGGGCGACCGCCCGCATGGTGAGCGCGCCGAGGCCGTGGCGGTCAGCCAGCTCGGTGGCGGCGGCGATGACGGCATCGACGCTGAGGCCGCGCCGCGGGCCGCGCGGCGACTGCGCTGCGCGGTCGCGCCAGAGCAGGGCCAGGGTTCGGGCCGGGTCGCCGGCGCCAGTGCGTTCGTTCGCCACGACAGCATTGTCGCGCATGCCGCACGCAGTGGCAGTCGTACGATGTACGACGTACCATGTACGAGATACCTGTCCGACTCGAAGGAGCCGCATGAAGATCACATCAGCCGCCGTCGCGCTCACCGTCGACGATGTCCCCGCGTCCAGCGCCTTCCTCATCCGCCATTTCGGCTTCCGGGAGGAGATGGCCGCCGACGGCTTCGCCTCGCTGACCCGCGACGACGCCGGCATGAACGTCGCCTACCTGCGGCGCGGGCTGCCCACCCTGCCCGTCGATCAACGGGACACCCACGCCGCCGGGGTGATCGTGGCATTCGTCGTCGATGACCTCGAAGGCGAGCTGGCCCGGCTTCAGGCCGAAGGCGTGGCCATCACCATGCCGTTGACGGTCGAGGGCTGGGGGGAGCGGTCGTTCCAGGTCCAGGACCCCAACGGGGTCATCGTCCAACTCGTCGACTGGAAAGGCGCCAGCTGACAGCGACGCCGGACCGGGCCCGGTAGCGCGTCGCGGCGGGCAGCGGGTCAGGCCGCGCGCGCCGCGTCGATGAGCAGGGCCAGCGCCGCCTCGACGGCTGACGAGCGGATCTCCGCGCGACCGCCGTCGAGGTGGCGCTCCCGGACCACGGCGCCCCGGGGGCCAGCCACCGCCACATAGACCAGGCCCACCGGCGCGTCGCCCTGCGGCCGCGGTCCGGCGACGCCGGTGGTCGCCACGCCCCAGTCCGCCGCGCAGCGGGCGCGCACGCCCCGCGCGAGAGCCAGCGCCACGTCCGGGTCCACCGGACCACGCTCAGCCAGCAGTGGCGCCGGCACACCGGCCAGGGACGCCTTGAGATCGGTGGCATAGACGACGACCCCGCCCCGGAACACGGCGCTGACCCCGGGCACCGCCACCAGTGCGGCGCTGAGCAGGCCGCCGGTGAGGGACTCGGCCACGGCGACTGTCTCGCCGCGCCCGCCCAGCAGCGCGGCGGCGATCGCCGCGCGGCCGTCGGTCACCGCGCGGTCACCGCGCCGGGGCCATGCGCCGTAGACGCCAGGCCCGGACGACGTAGTCGGCGCCGGTGACGACCGTGGCGACGACCGCCGCGCCCATGAGCCACGGCCCGACCGCCGCCAGCGCCGACGGCATCGGCCACAGGTACCAGGCGATCGCCGCGAACTGGAGCATCGTCTTGACCTTGCCGCCACGACTGGCCGCGATGACGCCGTGCCGGATCACCCAGAACCGCAGCGCCGTCACGCCCCACTCACGGACCAGGATCGTCAGCGTCACCCACCAGGGGAGTTGGTCGTAGACCGACAGCAGCACCAGCGCGGCGCCGGTGAGGGCCTTGTCGGCGATCGGGTCGGCGACCTTGCCGAACGAGGTCACCAGGCCGTAACGACGGGCGATCCAACCGTCGGCGGCGTCGGTGGCCGAGGCCACCCCGAAGGTAAGGCAGGCCGCCACCCGCCAACCCGGCGAGACCATCTCCGAGATGGCTACGAACAGCATGAACACCGGGACGAGCAGCAGCCGCAGCGCGGTGAGCGCGTTGGCCGGATTCAGCAACGGCGGCACTCGGCCGGACGACGCCAGCTCTGTGCCCCCGGTCACGGTCGGACCGCCGCGTCGATCATCTCGACGGGGACGGCGACGAGGTCGACGCCCTCGGTGGCGGTGACCCGGGCCCGGACGAGATCCCCGGGACGCAGCGCCGCCAGCTCCACCCGGCCAGGCGCCCCCGCGCCGCTGGCCACCAGCGTCGTCGCCCCGTCTACCTCGGGCGCCTGGTGGGCGGCCCGACCCTCCACCCCCATGGCCGCGTCCGCGTCGGCGTCGACGGCGTCGACGAGGACCTCGACGAGCGAGCCGATCCGGTCCTCGGCCCGCTGGGCGCACAGCTCCTCGCTCAGCGACAGCAGCCGGTCGTAGCGGCGGCGGACCGTGGCCGCCGGGACCTTGGCGTCCAACGTCGCGGCTTCGGTGCCGTCCTCGTCGCTGTAGTCGAAGACGCCGATGGCGTCCAGCCGGGCGGCGGTGAGGAAGCGGGTCAGCTCGGCCACGTCGGCGCGGGTCTCGCCGGGGAAACCGACGATGAAGTTGCTCCGCGCCCCGGCGTCCGGCGCCAGCTCACGGGCGGAGGCGAGCAGTTCCAGGAAGCGATCGGTGGAGCCGAAGCGCCGCATCCGGCGCAGCACCGGCTCGGCGGAGTGCTGGAACGACAGATCGAAGTACGGGGCGACGCCGGGCGTGGTGGCGATGACCTCGACCAGGCCGGGACGGGTCTCGGCCGGCTGAAGGTAACTGGCCCGCACCCGCACGATGCCGGCGGTGGCCGCCAGCTGCGGCAGCAGCTTCTCCAGCGCGCGCGGGTCGCCCAGGTCCTTGCCGTACGAGGTGGAGTTCTCGCTGACCAGCACCAGCTCCCGGACGCCGGTGGAGGCCAGCCATTGGGCCTCGGCCAGCAGCTCGTCCGGGGTCCGGGACACGAACGCCCCGCGGAAGGCGGGAATCGCGCAGAAGGAACAGCGACGGTCGCAGCCGCTGGCCAGCTTCAACGAGGCGACTGGGCCGCCGACGAGTCGATGCCGCAGCACCGGGCGCAGGTGGGCGGGGGTGGCATCGTCGACGATCGTGCGGGCGCCGTGGCCGGGAACAGAAACAGCCTGGTCGCGGCGGGCCACCGGGGTGATCGGCAGCAGCTCGCGCCGGTCCCGGGGGACGTGCGCGGTCAGCTCCTCGCCGGCCAACACCGCGCCGAGTCGGGCGGAGATGTCCGGGTAGTCATCGAAGCTGAGCACCGCGGACGCCTCGGGGAGGCTGTCGGCGAGCTGCCGACCGTACCGCTCGGCCATGCAGCCGGCAGCGACGACCCGGGCCCCGCCGTCGGCGGCGGCGAGCAGGGTGTCGATCGAGTCCTGCTTCGCCTTCTCCACGAAACCGCAGGTGTTGACGACGACGACGTCGGCGCCGTCGGCTTCCTGGCTGAGCTGCCACCCGTCGGCGTGCAGGCGGGCGGCCAGCTCCTCGGAGTCCACCTCGTTGCGGGCGCAGCCCAGGGTCAGCAGCGCGACCCGGCGGCCGGCCGGCGCGGAGGAGGCAGTGGAGTCAGACACCACACGAGGGTACCGGCAGCCTCAGCCACCCTTCACGCCCCGGGCGGGGCCCGGTCAGGCGCCGACTTGGAGGGCGGCAAGGGTTTCGTCCAGTTCATCCGGCTTGATGAGCACGTCGCGGGCTTTGGAGCCCTCAGACGGTCCGACGATGCCGCGCGACTCCATGAGGTCCATCAACCGGCCGGCCTTGGCGAAACCGACCCGCAGCTTGCGCTGGAGCATTGAGGTGGAGCCGAACTGCGACGTCACCACCAGCTCGATCGCCTGGACGAGCAGGGCCAGGTCGTCGCCGATCTCCTCGTCGACCTTCTGCTTCGGATCGACGACGGCCGTGGTGACGTCCGGCCGGAACTCGGGCTCCCGCTGATCCCTGCAGTGCCTGACGATCGCCGCGATCTCCTTCTCGGAGACCCAGGCGCCCTGGATACGCTGCGGCTTCGAGGCGCCCATCGGCAGGAACAGGCCGTCGCCACGCCCGATGAGCTTCTCCGCGCCCGGCTGGTCGAGGATGACCCGCGAGTCCGACAGCGACGACGTGGCAAAGGCCAGCCGCGACGGCACGTTCGCCTTGATAAGGCCGGTGACGACGTCGACCGACGGCCGCTGGGTAGCCAGCACCAGGTGGATGCCGGCCGCCCGGGCCAGCTGGGTGATCCGGACGACGGCGTCCTCGACGTCACGTGGGGCGACCATCATGAGGTCAGCCAACTCGTCGACGACGACCAGCAGATACGGGTACGGGCGGATCTCCCGCTCGCTGCCCGGCGGGGCCGTCACCTCGCCGGCCAGGACCTTGCGGTTGTAGTCGTCGATGTGCCGGACGCCGGCCGCGGCCAGGTCGTCGTAGCGCATGTCCATCTCGCGGACCACCCAGTCGAGGGCGTCCGCGGCCTTCTTGGGGTTCGTGACGATGGGCGTCACCAGGTGCGGGATGCCCTCGTAGCCGGTCATCTCGACGCGCTTGGGGTCGATGAGCAGCAGCCGCACCTGATCCGGGGTGGACCGGGCCAGGACCGAGACCAGCAGGGAGTTCAGGCAGGAGGACTTGCCCGCGCCGGTCGCGCCGGCGATGAGGATGTGCGGCATCTTGGCCAGATTCGCCACGACGTAACCGCCCTCGATGTCCTTGCCGACCGCCACCACCATCGGGTGCCGCTCGGCGCGGGCCTCGGCCGAACGCAGCACGTCGCCGAGCGCGACATCCTCGCGGTCCACATTCGGAATCTCCACGCCGACTGCGCTCTTGCCCGGGATCGGGCTCAGGATCCGCACGTCCGGGGACTTCACCGCGTAGGCGATGTTGCGCGACAGCGCGGTGATCCGCTCCACCTTCACGCCGAGGCCCAGCTCGACCTCGTACCGGGTGACGGTGGGGCCGCGGGTGAAGCCGGTGACGGCGGCGTCCACGTCGAACTGCTCGAAGACGCTGCGGAGCGCGACGATCACCTCGTCGTTGGCTTTGCTGCGGGTCTTGGCCGGCGGACCGGTGACCAGCAGTCCCGGCGGCGGCAGCCGGTAGTCGCCGACGACCGCGTGGATCGACAGCTGCTCGGCCTCGGCCGGCGGGGCCGAGTGGGGCGGCGGCGGCTGGCGGGCGACGGCGGTCTTCGGGGGCTTCGCCATCCGGGGAACGACGACGGTGTCGTGCAGCACCTCGGCCTCGTCGGTCGGCGAGTCATCCATGGCGGCCGCCTGCCGGCGGCGGGGCGAGGACCTGCGGCGGCGGGCCGGAACGTCGTCGTCATCGTCGTCGAGGTCGTCGTCGGGGTCGACCGGCGGGCCGAGGAAATCACGCAACCCGGCGATGCGCTGCGGGATGCGGTTGATCGGCGTCGCGGTGACCACGAGCAGGCCGAACAGCAGCAGCAGGACCAGCAGCGGCACCGCCACCCAGGCGGTCACCAGACGTTCCAGCGCTCCCCCGAGCGCCCGGCCGATCAGGCCGCCGGCGGCGTCCATCTGGGTGAGATCCTGCGGGTCGCGGCCCAGGTGCAGCAGCGCGGCCGTCGAGGCGACCAGCGACAACCACCCGATCGGCCCGCGGCCCCGGGGTTCCTGCTCGGCGGGGGCGCGCAGCAGGCGGGCGGCGCCGTACAGCAGCAGCAGCGGGACAGCGACCGCGATCTCCCCGATGAACAGCCGGACCCCGTCGTTGACGACCTGCCCGACCGGCCCGGCCAGCGAGAACCAGATCGCCATGCCGGTGAGGATGGCCAGGCCCAGCACGAACAGGCCGGCGCCGTCGCGGCGGTGTTCGGGGGCCAGGCCGGGGCCGGTGTCGTCGTCGGAGGCGCGGCCACCGCGGGCCAACCAGCCGACGCCGTGCGCGGCGCCCATCCACAGCCCGCCGACAGCGCGGCCCATGCCGGCGGCGACACCGCCGCCGGCTGAACGTCGGGCCCGGGACGGGGTGCGTGTCCGACCCTTGCCCCGGGCGGCGTTGGCGCGCGTCGTCGCGGACGTTTTCGCCGTGCCGGCGGCGCGCGTCGCCGTCCCGCGCGCCGCGGGCGTGCGGCGACGGCTCGGTTGAGAGGTACGGCCCGCCATCCGCCTACCGTAACGGGGCCGGTAAACCGTGCTCGACACGCCGCGCCGAATGCGTGTCCGCGGTCGCCGGTCCGCCGGCCGTCAGCCGGCCGCGGCGCTGAGCGCCGGCAGGTATCCGCTGATCTGGCCCGTTCGGTCCGGATGATAGGACTCGTGCGGAATGCCACGGATCAATCCCTTGATCCAGGATGGGGCGCCGCACAGGCCGTGGCCGACGAACCGGGGGCGGACATCGACGAACGCCGCTCCCGCGGCCTCGGCCCGGGCCTTGGTGACCGCCGCCAACGCGTCGGCGGCGCCGTTGAGCCGGCGACGCTTCGTCGCGCTGACAGCGGAGGCGCAGGCCATGTTCAGCTCGTACAGACGCGGATAGCCGAGGACGACCAGCCGGGCGCCCGGGGCGCGACGCCGGAGGTCCCGGTAGACGGCGTCCAACCGGGCCGGCAGCGCGTTCTCGATCTTGCCGGTGGCGGTGTTGACGGCGTTGGCGCACTTCGACTCGCCGCTGGCCACGCATGCGGCGATCACCTGGCCGAAGCCGACGTCGTTGCCGCCGATCGAAACGGTGACCAGCGTCGCGTTGACGGGCACGCCGGGCGCCTGGTCCCGCAGCAGCGTGGCGGTGTCCGCCCCGGAGCAGGCCAGGTAGGTGGCGACGGCGCCGGCGTGCGCGGCGACCCACTGGCGGGGGTAGGCGTGCCGGCTGCGCCGGCAAGACCCGGACGCGGCGTCGTAGTCACCGGCGCCGACGCCCGCCGAGTAGGAGTCACCGAGCGATACGTACCGCGTCGGGGACGCGGCGGCGAAAGCTGAGGCTGGGGCGACCACGGCCGTCGTGGCAGCGACAAGGAGAAACGACAGGAGGGAGATGACACGACGTGACGCCCGAACATCCATCGGGGCCTCCGGGGCTATCGGTCCCCGCAGGGCGGGTCAACATATTGTGACCCGCGCCACACTGGACGCACAAGACCGGATGACCGCAGATCGCGACCCGTGGGCAGGGCGTTCACGCCCCGCCCACCGGCCGGATCACACCTCGACGACGTTCGGGACGATCATCGGCCGGCGGCGGTAGGCCTCGTTCACCCAACGGCCGACCGTCCGGCGCACGATCTGCTGCAACTGGTGCGGGTCGGTGATGCCGTCCTGGGCTGCCCGGTTCAGCGCCTCGGTGATGAGCGGCAGCACCGGATCAAACGCCGACGGGTCCTCCGAGAAGCCCTTCGTGGACAGCGTCGGACCGCCAACCACCTTGCCGTTGACCGAATCCACCACGACGGTGGTGGCGATGAAACCGCCATCGCCGAGGATCCTGCGCTCGGTGAGCAGAGACTCGCTGACGTCCCCGACCGCCAGCCCGTCGACGTAGACGTACCGACTGCGCACGCGGCCGACGAGCCGAGCGTGGCCGTCCACGAGGTCGACGACGTCGCCGTCCTCACACAGCACGATCCGGTCCGGGTCCAGACCGGACTCGATCCCGAGCCGGGCATGGGCCCGCAGGTGGCGCCACTCGCCGTGCACCGGCATGAGATTGCTCGGGCGGACGATGTTGAGCAGGTACAGCAGCTCCCCCGCCGGGGCGTGACCCGACACATGCACCTTCGCGACGTCCTTGTGGATCACCGTCGCGCCGGCCCGGGAGAGCTGGTTGATCACCCGGTACACGGCCGTCTCGTTGCCCGGGACCAACGAGCTGGCCAGCACGATCGTGTCGCCGGACTCGATCGTCACGTGGCGGTGGTCCCCGGTGGCCATCCGTCCCAGGGCGCTCATCGGCTCGCCCTGCGAGCCGGTCGACATGAGAACCATCTGCTCCGGCGGCAACGTCATCAACTCGTCCATGCCGACGACCAGGCCCTTGGGGATACGCAACAGTCCCAGATCACGGGCAATACCCATGTTGCGGACCATCGACCGACCGATGAGCGCCACTTTGCGCCCGTGCAGCTGCGCGGCGTCGAAGACCTGCTGGACGCGGTGCACGTGCGAGGCGAACGACGCCACGATGATCCGACCGCTGGCCTTGGCGAAAGTGCGCTCCAGCACCGGCCCGATCTCGCGTTCGGGGGTCACGAAGCCCGGAACCTCGGCGTTCGTGGAGTCCGACAGGAGCAGGTCGACGCCCTCGGCGCCGAGCCGGGCGAACCCGTTGAGGTCGGTGAGCCGGCCGTCCAGGGGCAACTGGTCCATCTTGAAGTCGCCGGTGTGCAGCACCAGGCCGGCCGTGGTGCGGATCGCCACCGCGAGCGCGTCCGGAATGGAGTGGTTCACCGCGAAGAACTCGCAGGAGAACGGCCCGAGGCTCTCCGTCTGGCCCTCGGTCACCGTCAGCGTGTACGGCTGGATCCGCCGCTCGGCCAGCTTCGCCTCGACCAGCGCCAGCGTGAACTGCGAACCCACCAGCGGGATGTCGGGCTTGTGGGCGAGCAGATACGGCACCGCGCCGATGTGGTCCTCGTGCCCGTGGGTGAGCACGATGGCCTGCACGTCGGCCAGCCGGTCCAGGATCGGGGCGAAGTCCGGCAGGATGAGGTCGACGCCGGGCTGGTCGACGTCGGGGAACAGCACGCCGCAGTCGACGATGAGAAGCTTGCCGGCGTGCTCGAAGACGGTCATGTTGCGGCCGATGGCGCCCAGGCCACCGAGCGGGGTGATCCGCAGGCCGCCGTCGGGCAGCGGGGGCGGCGGGCTCAGCTCAGGGTGGGCGACGATCATGCAGCTGCCTCCGGCAGGTCGATTCCGGCAGCGGCGCAGTCGTCGCGCAGCTGGTCGTACTCTGCCGCCGTGGCATCCACCAGCGGCGACCGCACCGGGCCGGCGGCCAGACCCAGAGCGTTCATGGCCGCCTTGACCAGGATCGGGCCCTGGGTGCGGAAGATGCCGGTGTGCAGCGGCAGCAGCCGCTGGTGCAGGTCGGTGGCCTCGGCCACCCGACCGGCCAGGAACGCCTCGATGAGCTGCTTGGTCGGCCGCCCACACAGGTGCGTCGAAGTGCCCACGACGCCGACGCAGCCGATCGCCAGCCCCGGCAGGGTCATGACATCGTCGCCGGAGTACATCGCCAGGTCGCTGCGGCGCAGCACCCAGGAAGTGGCGGCGAGATCGCCCTTGGCGTCCTTGACCGCGACGATCCGCTCATGCTCAGCCAACCGGACCAGGGTCTCGGTGGCGATCGGAACGACCGACCGGTGCGGGATGTCGTACAGCATCACCGGCAGCTCGGCGGCGTCGGCGACCGCGGTGAAGTGGCGCAGCAGGCCGCTCTGCGGCGGCTTGTTGTAGTACGGGGTCACCACCAGCAACCCATGCGCGCCGGCCTTCGCGGCGTCGCGCGCGAGCCGGATCGTGGACGTGGTGTCGTTGGTGCCGACCCCGGCGAGCACCCGCGCGCGGTCGCCGACGGCGTCCACGACCGCCCGGAGCAGATCGGACTTCTCCGCGTCGGAGGTCGTCGGGGACTCGCCGGTCGTGCCGTTGATGACGAGGCTGTCGTTGCCCTGCACGTCGACCAGGAACGTGGCCAGCCGGGCAGCAGCCTCCGCGTCCAGCGAGCCATCCGGGCGGAACGGGGTGACCATCGCGGTGATGAGGCGGCCGAACGGCGGCGCCTGCGGCTGCGACGACAGGACGGTCGGCGGCTCCGTATTCGGTTGCGTCATGGTTGACAACCTATCGGACGACGCCGACCGACCGACCGGTCGCTCAGGACTCCCAGGCGAAGGCGCTGGCCGCGACCTCGGTGCCGTCGCCGAGGGTGGTGATGGTGAAGTCGGCGAAGACGTTCGAAGCCACTTTCTGGAGCTGGCGCAGGCACTCGATCGCCAGCTCCCGGATCTCCACGTCGGCGTGCTCGGTGGCCCGCATCGCGATGAAGTGCCGCCAGGCGCGGTAGTTGCCGGTAACCACGATCCGGGTCTCGGTCGCATTCGGCAGGACCGCTCGGGCGGCCTGCCGGGCCTGCTTGCGACGCAGCGTGGCGTTCGGGACGTCGGCGAACTTCGCCTCCAGACCCTCCAGCAGCTCGTTGTAGGCATCGACGCTGGCCTGCGCGGCGGCCAGGAACTTCGCGTGCAGCTGCGGGTCCTCGGCGATGACCGCCGGCTCGACCATCGCGGCGTCGCGCTCGGGCACGTAGCGCTGGGAGAGCTGCGAGTAGGAGAAGTGCCGGTGCCGGATCAGCTCGTGGGTGAACGAACGGGACACCCCGGTGAAGTAGAAGCTCACCGTGCCGTGCTCCAGCACCGACAGGTGTCCGACCTCAAGAATGTGCCGGAGGTAGCCGGCGTTGGTGGCTGTCGCCGGGTTCGGCTTGCTCCAGGACTGGTAGCAGGCCCGCCCGGCGAACTCGGCGAGCGCCTGGCCGCCGTCGGCGTCGGTGGACCACGGGACGTCCTCCGGCGGGGCGAACTGGGTCCAGCCGATGAGCCGCACCTGCGGCGGGACGATCTCAGACACGGTCGAGGCGCTCCTTTCGAGGTCGACGCCCGGTCTCGGGTCGACGGCCGAGCCTACCCGGGGCCGAAGGCGGACCTCGCGCGGCTCGGCGGCGATCGCCACAGTCACACCGCTGACGGGTGAGCCTTCGGGCGAAACGGTCAGACGTACATCCAGGAGAACGGCGACCAGGGCAGATTCCGGGCGACGGAGAAGACCGCGGTGACAGCGAGGGTGATCGCCAGCGCCCGCGGGCCGAACGTGGGCGTCGGAAGCTGGCGGCCGAACACGGCGCGGGTCGCCCAGGCGGCATACAGGTAGAGCAGGAACGGCACGGCGAAGACGAACAGGGCGTGATGCCTGGCGGCGGCCGGGACGTTGCCCTGGACGAGGTAGTAGAAAGCCCTGGTGCCGCCGCACCCGGGGCAGTCCAGGCCGGTGGTGAACTTCAGCAGGCAGCTGGGCAGGGCGTCAGCCCGACTGTCGGTCGGGTCTGACACGAGCACATAGGCCACGGCGCCACCGAAACAGGCCAGGGCGCCGGCCGGGGCCAGCCACCGCGGCGCCCTGGCGGAAAGCCGCGCCGTCCAGCCAGCGAGCCGGCCCTGCGGCGCGTACGGGAAGTGGGGGTCGAGATGCGGCGGCGAACCGTACGGCGCCCGCCCACCGGTGGGCGGGTGGGGGGCCTGCGCAGGGGCGGCGACCGTCGATTCGGACACCGCCACCACGTTACACCGCGCGGGTGGCAGGACCGCTCAGCGCAGGTCAGCCGCTCAGCGCAGGTCAGCCGCTCAGCGCAGAGCGGCCGTGAGCGTCGGCGCGAGATCGCCGGCTTCAGGAGCGACGATCGCCCCCAGGCCGAGCCAGTCGGCGAGCCGCCGTAGCGCGGCGGCGAGCGCGGCCGCCGTCGATCCGGGGTCCTCCCCCGGCTCGATCCACGCGGCCGGGACCCGTAGCAGGCTGGCCCGGCGGTCCGCCTTGAGGTCGACACGGGCGACGAGCCGCTCGTCGTGCAGGAACGGCAACACGTAGTAGCCGTGCCGCCGCTTGGCGGCCGGGACGTAGATCTCGATCCGGTACCGGAACCCGAACAGCCGCTCAGTGCGGGCCCGCTCCCAGATCAACGGGTCGAACGGGCTGACGAGGGCGCTCGCCGGCACGGTCCGGGGCGCGCGGGCGGCGACGTACAGGTAGGCCGGCGGCTGCCATCCGGCCACCTGGACCGGCGCCAACGTTCCGGCCTCCACCAACTCCCGAACGGCGGCCCGGGCAGCGGCCGTCGGAAGCCGGAAGTAGTCGCGCAGGTCAGCCTCGGTGGCGACGCCCAACGCCCGGGCGGCGGTCCCGACCAGAGTCCGCATCGCCTCGCCCACCGGCGGCGTGGGGGCGGCCAGGACAGCCGCCGGAAGGATCCGCTCGGGCAGGTCGTAGCGGCGGGCGAAGCTGTTGGTCCGGTCGGCCACGCCGACGCGTCCGGACCAGAACAGCCACTCCAGCGCCTGCTTGACCGCCGACCAGTTCCAGCCCCAGTTGCCGGCGACCCGGGGAACGTCGTGTTCGATCTCGGCCGCCGTCAGCGGCCCCTTGTCGCGTACCTCGTCCAGCACCCAGGCGACCAGCTCCGGCTGTTCGCGGGCGACCCGACGCATCCCGCCCCAGGCGTGGTCGGCGGCAGCGGCCATCCGCCAACGCAGGGCCGGCTGCGTGACCACCGGAATGAGGGAGGCCTCGTGCCCCCAGTACTCGAACAGCTCGGCCGGGCGGCGGTAGGCGGCCCGGTCCAACAGTGTCGTCGGGTAGGCGCCCAGACGGCTGAACATCGGCAGATAGTGGGCGCGCCGCAGCACGTTGACCGAATCGATCTGGAGGAGCCCGGTCCGGGCCAACACCCGGCGCAGATGCCGGATATCGGGCGTGCCGCGTGGTTGGTGGTCGGCGAAGCCCTGCGCGGCCAAGGCGATCCGCCGGGCCTGGGCCACCGAGAGGTCGGCCACCACGTCAGGCGGTGGCGGTCAGATCGACGTGCAGCCGCTGCTGGTTCACCAACAGTCCGTCGACATCAAGGGCGCGGACCGCCCCGTCCGGCGCCCAGCCGGCGCCGAGCAGAAACTTCCCGGTCGCCGCGTCCTGCTCGTACGCCCAGGCCACCGCGGTGTCGTAGCCATCGGAGCGCCACAGATCGACGCTGGCGGCCAGCAGCCGGCTACCGTGTCCGCGGCGGCCCCAACGCGGCTCCACCAGCAGCTCGGTGACAGCGGCGACGTCCGGGCCCAGCGCCGACTCGTCCGGGGCGGTAGCGT
This sequence comes from Pilimelia columellifera subsp. columellifera, assembly GCF_039532605.1. Lineage (NCBI taxonomy): Bacteria > Bacillati > Actinomycetota > Actinomycetes > Micromonosporales > Micromonosporaceae > Pilimelia > Pilimelia columellifera. The sequence goes on from NZ_BAAARY010000002.1 coordinate 90,452, forward strand.
GAGCGTCCGCCGGCCCGGAAGCCACGAATCCCACCAGATAGGATTCGTCGGCCTGCTCGACGGCCACCAGCACCCGATGCCGCCGCGATGGCGGCGACGCCACCGCCTCCGCCCAGGCCTGGGTCACCGACTCCTGGTCAAGGCTTTCCAGGACCTGCCTGGGTAGCATCCGGCGGTAAGCGATCTTCCAGGTGGCGATCTGGATGCGCGCGATCTCGCCGGCCTCGGTGGGACGGGCCGGGCGGACAAAGCCGAGAGCCATGCGGTCAGCGTACGGCCCGCGCCGACCCGACGGACGCGCGGCCAGGCGAACGAGGGAGTGCCACGAACGTGACTGACAGTCAGCCGAAGCTTGACCTGAGACGAGCCCGGCTCACGACCGGCGCCCTGTGCGTCGTCTTCTTCGCGCTCTACTCCGCCGTCTCGCTGCTCCGCTTCGCCAACCTCGGGGCCAGCGGCTACGACCTTGGCATCTTCACCCAGGCGGTGCGCGCCTACGCCGAGGGACGGGCGCCGATCGCCGAGCTCAAGGCCGACGGCTACCACCTGTTAGGCGACCACTTCCACCCCGTCCTGGCGCTGCTGGCGCCGTTCTACAAACTTTTCCCCACCCCGGCGACGCTGCTCGTGGGACAGGCGCTGCTGTTCGCCGTCGCGGTCTGGCCGATCACCCGGGTCGCGATGCAGCGGCTGGGACTGGTCCTCGGGGCAGCCGTCGGGGCCGCGTTCGGGCTGTCGTTCGGCGCTCAGCAGGCCGTGCTGTTCGACTTCCACGAGATCGCCTTCTCGGTGCCGCTGCTGGCATTCAGCGTCAGCGCCCTGCTCCAGCGGCGCTGGCTGCCGGCGACGCTCTGGGCGCTGCCGATGCTGCTGGTCAAGGAGGACCAGTTCCTCATCATCGCCGCGATCGGGGCCTACATCTTCTGGGAGGGCGGCCGGCGCGTCGGCGCGATGCTGGCCGTCGGCGCCGCGGCGGCGGGCGCGCTCACCCTGTTCGTGATCATTCCCTCGTTCAATGTGGAGGGCCAGTACGACTACCTCAACTCGGTGGCGCCGGAAAGCAACGGGCTGCTCCGGCTGCTGGTCCCCAGGGAGAAATGGGAGCTGCTGTTCATCCTGTTCGCGATCACCGCGTTCGTGGCGGCGCGCTCGCCGCTGGCGCTGCTCGTCGCGCTGCCGCTCGCGGCGCGGTTCTGGGCTGTCAAGCCCGCCTACTGGTCCACCGAGTACCAGTACAACGCGATCCTCATGCCGGTCCTGTTCGCCGCGTTCCTCGACGGGCTCGGTCGTCTCCAACGCGACCAGTGGTGGCGCCGGGCCGTCGCCCGGGTCAGAATCGGGCGGCTGCGGGGGAACTGGCTCGGTGAGGGCAGCCGGCTCAGCCTCGTCGCGGTCGCGGCGCTGCTGGCCATCGCCGTCGGCTGGACCGTCGAGGAGCAGCCGATCGGCCAACTGGCCCGGCCAGCCACCTGGGAAGCCCCGCGGAACGCGGCCGAGGTCCGGTATGTGCTGGCGAGCGTCCCGGACGGCGCGTCGGTGGCCGCTGACAACCTCGTCGCCCCCTACCTGGTGACCCGCGCCCAGGTGTACCTGTTCCCTGACGCCCTGGTCATGGGAACGCGGCCGGCGTGGGTGCTGGTCAAGGACGATCCCGGCGGCTGGCCGATCTCGCCCAAGGAGTACGCCAAGCACGTCGCGGCGCTGCCGGGCCAGGGATACATCGCCCAGATCCACAGCGCCGGGCTGCGGCTGTACCGCCTTACCCGCCCCACCGTCGGCGTGACCCCGGTCGCCCAGTAGCCGGTCGGTTCAGAGGCCGCGCTGTCGTCGCGCGTGCGTCACCAGGGCGAGGGCGTGAAGTCCTTCAGGAAGCAGCCGAACAGGTCTTCGCCGGCCTCGCCACGCACGATCGGGTCGTAGACGCGCGCCGCCCCGTCCACGAGGTCCAGCGGGGCGTGGAACCCCTCCTCGTGCAGCCGCATCTTCGTCGGGTGCGGGCGCTCGTCGGTGATCCAGCCGGTGTCCACGGCCGTCATGAGGATGCCGTCGGTCTCGAACATCTCCGCGGCCGAGGTGCGGGTGAGCATGTTGAGCGCCGCCTTGGCCATATTAGTGTGCGGGTGGCCCGGACCCTTGTAACGGCGGGAGAACTGGCCCTCCATCGCCGAGACGTTGACCACGTACTTCCGCCGGGCCGCCGCCGCGGCCATCGCCGGACGCAACCGGCTGACCAGGATGAACGGCGCGGTGGCGTTGCACAGCTGCACCTCCAGCAGCTCCATCGGGTCGACCTCGTCGACCTTGGCCAGCCAGCTGTTCGAGGCGTCCAGGTCCGGAACCAGACCACCGGCGTCGATCGCCACGCCGGCCTCGATCCGGGCCCTGGTCGCCGACCCGGCGACCAGGGCCGCCTCGGTCAACGCCGTCGCCGACAGGTTCCCACGCTGGTGCGGCAGCGAGGCCACCAGCTCGGCCGGGCTGCCCCCGCCGGGCACGTAGCCGAAGCTGACCAGCTCAGGAAGCCGGCCGCCGGGCAACGCCTCCGACTCGGCCGCGATGAGATTGGCGTACGCGCCGCGGCTGCGCCGCACCGTCTGCGCCGCGTTGTTGATGAGGATGTCCAGCGGTCCGGCGTCGGCGACCGCGTCGGCCAACGCCGCGACCTGCCCGGGATCACGCAGGTCGATGCCGACGACAGTGAGCCGGTCGATCCAGTCGGCGCTGTCGGGCATCGCGGTGAACCGACGCACCGCGTCCGCCGGAAACCGGGTGGTGATGGTGGTGTGCGCGCCGTCGCGCAGCAGCCGCAACGCGATGTACATGCCGATCTTGGCGCGACCGCCGGTCAGCAACGCCCGGCGCCCCGACAGGTCGACCCGGATGTCCCGCCGGCGCCGGTTGTCGGCGGCGCACTCCGGACACATCTGGTGATAGAACGCGTCGACGTCGGTGTACCGGGCCTTGCACACGTAGCAGGACCGCGGGCGCAGCAGCGTGCCGACCGTCGGCGTCTCGGCCGAGGGCGACAGCAGGATGCCGGCGGTCTCGTCGTCGATCCGCTCCGGCGAACCGGTCGCGGTACGGGCGGTGACCGCCTCGTCCGCCGCGGTGATCGCCTTCCGGCGCTCGCTGCGCCGACGCTGACGCACCCCCTTGTACAGCCGGGACGTGGCCCGGCGCAGGGTCAGCACATCCGGGTGGTCCGAGGGCAGCTCGTCAGCCTCGGCGAGCACCGCGAGGCACTCGGCAAGCCGCAGCGGATCAATTCCCAGGGTCGCGCCGCCGGGGGCGCCGTCTTCAGTCAACTCGTCCATCAGATCCAGCACTCTAGGCAACGACGGTTGCGGGCACGCCATCGCCCGTGCGGTCGACACCTCCGTCAGGGCAGCAACGAGCCGAGGCCGACGGTCAGGCCGGGACGCTTGAGAACCTGACGGACCGCCAACAGCACCCCCGGCATGAACGACACCCGGTCGTACGAGTCGTGCCGGATCGTCAGCGTCTCCCCCGTCGCGCCGAACAGCACCTCCTGGTGGGCCACCAGACCGGACGAACGCACCGAATGGACCCGGACCCCGTCGACCATCGCGCCCCGGGCGCCGGCCATCTCGTCCGTGGTGGCGTCCGGGACGGCGTCGAGGCCCGCGGCGGCACGGGCGGCCGCGATCTCGTGGGCGGTGGCCAGGGCGGTGCCGCTGGGGGCATCCAGCTTCTTCGGGTGGTGCTGCTCGATGATCTCCACCGACTCGAAGTACGCGGCCGCGCGGGCGGCGAACTCCATCATGAGCACCGCGCCGACGGCGAAGTTCGGGGCGATGACTACACCCAGCTCCGGCTTGTGGGACAGCCAGCTGCGGACCCGGTCCAGCCGGGCCTTGGTGAAGCCGCTGGTGCCAACGACGACGTTGATGCCCTGGTCGATGCACCAGTGCAGGTTGTCCATGACCGAATCAGGCGTGGTGAAGTCGACGACGACCTCCGCGCTGGCGTCGGAGGCGTTGAAGAGCCAGTCGCCCTGATCGATCATGGCCACAAGCTCCATGTCGGCGGCCCCATCGACGGCCCGGCATACATGCGCGCCCATCCGCCCACGCGCCCCGAGCACGCCCACCCGGATCGGGTCCTTCGCCAGTTCCTCGGTCATCAGTCCCGCCTTCTCCGTCAGCCGAAATCCTGCTCCGTGAACGGACCCACGACCGCCAGCGACATCGGCCGGCTGAGCAGGTCGGCCGCCACCGCGTTCACCTCGGCGACGGTCACCGCCTCGATGCGGGCGAGCAGGTCGTCCACGGAGAGATGGTCGTCGTAGAGCATGTCACCTTTGGCCAGCCGGCTCATCCGCGAGCCGGTGTCCTCCAGACCGAGCACAAGGGAGCCACGGAGCATACCCTTGCCGCGGGCCAGCTCCTCGTCGGTGATCCCGTCGCGGGCGGCCCGGGACAGCTCGCGCCGCACCAACGACAGCACCTCGTCGGCCTTGGCCGGGGCGCAGCCGGCGTAGACGGCGAAGATGCCACCGTCGGCGTGCTGGCTGTTGTACGAGTACACCGAATACGCCAACCCGCGCTTCTCGCGGACCTCCTGGAACAGCCGGCTGGACATCCCGCCGCCGAGCACGTTGTTGAGGACGCCGAGGGCGAAGCGTCGGTCGTCGATGCGGCCGTAGCCGGCCCCGCCGAGCACCAGGTGCGCCTGCTCGGTGTCCTTGTGCCGCACCACCGGCGCTGCCGTCGTCACCGGAACCTCCGGCATGGACGGACGCGGCGCCTCTGGGGCGCCGGACGCGGCGCCCGGGTCCAGCGGCGTTCCGACCAGCGCGGCCCGCACCCGGTCCACCACGGCGTCGTGGTCGAGGCCGCCGGCGGCGGCGATGACGACCCGGGGCGCGGTGTAGCGGCTCTGATAGAACCCGACGATCTGGTCGCGCGTCATCGCGGCGATCGACTGTTCGGTGCCGGAGATCAGCCGACCGAGGGGGTGACCCGGATACAGGGCGCCGATGAGCAGGTCGTGCACCTCGTCGCCGGGCTCGTCGTCGTGCATGGCGATCTCTTCGAGGATGACGCCGCGCTCAGTCTCGACGTCCTCGGGCGTCAGGAGCGAGTCGGCGACCAGATCGCACATGACGTCGATCGCCAGCGGCAGGTCAAGGTCGAGCACCCGGGCGTAGTAGCAGGTGTACTCCTTTGCGGTGAAGGCGTTCGTCTCGCCGCCGACGGCCTCGATCTGGGAGGAGATGTCCAGCGCCGTGCGCGAGCGGGTGCCCTTGAACAGCAGGTGCTCCAGGAAGTGCGAGACGCCGTTGTTCTGGGCGGTCTCGTCCCGCGAGCCGATCGCCACCCAGATGCCGAAAGAGACGCTACGCATCGCGGGAATGGCCTCGGTGAGCACCCGCAGACCGTTGTCGAACACGGTGCGGCGGATCGTGCCGCCGAGAGCGCCGGAGGCATCGAGGCTGGTGGGGCCGGGGGAGCCGGCCCGGGCCGGCGTCTGCGTGACGCCGGCCCGGGAGGAGGATCGTGTCATCCTGATGAATCAGTCGCGCCGCGTCCGACGACGACGTTCGCCGCCACCGTCCTTGGCGCCCTCGCGCGGGGCCCGGTCACCGCCCTCACGGGGAGCGCGCTCGCCGTCCTCACGAGGGGCGCGGGCTGGACGGTCACCGTCGGCCACCTCGGCCGGGGCCGCGTCGCCGTCAGCCCGGACCCGGTCCAGGTAGATCTTGCCGCGGGCGTCGATGTCCGCGATCTGCACCTCGATCCGGTCGCCGACGTTGAGGAAGTCCTCGACCTTGTCGACCCGCTTGCCCTCGCCGACCTTGGAGATGTGCAGCAGGCCGTCGCGCCCCGGCAGCAGCGAGACGAAGGCGCCGAACGCGGCTGTCTTCACCACGGTGCCGAGGAACTTGTCGCCCGCCTTGGGCATCGTCGGGTTGGCGATCGCGTTGATCCGCTCGACCGCGGCCTCGGCCGCGGGGCCGTTGGTCGCGCCGACGTAGATCGTGCCGTCGTCCTCGATGGAGATCTCGGCGCCGGTCTCGTCCTGGATCGCGTTGATGGTCTGGCCCTTCGGCCCGATCACCATCCCGATCTTGTCGACCGGGATCCTGACGGTGGTGACCCGCGGAGCGTGCTCCGACATGGTCGCCGGCGAGTCGATCGCGGCCTGCATGACGTCGAGAATCGTCTGACGGGCCTCGTACGCCTGCGACAGCGCCCCGGCCAGCACGTCCGACGGGATGCCGTCGAGCTTGGTGTCCAGTTGCAGCGCGGTGACGAAGTCACGGGTTCCGGCGACTTTGAAGTCCATGTCGCCGAACGCGTCCTCGGCGCCGAGGATGTCGGTCAGCGTCACGTAGCGGGTCTTGCCGTCGACCTCGTCGGAGATGAGGCCCATGGCGATGCCCGCGACCGGCGCCTTCAGCGGCACGCCGGCGCTCAACAGCGCCATCGTGGACGCGCAGACCGAGCCCATCGAGGTGGAGCCGTTGGAGCCCAACGCCTCGGAGACCTGCCGGATCGCGTAGGGGAACTCCTCGCGGGTCGGCAGCACCGGGATGAGAGCGCGCTCGGCGAGCGCTCCGTGACCGATCTCGCGTCGCTTGGGCGCGCCGACCCGGCCGGTCTCGCCGACCGAGTAGGGCGGGAAGTTGTAGTTATGCATGTAGCGCTTGTGCTTCTCCGGGGAGAGCGTGTCGAGCTGCTGCTCCATCCGGAGCATGTTGAGGGTGGTGACGCCCAGGATCTGGGTCTCGCCGCGCTCGAACAGCGCCGAGCCGTGAACCCGGGGAAGCACCTGGATCTCCGCGGTCAGCGGACGGATGTCGCGCGTCCCCCGGCCGTCGATGCGGACCTGCTCCCGCAGCACGCGTGAGCGCACCTCGGACTTGGTCAGCGACCGGAAGGCAGCCGACAGCTCCCTTTCCCGGCCCTCGAACCTGCCGCCGACCTGCTCGACCGCCTTGGCCTTGATCCGGTCCAGGGCCTCCTCGCGCTCCGCCTTGGGGGCGATCTTGAGGGCCTCGGCGACCTCGCCGCGGACGGCGTCGGCGACGGCGTTGTAGATGTCGTCCTGGTAGTCCAGGAAGACCGGGAACTCCTGGACCGGCTTGGCCGCGACGGCCGCCAGCTCGCCCTGGGCCCGGCACAGCTCACGGATGGCCGGCTTCGCGGCCTCCAGGCCGCTGGCGACGACCTCCTCGGTCGGGGCGGCGGCGCCACCGGCGACCAGCTTGACCGTGTTCTCGGTGGCCTCGGCCTCGACCATCATGATCGCGACATCGCCGTCGGGCAGCGCCCGACCGGCCACGACCATGTCGAAGGTGGCCCGGGCCAGCTCCTCGATGGTCGGGAAGGCGACCCACTGGCCGTCGATGTGCGCCATGCGGGTGGCGCCGATCGGGCCGGAGAAGGGCAGGCCGGAGATCTGCGTCGACAGCGACGCGGCGTTGATCGCCACGACGTCGTACGGGTGGGCCGGGTCCAGCGCCATCACGGTGCAGACCACCTGGACCTCGTTGCGCAGGCCCTTGACGAAGGACGGACGCAGCGGACGGTCGATGAGCCGGCAGGTGAGGACGGCGTCCTCGCTGGGGCGGCCCTCACGGCGGAAGAACGAGCCGGGGATCCGGCCCGCGGCGTACATCCGCTCCTCGACGTCCACGGTGAGCGGGAAGAAATCGAAGCCCTCGCGGGGCTGCTTGCCAGCGGTGGTCGCCGACATGACGACCGTGTCGTCAAGCTGGGCGAGCACGGAGCCGGCGGCCTGGCGGGCGAGCCGCCCGGTGGAGAAGACGACCTCACGGACGCCGAACGCGCCGTTGTCGATGATCGCCCTGCTGTGCGCGGTGCCGAGAGTGGTTTGCCCGGTCATGGATATGGTGTGCTCCTTCGGTCGTGGGGCCACGCACCGAGGGGAAGCCGCGCATGCGGCCGGTCTTCGATCGAAGCGCCCGGCGATGTCTGCCAGCGGTACGCCGGCGGTCCGGGAGCCACTACCGAGGACCGGTGCTACACCGGCATCCCCCGCCAGTGATCGTTCTCAGGCCCCGTTGGTGAAACTGACCAGCCGCCGACGGCCATCGTGGCCGCCGGCGGCTGCGGGAGTCAGCGCCGCAGACCGAGACGCTCGATGAGCGTCCGGTAGCGGGCGATGTCCTTCTTCTGGATGTAGTTGAGCAGTCGCCGACGACGGCCGACCAGCAGCAGCAGCCCCCGGCGGCTGTGGTGGTCGTGCTTGTGCACCTTGAGGTGCTCGGTAAGCTCGGCGATACGCTTGGTGAGGACCGCGACCTGAACCTCAGGTGAACCGGTGTCACCCTCGACAGTCGCGTACTCCTCGCGGATCTTGGCCTTGGCTGCCTGATCGATCGCCATGATCTCCCTGTTTCTGGTGGGGTTGAAGGGTTGTCACGGCCACGGCGTCGGGCAGCTCGCGCAACCTCGCGTCGGGCTTCCGACGCGAGCCCACACTATCAGGCGCCCCGCCGCGTCCGACCGACGCCAGCGTCGCCGTCAGCCGTCGGCGAGCAGCTCACGGGTCTGCTCCACGTCGACCCGGATCTGGTCGACCAACGCGCCGACCTCGTCGTAGGCGACCATCGGGCGCAGCCGGGCGACAAAGTCCAGCGCCAGGCGCTCGCCGTACAGGTCACCGTCGAAGTCCAGGACGAACGCCTCGACCCGACGCTCCACGCCGGAGAACGTCGGGTTGGTTCCGACCGAGACCGCCGCCATGAGCGGAGCCGGCCCGTGCCCCACCAGCCACGCCGCGTAGACACCGTCGGCGGGCGCCGCCGCGTACCGTTCGGTGAGCAGGTTGGCCGTCGGGAAGCCCAGCTCGCGACCGCGCTGGTCGCCCCGGACGACCACGCCCTCCAGCCGGTGCGGCCGACCCAGCGCCGCCGCCGCGGCGGCCACGTCCCCAGCGGCCACGCAGGCCCGCACATGGGTCGACGAGAACACTTCGGCGCTCTGCCCGCCGACCAGCGGCGCGTTGGTGACCTGGAACCCGAACCGCCGCCCCAACCGCCCCAACAAGGCGACGTCCCCGGCGGCGCGATGACCGAAGCGGAAATTGCCGCCCACCACCACGACCGCGGCGTGCGCCCGCTCGACCAGCAGGTCATGGACGAACTCCGGCGCCGGCAGCCGGGACAGCTCCGGGGTGAACGGCAGCACCCAGAGCGCGTCCACGCCCAACTGCTCGACCAGCTCGGCCTTACGGGAGGCCGAGGTGAGGACCGCCGGATGAGACCCGGGCCGGACCACCTCGGAAGGGTGTGGGTCGAAGGTGAGCACGACGCTGCGCAGGCCCAGCTCCCGCGCCCGGTCGACGGCGTGACCGATGGTCGCCTGGTGCCCGCGGTGCACGCCGTCGAACACGCCGATCGTGACCACCGAACGGCCCCAGTCGGCCGGCGCCGCGTCCCATCCCCGCCATCGCTGCATACCGGCAGCCTACGAGCGGGCCATCGGCTCCTCGCGTCCGCCTCCGGACGGCGTCGCCAGCTCGTCCTGGAGTTGGCGGACCAGTTCGACGGCCCGGCGCGCGGCTGACTCAAGCTGGGGCAGGCTCTGCCGCGCGGGGTGGTCCGGTTCCGGTGGCAGGTCCTCCTCCAGGAACAGCGTGTAGTTGAGCGCGATCCCGAGCACGTTCGCCAGATCGTGCGCGGTCCGGCCGACCTGTGCCCGAAGCCGCGCCAGCTCCTCGGTGTCGTTCACGACATCTCCCGCCCGCGCGCCCGGTTCCGTGCCGACCATCCGTCGGATCCGGCGGGCCCACCTGAGCCCATCACACCAGAGGACGACCGGGCAGGCGCTGCCCTGGTTACAGTTTGCCTGGGGATGTGATGGACGGTAACCAGTTGATTACGTTGATCGCCGAGTTCTTACTCGCCGTGATCTTCTTCCGTGCGCTCTGGGGCTACCTGCGCACCCGGGACGCCATGCAACGCGACGTCACAATCCTCTTCGCCGCCGCCGCCGCCCTGTTCGCCATCGACCTCGTGGGCATGCTCGGCCAGCGGGCGCACCCGGCCGTCGTCGCCGTCGCGCAGGCGATGCTGCTCCTCCAGCCCTACCTGACATTGCGCCTTATCAACCGCCTGCACGCCGTGCCGCGCTGGCTGACCACCGCCACGCTTCTCGGCTACCTCGGGGCCGCCGTCCCGGCGCTGCTCGCGCCGCGGCCACTGTCCTGGAGCCTCATCCTCAGCTTCATCGTGGTCTTCATGATCGCTGAGGGGGTGGCGGCGGTCTACCTGTGGGCCGAAGCGCGACGGCGCACCGGCGCGGCCACCGTCCGCCTGCACCTGGCCGCCTGGTCCACCGCCGGCTTCGCCGCGGCCGGCGGCGCCCTGGGCGCGAGCGTGGTCACCGGACCGGCGCTGGCCACCTCCAGCCGACTGCTCGCGCTGGCCTCCGCCGCCGGCTACCTCATCGCTTTCTTCCCGCCGCAGTGGCTGCGCCGGCAGTGGTCGGCGGCGGCCGCCTACACCGTCTGGGAGGAGATCCTGCGCGCCCCGGCCACCGACACCAGCGACCAGATCTGGCGCCGCTACGCCGAGATCGTCCGCTCCGTCGCCGGATCACGGGGCGTCGCCGTGCTCATCCGCGCCGGCGACCACCTCATCCAGCCGACCGCAGCCGGGTCCGATATGAGACCGCCAGCCGGATGCCGCGCCCGCGACCTCGACGAGCTGCTCAAAGCCCGGCAACCCCTGGTCCTCGGCCAGCCCGGGGCCGGCGGGCCGCTGGCCCGGCACTACACCCAGGCGTACCCCGGGCAGCACCTCACCGCGATCGGGCTCATCGTCCCGCCCGACACCAGCGGCGCGCTGCTGGTCATCGACGAGCAACGCAGCCTGTTCCACGACGACGACCTTCGCATGCTCGCCGACCTGGGCGGCCAGGCCGGCATCCTGGCAGAACGCGGGGCGGTCATCGCCGAACGGGGTCGGCTGGCCGAGGAGCTGGCCGACTCGGTCGGGGCGCTCACCGAGGCCAGCCAGGCCAAGTCGAGCTTCCTGGCGAGCATGAGCCACGAGCTGCGCACACCCCTCAACGCGATCATCGGCTTCTCCGACCTCATGCGCGGCGAGCGTGCCGAGGAGGACAACCGCGTCGTCCCGGCCGACTGGGTCGACCACATCCACTCCAGCGGCCGGCATCTGCTCGGGCTCATCAACGACGTGCTCGACCTCACCAAGGTCGAAGCCGGTCGCCTCGACCTCCAGCCGGTCCCGCTGCGGGTCGACATCGCCGCCGGCGACCTCATCACCGCGCTGCGGCCGCTGGTCGACAACAAACGGCTACGCACCCGGTTGGACCTGCCCCCGCTCACCGCGCACGTAGACCCGGTCCGGTTCCGCCAGATGCTCGAAAACCTCCTCTCGAACGCGATCAAGTTCACACCGGAAGGCGGCCACATCACCCTCTCCGGCGGCGCGGACGGCCCGCACGTCCTGGTGGCGGTCACCGACACCGGCGTCGGAATCGAGACCGACGACCAGAGCCGGGTGTTCGAGGAGTTCCAACAGGTCGGCTCGGCCACCCAACGCCAGGCCGGCACCGGACTGGGACTGGCGTTGACCCGCCGCCTGGCCCAGGCCCACGGCGGCGATATCCGTCTCGAATCAACCCTCGGCGAGGGCAGCCGTTTCACCCTCTACCTGCCGGCAGCCGCGCCGGCCAGCGCCGAGCGCCCCGACATCGACGGCGACGGCCAGCGCGGTCGGGTGCTGGTCATCGAGGACGACCTGCGGGCCGCCGAGCTGATGCGCACCCACCTCACCGCAGCCGGTTTCCAGGTCGTCCTCGCCGCCAGCGGCGAGGCCGGACTCCGGACGGCCCGGGCGCAGCCGCCGGAGCTCGTCCTGCTCGACGTGGTGCTGCCCGGGATGCACGGCTGGGACGTGCTGCGCCAGTTCAAGAACGATCCCGGCCTCTCTGGCGTGCCGGTCGTCATCGTCACCGTCGTCGACGAGCGGCGCACCGGGCTGGCGATGGGGGCCGCCGGCTACTTCGTCAAACCGGTGGACCCCGCCGACCTGCTCGCCGCCCTGGACCGCCACCTACCGGACACGCCGTCAGACCGCCAGTCGACAGATACGGACAATCGGGCGGATAATCCGGCCGTCCGTCCGCGGCGGCATGTCGACAACGACCACCAATCCCGCAGCGGGGCACGTCACTCCGCACCGAACAACGCGGACGACCATGACGAGGCGCTCGCCAGCCGGGCGGCCACCATCCACGACACCGCCGGAGGGGCGACATGACCGGGCGTCAGGTGCTACTCGTCGAAGACGAGGAGCTGAACAGGGTGCTGGTGCGGGCGAGTCTCGCCCGGGCCACCGACCCAGCCGTCAAGGAGATCCAGCTGGTGGAGGCGGCGACGCTGGCGACCGCGCGGGCGGCGTTGGCGGGCGACCCGCCGGACGTTGTGCTGCTCGACCTCAACCTGCCCGACGGCAACGGCCTCACCCTGGCCACCGAGCTGTCCAGCCGCGACGACTACAGCCGCCCCGAGGTCGTCGCCCTCACCGCCAGCGTGCTGCCCGCCGAACGGGCCGCGGCGATGGCCGCCGGCTGCGACGGGTTCCTCGACAAGCCGTACGTAGCCGCGGATCTCGTCGCCATACTCGCCGCCCACCTCAAACGACGGCAGGACCGCCCCAGCGGCTAGGACGCCGGGTCAGGCGGCATTGAAGACCACCTCGGGCCGGGCCCGGCCGTCGCGTTCGCTGACCACCGCCAGCAGCGCGCCGTCCGGGCCGAACACCGCGTAGGGCCCGTCCAGGCCGGCAGCCGCCAACGGGCCGCCGTGCGACAGCGTCCTGGTCTCCTGGTCGTCGGCCTGCCGCTGGGGCAGGAAGCGCCGGGCCGCGTCCGCCATCGGCAGGGTGAGGATCTCCGCCGGGTCGCGCTCCGCCAACTGGTCCAGGGTCGCCGCGTCAGCGAGGGGAAAGGCGCCGACGGCCGTGCGTCGCAGCGCGGTCAGGTGCCCCCCGACGCCCAGCGCGGCTCCCAGGTCGCGGGCGATCGCCCGGATATAGGTGCCGGCCGAGCACGTCACCGAGACGCGCACGTCCACCACCGGACCGGCGCCCCGTTGGACGTCGTGCGTGATCAGCTCGTGGACGGTCACCGGGCGCGGGGCCAACGCCAGTTCCTCGCCGTCGCGGACCCGTTTGTAGGCGCGCACCCCGTTCACCTTGATGGCGCTGACGGCGCTCGGGGCCTGCTGGATGTCGCCGGTGAGGGCAGCCAGGCCCGCGGTGATCTGGGCGTCGGAGACGCCGGACGCGTCAGCGGCGCTCGTCACCTCGCCCTCGGCGTCGTCGGTGACGGTGCCCTGGCCGAGCCGGATCGTCGCGTCGTAGCTTTTGCGGGCGCCAATGACGTAGGTGAGAAGCCGGGTCGCCCGGCCGACGGCGATCACCAGCACTCCGGTGGCCATCGGATCGAGCGTCCCGCCGTGGCCGACCCGGCGGGTCCTGGCCAAGCGGCGCATCCGGGCCACGACGTCGTGGGAGGTCATCCCGCCCGGCTTGTCCACGATGATCAGTCCGTCCGTAGTCACGCCGACCAGAGTGACAGATCAGCGACGGGAGCCGGTGACCGCCCATCCGCCGTGCCGCAGGCGGGCCAGCAGGAGCGCCAGCCGCGCCACGACGAACAAGGCGAGCGCGGCCCACACCCCGCCCAGGCCCAGGTCCCACCAGCCGGCCGCCAGGGCGCCCGGCAGGAACACCCCCGCCGCCGCAACGATCGTCACGTCCCGCAGGTACCGGGCGTCGCCGGCGCCGATGAGCACGCCGTCCAGGGCGAACACGACGCCGGCCAGCGGCTGCATCGCCGCGAACCACGGCCACGCGTCGGCGGCCGCCGCCCACACCCGCGGGTCGTCGGTGAACCACCGCGGAATGACCTGCCAACCAGCGGCGATGAGGACGGCCACCGCCGTCCCACAGCCGGCCCCGAGCGACGCGGCCCGCCGGGCCAGCGCGCGGGCCTGCGCCGCCTGCCCGGCGCCCAGCGCGGCCCCCACCAACGCCTGCGCCGCGATCGCCACCGCGTCCAGGCAGAACGCGCAGAACATCCACAACTGGAGCGCGATCTGGTGCGCCGCCAGCGATGCGGCCCCGAACCTGGCCACCACGGCCGCCGCGGTGAGGAACGACGCCTGGAACGCCAGACCGCGCAGCAGCAGGTCCCTACCGAGCCGCAGCTGCTCCCCCAGCTCGGCGGGGCGCGGCCGCAGCGACACCCGCTCGGCCAACAGCGCGCGGACGAACAGCAGCCCGCCCAGCGTCTGCGCCCCGGCGTTGGCCACCGCCGATCCGGTCAGGCCCAACCCCGCCGGGTACACCAGCAACGGACACGCCGCCGCCGACAGCAGATTGACACCCAGCACGTAACGCAGCGGACGGGCGGTGTCCTGCACCGCCCGCAGCCACCCGTTCCCGGCCGTCGCCAGCAACAGGCCAGGCGCGCCCAGCACAGCGACCCGGAACCACGCCTCAGCCCCGGCCGCGACCTCCGACGACCCGGCCAACGCCCGACACGCCGGCCCGGCCGAAAGCTGTCCGACAAGGATCATCAGGCACCCGCCGGCCAGCGCCAGCCAGGACGCCTGAACGCCCTCAGCCACCGCGGCAGCCCGATCACCGGCCCCGAACTGACGGGCCGCCCGACTCGTGGTGCCGTAGGCCAGGACATTGCCCAGCCAGGCGCAGACCGCCATGAGTCCGCCACCGACCGCCAGCGAGGCCAGGGCCACCGCGCCGAGGCGGCCGACCACGGCGCTGTCGACGAGCAGGTACAACGGCTCCGCAGCGAGGACCACCAGCGTCGGCGCCGCGAGCCGGACCAGTCGGCCCAACGACGCCTCCGGCGCCCCCGGCGACCCTCTCTCCACCGTGGACACGGCGTCTACCTAGCTGCTGGCGAGGGTCAGCTCCGCACGCAACGCCTCGACGACATCCGCAAGCGTGCCCGCGCAGCTGTAGCCGGCGGCGAGCCGGTGGCCGCCGCCGCCGAGCGAGACCGCGACGCGGCTCACGTCACGGGCTCCCTTGCTGCGCATCGACACCGACCACTCACGCTCGGCGACCTGCTTGAAGACGCAGGCCACGTCCGCCTCCGCGGCGCCCCGTACCGCCTCGATGAGCGCCTCCATGACGTACGGCTCCTGCTTGTGCCGGATCAGGTCCTCCAACGTGGCAAACGTCCACACCAGCCCGACGCCGCCGGCCGCGGCCGGCTCCAACTCGGCCCGGCTCAGGACGTCCCCGAACAGCTTGATCGCGCCGAAGGGGCGGCTGTCGAGCACCCGCTGGGAGATCTCCTCGGGACGCAGCCCGGTGGCCACCAGCCGCGCCGCCAACTCGTGGACGGCCGGCGTCGTCAACGCGAACCGGAACGAGCCGGTGTCGGTCACCAACGCCACATACAGGCACTCGGCGATCGCCGCGTCCAGCTCGACACCGAGCCGGTCCAGCAACTGGGCGGCGACGACGGAGGTAGCCGCGGCGGCCGGATCCACCAGCGGGATATCCCCGAACCCCGGGTTCGAGGCGTGGTGGTCGAGCACGATCGACACGCCCGCCCGCTCCAACCGGTCGACCAGCCCGCCGAGCCGCGCCTGGCTGGCAGCGTCGAAACAGACCACCAGATCGGGTTCAGGGCACGCGTCGCCCTCAGCGACGAGCAGGTCAAGGCCCGGCAGACCCTGGAACGGCTCCGCGATGAACAACGGGCCGGGAAAGACCGCCTGCACGTTGGTGTGGCCGCGGCGCAGCAGTCCCAACCCGAACCCCAACATGCTTCCCAGGGCGTCCCCGTCCGGGTTGACATGGCAGATCAGCAGCACTTTGGCGTCCAGGGCCTGCCGTTCCACGGCGGCCACCGCCGCCGCCCAGGCTGACTCGTCCGGCCCGGTCGACGTCACCGCTCGCCCCTGGCACGGCCCGCATCGACGTCGCCGCCCACTGCCCCGGCAACGCCACCGGCTCCGGGGGTGGTTGCGGCTCCGTCCCGGCTGTCGCCGGGGACGCGGTCGCTGTCCCCGTCGGTGTCGTCGTCCTCGTCGAGGCGGTAGGGCTGGGCGTCGCCAGCGAACGAGGCAGCCGCCGCCCGGCGCTGCACCTCCGCGTCGGCGTCCCGGGCGAGATGGATCAGCTCGTCGATCTTCTGGACGTTCTCGTGCACATGATCGAGCACGAAACTGATCGTCGGCGAGTGCCGCAGCCCCAGCGCCTTGCCCACGGTGCTACGGACCAGGCCCTTGGCGCTCTCCAACGCCGCGGCGGTGCCCACCTCGGCGGCCGATCCGCCCAGCACCGTGTAGAAGACTGTGGCCTCACGCAGGTCCGCGGTGATCCTGGCGTCCGTCACGGTGAGCATCCCCAGTCGGGGGTCCTTGATCTGGGTGCGCACCACCGAAGCGACAAGCTCCTTGACCCGCTCCGCATGCCGGCGCACCTTCGCTTGGTCCGTCATCGTTCGGACACCTCCACTCGTCCCACCGGGCCTGCAAACGCCCGCCGCGTACCATCCCAGCCGGGGAATCGGCCACCTGGCGCGGCCGTCACACGAACCCCGGGCCGCGCCGCCGTCCGCGCGCCCCGTCCACCGGGCCACTGTCCGCCACGGCGGAACCGCGCCTTCCACAACGACCCTACCCGCGCCGGACGGTGGCCAGCGCACCGCAGGTCCGCCCTGTGATGGCGTGTACGGCGGTGCCGGAACCGGTCAATCCTCGTCGGTGTGCAGCGCGCGCCGCGCCGAGAGCAGCTCGATCTCCGGACGGGCGGCGACCAGCCGTTCACAGGCGTCGAGCACCTCGCGCACATGACCACTGTCGGCAGCGACCACGCCGACGCCGATCTGGGCCCGTCCATGCAGCTCGTGCGCTCCCACCTCGGCCACCGCCACCTCAAGACGGCGCAGCGCCGCGAGAATGGGACGCACATACGAGCGCTTCTGCTTGAGTGACCGCGAGTCCCCCGGCAGCAGCATGTCGAAAACAGCAGTTCCGGTGTACATGGCCAGCCACCCTACCCACCCGTCCTCGACGGGTGGAGGGAATGGGTAGGCGGATGGGCCGGGCGCCTGTGGCGTCCGGCCCATCCGTGGTGCTACCTGCTCGGCGTTGTCAGGCGCGCGGCTTCTCGCGCATCTCGAAGATCTCGATGACGTCGCCGACCTGAACATTGTTGTAGTTGCTCAGCGTCAGACCACACTCGAAGCCCTCACGGACCTCGGTCGCGTCGTCCTTGAACCGCTTGAGCGAGGAGATGGTGACGCTGTCCGCCACCACCACGCCGTCGCGGATGAGCCGGGCCTTGGCGTTGCGCCGCATGATGCCCGAACGGACCACACAACCGGCGATCGTGCCGACCTTGGACGAACGGAACACGTCCCGGACCTCGGCGCTGCCCAGCTCGGCCTCTTCGAACTCCGGCTTGAGCAGACCCTTGAGGGCCGCCTCGATCTCCTCCAGGGCCTGGTAGATGACCGTGTAGTACCGGATCTCCACACCCTCGCGCTCGGCCAGGGTCTCGATGCCCTTGCCCTGCGCCCGGACGTTGTAGCCGACGATGATCGCGTCCGAGGCCGACGCCAGCATGACGTTGCTCTCGGTGATCGCGCCGACGCCACGGTCGAGGATCTTGAGCTGGACCTCCTCGGGGATGTCGAGCTTGAACAGCGCGTCTTCAAGGGCCTCCACCGAACCGGAGACATCGCCCTTGAGGATGAGCGTGAGCGAGCTCTTCTCCCCCTCCTTGATCTGGTCCATGAAGTTCTCGAGCGTCGCCCGACCGCGCGAGTTGGCGAAGCTCGCCGCGCGGCGGCGGGCCTGCCGCTGCTCGGCGATCTGCCGCACCGTGCGGTCGTCCGAGGCGGCCAGGAACGTGTCGCCAGCGCTGGGAACCGAGGTCAGGCCCAGGACCAGCACCGGACGCGACGGCCCGGCCTCCTTCACCTGGTTGCCGTGCTCGTCGAGCATCGCCCGGACGCGACCGTGCGCGCCGCCGGCGACGATCGAGTCGCCGGCGCGGAGGGTGCCCTTCTGGACCAGGACCGTGGCGACAGCGCCCCGACCCTTGTCCAGGTGGGCCTCCACCGCGACGCCCTGAGCCGGCCCGTCGATCGGAGCGGTCAGCTCCAACGACGCGTCGGCGGTCAGCAGGACAGCCGACAGCAGCTCGTCGATGCCGATGCCGGGCTTGGCGGCGACGTTGACGAACATGGTGTCGCCGCCGTACTCCTCGGCGACCAGGCCGTACTCGGTGAGCTGCTGGCGCACCTTGTCCGGGTTGGCGCCTTCCTTGTCGATCTTGTTGACCGCGACGACGATCGGCACCTCAGCCGCCTTGGCGTGGTTCAACGCCTCGATGGTCTGCGGCATGACGCCGTCGTCGGCGGCGACGACCAGGATCACGATGTCGGTGACCTGGGCGCCACGGGCCCGCATGGCGGTGAACGCCTCGTGACCCGGGGTGTCGATCAGGGTGACCGCGCGCTCCTGGCCGTCGTGCTCGAAGTGCACCTGGTACGCGCCGATGTGCTGGGTGATGCCGCCGGCCTCGCCCGCGACGACGTCCGCCTTACGGATGGCGTCGAGGAGCTTGGTCTTACCGTGGTCGACGTGACCCATGACGGTCACGACCGGCGCCCGGCTGACCAGGCGAGTGACGTCGACATCGGCCTCGAGGTCGATGTTGAACTGAGCGAGCAGCTCACGGTCCTCGTCCTCGGGGCTGACGATCTGGACGTCGAAGCCCAGGTGCTCGCCGATGAGCAGCAGCGTGTCGTCAGAGCACGACTGCGTCGCCGTCACCATCTCGCCCAGGTTGAACATCTCCTGGACGAGCGAGCCCGGATTGGCATTGATCTTGTCGGCGAAGTCCGACAGCGACGCGCCACGGGAGAGCCGGACGACCTGGCCCTGACCCCGCGGGGCGCCCGACGACATCGTCGGGGCGGACAGGTTGTCGAACTCCTGCCTACGCTGCTTCTTGGACTTACGACCGCGGGTCGGCCGACCACCGGGACGACCGAAGGCGCCAGCGGCGCCGCCGCCACGGCCACGACCGCCGCCACCGGGACGACCACCGCCGCCACCGGGACCGCCAGGACGGTACCCGCCGCCGCCAGCGCCGGGAGCGCCAGCGCCGCCACCGGGACCGCCACGGAAGCCACCGCCGGCCCCGCCACCGGGACCACCACGGAAGCCACCGCCACCGCCACCGCCGGCGCCACCGGGACCGCCACGGAAGCCACCGCCGGCCCCGCCGGGACGACCGGCGCCGCCGCCGGGACCGCCCGGGCGACCGCCGCCGCCGGGGCCGCCGCCAGGACGGCCGGGGCGCTGCGACGGCATTGACGCCGGACTCGGCCGCGGCGGCATCGACGCCGGGCTGGGTCGCGGCGGCATGCCGGCCGGGTTGGGTCGAGGCATGTTCGAGGGCGACGGACGGCCGCCGGGCGGGGTGATGCCGAACGGGTTGTTGCCGCCGCTACGCGACGGCGGGCGACCGCCGGGCGCGGGACGACCCGGAGCGCCACCGGCGCCCGGGGCGCCGGGACGCGGCGAGGCAGCCGGGGAGCCTGGCCGCGGCGGCATCGCGCCGGGACCGGGACGCGGCGAGGAGGTCGTCGGCGTAGGGCTGACGGGGCCGTCGGCCTCGCGCTGCTTCGCCGCCTGCTGAGCGGCCTTGACGGCCGCCTCCTGCTCTTTCTTGAGCGCCGCCGCGCGAGCCTCCGCTGCGGCGACCTCGATGTCGTGGGCGCTCTTGCCGGCCGGCGCCGGCATGGGCGCGGCGGGCGCCGGAGCCTTCGGCGCCGCCGGAGCGGCGGGCCGCTTCGGCGGTCCTGGCTTGGGAGCAGCCGACTTCGGCGCCGCCGGCGTGGCGGCGACGGTCGGAGCTGCTGCCGGGGCGGCCGGGGTGGCCGGCGCCGCCGGCGCTGCGGGAGCGGCCGGGGCAGCTCCACCAGCGGCCTCGAACGCGGCGCGCAGGCGCCGGGCTACCGGGACCTCCACCGTGCTCGACGCAGATTTGACGAACTCGCCCATCTCCTTGAGCTTGGCGAGAACTGTCTTGCTTTCGACCCCGAGCTCTTTTGCCAGCTCGTGTACGCGGGCCTTACCTGCCACTGCACTCCTCACTCTGAGGTCGTGCGGACAGCCCGCATCGACCTCATAACTGCACTTGAAGCCCGATCATTGGTGCGACTTCATCGTGTGCTCATGTCGGTCGTCCTACCTTGCTGTCGGGCGACGCCCCAGGGGCGGCGCCGTCGGTGGTCCCGCGCGGCACGGTGACCGCGCGGAGGTGCTCGGCGAGCGGACCGGCGTCAGGGACGCCAGGAACGCGCAACGCACGCCCGAAAGCGCGGCGGCGCTCCGCCAACGCGAAGCAGGCCAGATCGGGGTGAAGGTGCGCGCCCCGCCCTGACAGTCGTCGTAGCGGGTCGGGCTGGAGTGTCAACTCCGACCCGGCGCCGCGCACAACAACACGCAGAAGGTCTTGCATTGGTGTGCGTTGCCGACAGCCGACGCAGGTGCGTACCGGCCCGGCCTGTGTCGGAGCCCCCGGACTCTCGTCCGCGGCCGCTCCGGCACGACTACGCCTTGCCAAAACCCACCCAACCTCGCTGGAAGCCCGTCGTCCGGGTCAGGGCGCCCACAGGAGCGGGGCGCCGGGCCCAGCGCGCAGGCCCGTGTTGGTGACACGAACCGGCGCAGATGACACGAACGGTCTGCCTGGAGCGATCGTCGGGACGACACGCCACGAGTGCATACGCAACGTTTCCCCGGAAGTCTACCCCTACGTCGCGCGCCGCGCGCCGCCTGGCTCACCCTGGCTCGACTGACCGCCCGCGCCCGCCGGAGCGACTTCGGCCTGAGCCTGCTCGGCGTCGGACCGGATGTCGATCCGCCAGCCCGTCAGCCGCGCCGCCAGCCGGGCGTTCTGGCCCTCGCGGCCGATGGCCAACGAGAGCTGGTAGTCGGGGACGGTCACCCGGGCCGTACGCGTGGCGAGGTCGACGACCTCCACGTTGAGCGCCTTGGCCGGCGAGAGCGCATTGCCGACGAACTGGGCCGGGTCGTCGGACCAGTCGATGATGTCGATCTTCTCGCCGTGCAGCTCGCTCATCACCGCCCGAACGCGCTGCCCCATCGGGCCTATACAGGCGCCCTTGGCGTTGACGCCAGCCACCGTCGATCGCACTGCGATCTTGGTGCGGTGACCAGCCTCACGGGCGATCGCCGCAATGTCGACAGTCCCGTCGGCGATCTCCGGAACCTCAAGCGCGAACAACCGCTTCACCAGGCTCGGGTGGGTCCGGGACACGGTGATCTGCGGCCCGCGCATCGTTCGCGCGACATTGACCACGACGGCCCGCACCCGCATCCCGTGCGGGTACTGCTCCCCCGGCACCTTCTCAGACTGCGGGAGCACCGCCTCGATCTTGCCGAGGTCGATGCTGACGATGCCCTTCTCCACCCGGGTCTCGTGAGCCTGGACGACGCCGGTGACCAGGTCGCCCTCCCGGCCGGCGTACTCGCCGAAGTGGGCCTCGTCGGTGGCCTCCCGTAACCGCTGGAGGATCACCTGCTTGGCGGTCATCGCCGCGATCCGCCCGAAGTCGTGCGGCGTGTCGTCGTACTCGCGGGCGACCGTGCCGTCCTCGGCCATCTCCTGGGCGTAGACCAGCGCGGCGCCAGACTTCCGGTCGATCTCGACCCGGGCGTGCGACTGGGCGCCCTCGGTGTGCCGGTAGGCCGTCAACAACGCGGTCTCGATGGCGTTCAGGATGGTGTCGAACGGGATCTCCCGCTCCCGCTCCAACGCCCGCAACGCGGCGAGGTCGATGTTCACCTCTGGTCACTCTCCTCGTCCTCGTCCGGAGCGATCTCATCGAGATCGTCGTCCGTGACCTCGTCCAGTCGGTTGAACTCGATCTGCACCCGGCCCGGGCCGAGCCGCTCGTAGCCGAAGCTCTGCTCGTCGCCGTCGACGTCCAGGCAAACGCCCTCGTCATCGGCGGCGACGACCCGGCCGGTCAGGCGCCGCTCGGCATCCTCCGCCCGGACCTGCACCCGCACCAGTCGTCCGACGTTACGCCCCCAGTGCCGGGGCAGTCGCAGCGGGCGGTCCACTCCGGGCGAGCCCACCTCAAGGCTGTACTCGCCGTCGAAGAGCACACCGCCGGACTCCTCCGCCGCGTCCAACGCCGCGGACACCGCCCGGGACACGACGGCGACCGCGTCGAGGGTGATTCCGCCGTCCGCGTCGATGGTCAGGCGCAGCAGGTGCCGGCGGCCGGCCCGGGACATCGCCAGGTCCTCAAGGTCGTACCCGGCGGCCACGACGACCGGCTCCACGATCGCGCGGACGCGGTCGCGCCTGACGGCCTCGGGACTGCTGGCCCGGTTGGTCCGCACCCGGGCCGCGGCCTCGCCGCGTGGGGCGGCGGAGCGCCCCGGGGCAGCTCCGGAACGCCCGGCCCGGGCGCCTCCGGGACGTCCGGCGGATCGACCGCGTGACATCTGCGTGCTCCCCTCTCACGGTTGTCGCCGGCGCCACGGCGACGGGCGAACCGGAAGCGGTCCACTCACACGCTCCGTGAGCGTCCCAGCACGCCGCCGGCGCGATCGCGCACGGCAACTGCGCAGAGCGTAACGCGCGGGCCGAGTCGAGCGTCGGTAAGCCGCCCCGACTCGTCACGGGCGCATCGGCTACGGCCGGCGCCGGACCGCCGCGCCGCCGACGACGGCCGGGCGCCCGCCGGGCGGCGAGTCGCGACCCCGGCCCGGCGGCGACCATGGTGTTGACTGGTCCTGATGTGGAGAGATGACGATCACCGACGGGCGGGCCGGGACAACGACAGGGGCGTCAGGTCGGGCATGGACCGACAGCGGTTCACCAGACGGGCCGCGCTGGCCGCCGCTGCCGGCGCCGTTGTCGGGCTGAGCGGCTGCGGGCTCCTCGACGGCGAGCCCGAGCCGGATCCGGCGCAGGACCCGCTGCACCCGCTGCTGGTGGAGACCACGGCGCTGGTAGCCAGCTACGACGCCGCGCTGGCGTCCAGGCCGTCGGCGCCGCTCACGGTGATCCGCGACACGCATGCCGAGCACGCCCGGGCGCTTGCCGAGCTGATCGGCGCGCCCGCGCCGTCACCCCGCCCCCCCGGCGCGCCGACGCCACCGCCGGGCACGGCCACCCTGCGCGCCGCCGAACGACGCGCCCAGGACTCCGCCGCCACCGCGTGTCTGGCCGCGCCGGCGTCACGGGCCACCCTGCTCGGCGAGATCGCCGCCGCCCGGGCCAGCCACGGCGGGGCGCTCCGGTGACCGACCGCGACGAACGGCTGACCGCCGCGCTGGCGGGCGTCAACGCGGCGATCTACGCGTATGGTCGGCTCGGCGTCCAGCTCACCGGCTCGGACGCCGCCGCCGCCCGAGCCGCCGAAGCCGCCCACCGCGACCAACGGGACGCGTTGCTGCTGGCCCTGGCCAGCACCGGCGCCACCCCGCCGCCGGTCGCCCCCGGGTACACGTTGCCGTTCCCCGTCACCGACCGGGCCAGCGCGCTGCGGCTGGCGCTGGACGTCGAGGAAAGAATGGCGACGCTGTGGCGGGCAGCGCTGGCGCCGACCGAACGGGCCGACCGAGGCGTCACGCTCAACGGGCTGACCGGGTGCGCCCGGCGGGCCACCGGCTGGCGGATCGCCAGCAAGGTCACCCCAGCCACCGTCCCCTACCCCGGCCGCCCCGCCTGACCGACCTGAGACGCCTGACCGACAGGAGATCAGGAGACGGCGTCCACCCCGATGAGGACGCCGATGCCGTAGGTGGCGGCCGCGGCCGCCCCGCCCAACGCCAGCTGTCGCAGCCCGCTGCGCCACCACGGCCGACGGGTGAATCTGGCGACAACCGCCCCCGCCGCGAACAGCCCGATGCCGCCGACGCCCAACGCCAGCGGCAACGAGGGGAACCCCACCAGGTACGGCAGCAGCGGCACCAACGCGCCCACGCAGAAGCACAGGAACGACGAGATCGCCGCCGTCCACGGGCTCGGGTGGTCCTCGGCGTCGACGCCCATCTCCTCCCGGACATGAACCCGCAACGCCTCCTCCGGGTGCTCCTTGAGGACGGTGGCCATCTGGTGGGCGGCCTCGGCCGGCAGGCCCCGGGCGATCCAGATCCGGGCCAGCTCCTCGGCCTCAGCTTCGGGGTGCCGTTGCAGCTCACGGCGCTCCCGTGCCACCTCCGCGGCGATCTGCTCGTTCTGCGCCTGGACGCTGGTGAACTCCCCCAGGCCCATCGAAATGGCCCCGGCCACCAGGCCGGCCACCCCGGTGAGCACGAGGGTGCGGTCGCTGACGCCACCGCCGCCGACCCCAGCGATGAGGGCGATGTTGGTCACCAGTCCGTCCATGGCGCCGAAGGTGGCGGCGCGCAACCAGCCGCCGCTGACGTCGGCATGATGGTCCTGGTGGTGCGCGGCCGGGAGGGCCGCCGGCCTACGGTCGCCGGTCACGGCAGGGTGAGGATCTCGTGGCCGTCGTCAGTCACCACGATGGTGTGCTCGAACTGGGCGGTCCAACGGCCGTCCGCCGTGACGACCGTCCAACCGTCGTCCCAGAGGTGGTAATCGTGCGTCCCCAGCGTGATCATCGGCTCAATGGTGAAGGTCATCCCCGGCTCCATCACCACGTCGAGCTGCGGGTTGTCGTAGTGCGGCACGTACAGGCCGCTGTGGAACGCCTCGCCGATGCCGTGCCCGGTGAAGTCACGCACCACCCCGTAGCCGAAGCGACGGGCGTACGACTCGATCACCCGCCCCACAGCGTTGAGCGCACGGCCCGGGGCGACGGCGCGGATGCCGCGCATCATCGCCTCCTCGGTGCGCTCCACCAGCAGACGGGCCTCCTCGCTGACGTCTCCGACGCAGAAGGTTGCGTCGGTGTCGCCGTGCACGCCCCCGATGAACGCGGTGACATCGACGTTGACGATGTCACCGTCCTCCAGAATGGTCGAGTCGGGGATGCCGTGGCAGATGACCTCATTGAGCGAGGTGCAACACGCCTTGGGGAACGGCGCGCAGCGACCGCTGGACCCCGGGTACCCGAGCGTGGACGGGTAGGCCCCGTGGTCGCAGAGGAACTCGTGCACCACCCGGTCGATCTCGTCGGTGGCGACGCCGGGCTTGCAGTGCTCCCCCGCCAGCCGCACCGCCTGGGCGGCCAACCGGCTCGCCACCCGCATCTTCTCGATCGTCTCCGGCGTCTGCACGTCGGTGACGCCCCGCTGGGGGCGCTTCTTGCCGACGTACTCCGGACGGACGATATGGGGGGGGACCGGCCGCATCGGCGACACGGACCCCGGCGTCACGGGCTTACGGTCAGTCATTGAGCCACCCTATCGCCGACCGCCGACCGGGCCCGGCGGGGCCGCCGCCGTGGACCCGGACACCGGTGACATCCGGCGCGCTCTCGGATAAAGTCGCCCGCACCCGGCCCCCGCGGGAGGACCTCTGATGGACATCTACCTGCGCGTCGACGCCACCCCCGGCACCCTGCTGGAGCTGGCCCACTGGCTGGCACAGGACCACCAGCTGCCGCCGGAGAGCCGCGACCCCCGGCTCACCCCCGGCGCCGAGGCGCACATGGGCGCCACGCTCGACCTGCTCCAACTCGTCATCGGCAACGCGATCGCGCTCTCGGCGCTTCTGGTGTCCGTCGACAGGTGGCGGCGCTCGCGGCCGGACCGACCGACCGTGCGGGTCGTCGCCCGGCAGCCGGACGGCGCCACCGTCACGGTCGAGTCCGACGACCCGGAGGCGCTGGCCACGCTCGTCCGGGAGTGGGACGGCCGCTCCGGGTGATGGAACGGCTGGCCGACCCCGAGATCTCCCGGGCGGTGCTCATCGGCGCGGCGCGCTACGACCGGCTCCCGGGCCTACCGGCGGTCGCCGCGAACCTCGACGGCCTGGCCGAGGTGCTACGTGACCCGGCGCTGTGGGGGCTGCCCGACGACAACTGCCGGCTGCTGCTGGACCCGACCTCGCCCCGGGACGTGGACATCGCGCTGTCGGAGGCGGCCGCGGCGGTGCGCTCGGGCGGGATGCTGCTGGTCTACTACGCCGGACACGGGCTCATCGACATCGACAGCCGCGACCTGTTCCTGGGCCTGCAGGACACCGTCCCGACCGCGGTCCACGCCACCGCCGTGCCGTACGACTGGGTCAGCCGCAACGTCCGGCGCAGCGCCGCCGAGCGGCGTCTGGTCATTCTGGACTGCTGCTACGCCGGTCGGGCCGAGATGACCGGACCACAGTCACGGGCGATCGCCCTGGCCGACAAGGCGCGGATCGACAAGAGCTGCCTGTTGGTGGCCGCCGCGGCCACCGAGACGGCGCGGGCGCCGATCGGGGCGCGGTACACCGCGTTCAGCGGCGAGCTGATCGACCTCATGCGGGAGGGCCTGCCGGCCGGGCCGCGGCTGTTGGACGTCAAGACGATCTGGGAGACGCTACGGGAACGGCTGCACGCCCGGCAGCTGCCACAGCCGGAGGTCCGCGCCCGCAACTCCGGCGACGACATGCCGGTGGTGCGCAACGCCGCCCTGCACACCCACGACCTCAGCGGCCGGGTGCTCGTCGCCTCGCCGCACGTCACCGGCCCCGACCTCCGGGAGGCGGTCGTGCTCGTCCTGCGGTACCACCCCGAACGCGGGGCGCTGGGCGTGCGCCTCAACGCCCCGGGCGAGCGCCCGGTCGAAGTCGCCGCGCCACGGTGGGATCATCTGGTCAGCGACCCGGCGGTGGTGTTCGACGGCGGTCCGGTCGTCTCGGCAGGGTTCATCGCGATCGCGCTGCTGCGCCCCGACGCCGTCGCTCCCACCCGGTTCGTCCGGGTCGCCGGACGCCTCGGCACCGTGGCGCTCTCGGCCGACACCGCCGAGATGGACAGCGCCCTGGGCGACCTGCGAATCTTCTCCGGATACCTGGGCTGGGGGCCCGGCGAGCTTGAATCCGACCTGGAACAGGGCTCGCTGCTGTTCGCCGACGACGCCTCCGACGCCCCGTTCTCGCCACGCCCGGGCGAGCTGTGGCACGAGTTCCAGGGACCATGAGCGCGCCGGACGGCGCCGCCGCGCTCGTCGAGCACCTCGTCGCCGCCGTCCGGCGCGGCGAGCACCTCACGCTGCTCGTCGGCTCGGGGCTCACCGTGCCGGCGGTGCCTGGGGTGGCCCAGATGCTCGCCCTGGCCGACGAGTACGCCGCCGGCCGCGACGACCGGGGCGAACTCGCCCAGGAGCTGGGGCACGCCCGGGCCGCCAGCGACGATCCGGCCGCCGTGTACCGGGCGTACCACCGGGCCTTCGCCAGCTGGGTGTCGGGCAACGAGTTCGACGTGGTCGCCCAGGAGGCGGTGCTCCAGGCGTACCAGCCGGCGGAGCGGGCCCGTTCGCCGCTGGCCACCCACGGTGTCTGGCAGCGGGTCGACACCCGGCTGGGCGAGCGGGTCGAGGCCGACCAGGAGTCATGGCGGCTCACCGACGGGGTCACGGCGTTGGGCCGGCTGCTGGCGCGGCGACCGGCGCAGTTCGGCAACCGGGTGCTCACCACCAATGTAGACCCGCTGGTGGAGGTCGCGATCCGGCGGGCCGGTGGCCGGGCTACCCCGATGACGCTCACCGACGAGGGGGCAGTTCCGTCGCCGGCGCCGGCGGCCGACGCCGTTCGGGTCTTCCACCTGCACGGATACTGGCGGCCGCTGCGTCCGGCCGACCGGCACGGGCTGCTGCACGACCCGGAACGGCTGCGCCGGGCCGCCCGGACGCACTCGGCGGCGATCGCCAGGCTGCTGCGCGGGGACACCATCGTCGTCATCGGCTACGGCGGCTGGGACGACGTGTTCCTGCACGCGCTCAAGCAGGTCGGGCACCGGGTGACCGTGGTGTGGGCGTTGCACGGCGACGACCCGGACACCGCCGCCGCGCACCAGGAGCGGCTGGCGGTGGAGCTGGCGGGGCATCGGGCGCCGGTGGTGCTGCCCGGCGTCGACGCCGACGTGGCCATCCCGACGCTCGCCGAACGTCTCGGCATCCCCGGCCAGCCGCGCGCCCCGCGTACCCGCCGACGCTGGCGGCAGCGGGTCTGGGAACGGGAGCTGCTCACGGAACCGCACAGCGCTCCCCCGCCGACAGTCCCGGAGCTGTTGGAGCAGCTGGACCGCCGGTTCGGCTGGGAGCTCGCCCCGGCCGGAGATGGCGCGGTCGCGCCGACGACCCTGTTCTGGCCGGTGCGCCTACGCCAGTCCTCGTCGCTGATCCACGCCGTCCAGGCGCTCGCGGCGGCCGCGCTGGCCGCCCGCGGGGTGGCGGTCACCGTCTGCCTCGACGACTTCAACGTGGCCCGTCGCTACCAGGCCGCGGCCCGGTTCACCGCCGACGTACGACGCTGGTTCTCCCTCGTGCCCGGCGCCGCCGAGCCGACCGTGGTGTCGCTACAGGACCAGTTGGACGGCCCGATCGATCCGGGCGCGCCGAGGCTGGCGCCCACCCGCCCGTGGCCCGTAGCGCGTCAGGCGTACGGGGACCGCAACCCGTCGCTGTACAGCGTGCTGGTGGCCACCAAGGTGCTGCCGAACATCCCGGTGGAGCGGCTCGCCGACCAAGGCGCCACCGTCGTCCAGGCGCTGCTCAGCAAGAACGCCAACCGCCTGCTCACCCCGCTGACGGTGTGGGCGCATCTCAATGAGGTCATCGCCGGCCGACCCCCGGAAACCCTGCTGACCCTCAGCGGGCAGGACGAACGGCCGTTCTGGCAGCTGTGGCGGGAGATCTTCGACTGCGAACTGAACCACCTGTTCAACCCCCTTGCCGAGAATCTCACCAACGACTCGCTGATGCTGCGCTGGTCACAGCCGCGGGAGCTGGCCGACCATCTGGCCCGGGCCCGGCAGCTGCCGGACTGGGACACCCCGCACGGGTACCTGCACTGGCTGACGCAGAACGCGGTGCTGCTGCCTCGCTACCTCACCGGCGGCCCGACGGTCATGATCGGCGGCCGGACGCTGGACTCGTGGGCGGCGGTGGCGGCCTCGGCGCACGAGGACCCAGCGCTGCTGTCCATCGTGGCCGACCTGGTGTCCGGCCTCTACCTGCCGCGCGGCTGAGTTCCGAGGGGAACCAGCTGTGGATCAGGCTCCAGGGTGCCGTTGAGGTAGCGGCTGGCGTGGCCGGCCCAGTCGACGTGCCGGTTCAGGCAGGACGACATCTGTTCGGGCCCGCCGTCACGGCCCGCCGGCCAGATGACCTCCTTGCCCGGTCCGTCTGGGCGTTGCACGCACAGATGGCCACGCGAGTCCACCAACAGCACCGAATTGGGCGCCGACCGGGCGCCGGTCACCCGAATGTCCAGTGGGGACCCGGCGGCCTCGCTCTCATCGACCAGATCGCGCAGCTGGGCCGCGATGTCCGGGCCCGGCAACAGTCCCGGCCGCCGCTCGGCCTTCCCAGCCGGAACGGCCATGTGCAGCACCCAGTGGCGCACCCCCAGACCGATGAGGTGGTCACGGAGGCGCCGTAGCATGCCCGCGGCCTCGTTGTGTCCGCCGACGACGGTCTGGACGCTGTGCGCCACCCCCGCCTCGGCCAGCCGCAGCAGCGCCGCATGGGCCAGGGCGTGCGAGCTGGCGCCGCGCGGCAACGCCCGTGGACTGGTCGGCCGGAGCCGGTCGTGGACCGCCGCGTCGGCGCTGTCCACGGAGATCCGGACGTGGGCGCGGTGGCGACGCAGCGCCGGCAGCAACGGCCCCAGGTCGCCAGCCCCGGAAGTGTCCAGGACCAGGCGCTTTCCTGGCGCCAGCCGGCCCAACAGCCAGGACGCCCGTTCGGGCGCGACGATCGGGTCGCCGCCGGTGACCACCGCCACCAGCGCCGGGACCTGGTCGGCGGTGCGGAGCACAGCAGCCACATCGGACCAGCGCTCCCCGGCCTTGGCCGGCGCCATGAGATCGTCGGCGTGGCAGTAGGCGCACCGCAGCGGGCAGTTCGCGGTGCTGAAGCAGTTGACGACCAGCGGTCCACTCAGACGGGGCAGCTCGGTCAGGGCGCCCACCAGGGAACGGCCCAGATGCGGGCGCTGCGCAGTGGGCGGTTCGGTGCGGAGCATACCGAGCGCGGCGAGCGTCCGGGCCTGGTCGGCGACGGCGCCGGCGACCGCCACCGGCCCCCGGGCGAGCACGTCGCCCAGCAGCGCCGCGTGGTCCCGGTCGAGGGCGAAGAAGTCGTCACGCTCACCCACATAGGCCACCGCGCCGAACGGCTCCACCCGGAAGGCGACGCCCGCGACGGGCCGGGCGTGCACCGGCGGCTGGATGACGCGCCCGGGAGCGCTGTTCTGCGTTGTGCGACGAACGTCCACCAGGTGACTCCACAACGTCGGGTCCTCGCGGACCGGTCGGGCGGGCCGACGATGACACGAGGGGCGCTCCATCACCGACGGCGCGCGCCGCTTTTCGCGCCACGGAGCAGTTTCGCCCCGGGCACCGACGCCCGTCAGCGACGCGCCCGACGCCGCCCCACCGGGCGACACTCCAACAGGTTCCCTCGAAGGTGGCGCCCCGGACCGGGCGTCGGTTCAGAACAGGACGGTGGCGAAGACTCCGGCCGACCGGAAACCGCACCTGGCGTAGGCGCGCCGGGCCGGGAGGTTGTAGCCATTGACGTACAGGCTCACCGTCGGCGCGACCCGGCGCAGCGCGTCGGCGACCACGGCCGCCATCGCGGGCGCAGCGATGCCCTGCCCCCGCCAGGCCGGGTCGACCCAGACGCCCTGCACCTGGGCGGTGTGCTGAGTGATCACCGCCAGCTCGGCCTTGAAGATCACCCGACCGTCCTCGATCCGGGCGTAGGCACGACGGGCCCGGACGATGTCGGCCAGGCGGGCCCGGTATCCAGCGCCGCCGTCGCCGACCAGCGGCGAGGCGCCGATCTCCTCCTCATACATGGCCACCGCGGCGGGGAAGATCTGATCGACCTCGTGCCGTTGGACCAGCCGCACGGCCGGGTCGGCCGGGATCGGCGGGGCGGCGTCGGCCACCAGCAGCGGCTGGTCGTCGCGGATCTCCCGGGCCGGCCCCCAGACCGGCGCCAACCGGTCCCACAGGGCCAGGACGCCCTCGGCCCGCCCCACCACGGACGCGCAGATCCGGGGCTGGCAGCCGAGCAGCTCGGCGAAGGCGCCCGCGGCGGTCCGGTCAACCAGGACCGGCACCAGGTGGGCGCCGACCCAGCACAGCGACGTCGGCTCGGGGCCGCCGTAGCCAACGAGCCGGCCCTCCGAACGCCACCAGGACAGCCCACGCCCGGACAGCCGCTCGGTGACCTGCGCCGCGGCCAGAGGGTCGCGGTCGAGCAGCCGCTGGACGCTGGCGCGGTCGCTGGCGCCCAGGTGTCGTACGGGCGTCGTGAGCACGGCTACAGCCTGCCAGAGGCGCGGGCCGTGCGCACCGCAGACGACGTACAGCGTGCGCGGTCGCTCAGGCGACGACGACCTGGACGCCCGGTCCGACGCCCCGCAGCTCCTCGGGCAGCTCCACGCCCATCTCGTCGGCGATCCGCAGCGCCTCCTCGACGAGCGTCTCGACGATCTGCGACTCGGGCACCGTCTTGATCACTTCGCCCTTGACGAAGATCTGGCCCTTGCCGTTGCCGGAGGCCACGCCGAGGTCGGCCTCCCGGGCCTCGCCGGGGCCGTTGACGACGCAGCCCATGACCGCCACCCGCAGCGGCGCGGGGAAGCCCTCCAGCGCGGCGGTGACCTGCTCGGCGAGGGTGTAGACGTCGACCTGGGCCCGCCCGCAGGACGGACACGAGACGATCTCCAGGCCGCGCTCGCGCAGGCCGAGGGACTCCAGGATCGCCTGGCCGACCTTGATCTCCTCGACCGGCGGGGCGGACAGCGACACCCGGATGGTGTCGCCGATGCCCTCGGCCAGCAGCGCCCCGAAGGCCACCGACGACTTGATGGTGCCCTGGAACGACGGCCCGGCCTCGGTGACGCCCAGGTGCAACGGGTAGTCACACTGCTCGGCGAGCTGACGGTAAGCCCGGATCATGACGACCGGGTCGTTGTGTTTGACAGAGATCTTGATGTCCCGGAAGCCGTGCTCCTCGAACAACGAGCACTCCCACAGCGCCGACTCGACCAGCGCCTCGGCCGTCGGCCTGCCGTGCTTCTCCAGCAGCCGCTTGTCCAACGAGCCGGCGTTGACGCCGATCCGGATCGGGATCCCGGCGGCGCCGGCCGCCGCGGCGATCTCCTTGACCTTGTCGTCGAACTGCCGGATGTTGCCCGGGTTGACCCGGACCGCCGCGCAGCCGGCGTCGATCGCCGCGAAGACGTATTTGGGCTGGAAGTGAATGTCGGCGATGACCGGGATCTGTGACTTGCGGGCGATCGCCGGCAGGGCCGCCACGTCGTCGGCCGACGGCACCGCGACCCGCACGATCTGGCAGCCGGAGGCGGTCAGTTCGGCGATCTGCTGGAGGGTGGCGTTGACGTCGGAGGTGAGCGTGGTGGTCATCGACTGCACCGAGACCGGCGCGCCGCCGCCCACCGGCACCGAGCCGACCATGATCTGACGGCTGTGTCGTCGCGGCGCCAGGGCCGGCGGCGGCAGCGCGGGAATGCCCAGGTTGACGGCGGTCACAGGAACCTTGCCTTTCGACGCCCCGGCGCAGCTCGCCGGGTCAACGGGAGACTATCCGGCGCGACGCGCCGGGCGGCGGTCAGGGGAAAAGCCTGATCGGGTTGACGATGTCCGCGGCTACGGTCAGCAGCGTGAACGCCCCGAAGACCAGGATGACCCCGTACGTCAAGGGCATGAGCTTGAGGTAGTTGACCCGTCCCGGATCGCGGCGGCCGAACCGGGCCGCCAGCCAGGAGCGGACCCGCTCGTACCAGGAGATCGCGATGTGGCCACCGTCCAGCGGCAACAGCGGGAGCAGGTTGAAGACCCCGACGAAGAAGTTGAGGCCGATGAACAGCTGGACGAAGCCCTCCCAGATGCCCTTGTCGACGAACTCGCCGCCCAGGCGGCTGGCGCCGACGACGCTGATCGGGGTGTCGATGTCACGCTCGGCGCCGGTGAGCGAGGCCCACAACGCCGGGATCTTCTCCGGGAACTTCTTGATCGCCGCGAAGGTGCGCTCACCGAGCATGACCATGAAGTTGCCGGTGGCGCCGACGGCCTCGACCGGCCCGTGCTGGATCTTCAGCGGCGCCGGGGGGATGAGGCCCACGCCCATGGCCGACGTGGTGACCGTGGCGCCGTCCGGGTCGCCCAACGGGGCCCGCTGGACGGCGGCCAGGTCTACCGTGGCCTGCTGGCGCTGACCGTCGCGCTCGTAGACGATCGCGGCCGGACCGGGCTTGATGTCGCGGGTCCGCTGGAGCAACTCCTGGAAGGTCGCCACCGTCGCGCCGTTGATGGCCACGATCCTGTCGCCCTCGCGCAAGCCCGCCGTGGCGGCCGGGCTGGCCGGGTCGCCCGGCTGACACTCACGCAGCTCGGGGGTGGCCACCACACAGTCGGTGACCTTGACCATGGCCGGCCACTTGGTGACGTCCTGCGGCACCTGCGGGTTCGGCAGACCCCACGGGGTCATCGCCACGATCCAGGTGGCCGCGATCGCGAGCATGAAGTGCACCGCCGAGCCGGCCGACATGACGACGGTGCGTTTCCACACCGGGAACCGCCACATGGCCCGGCGCTCGTCGCCGGGCTCGACATCGTCGTCCTGCGCGGTCATCCCGACGATCTTGACGAACCCGCCGAGCGGGATGCCCTTGACGCCGTACTCGGTCTCACCACGGCGGAACGAGAACAGCGTGGGCCCGAATCCGACGAAGAACCGCGTCACCTTCATCCCGAACGCCTTGGCCGTGACCATATGACCGGCTTCGTGGAGACTGACCGAGACCAGGATGACCATGGCGAACAGCAACGCGCCCAGAATTTCCCGCATTCTTCTCCCCTAGCCATCAGGCGCCTGTCGCCCCACCATCGACCACTGTCCGCCAATCCTGCGTCGATCGACGGTAGGACAAGCCGAGGCGCCCGCCGTCAACCTGACCGCCGCATCGCGACCCACCGGGCTGATCAGCCCGTTTGCCCGCCGATCAGCTGGTTGGTCCGCAGGCGCGCCCAGGACTCCGCGTCGAGCACCTCCTCGACGGTACCCGGTTCGGCGTAGTCCGGCGCCGCCGCGAGCACCCGCTCGACGGTGTCGACGATCCCCAGGAACGGCAGGCGACCATCGACGAACGCCGCCACGCACTCCTCGTTGGCCGCGTTGTAGATCGCCGGCCGGCACCGACCGGCCTCGCCGGCCGCCTTCGCCAGCGCGACGGCCGGAAACGCAGCGTCGTCCAGCGGCGCCAGCTCCCAGGTGTGCGCGGCGGACCAGTCCAGCGCCGGGGCGGCGTCGGCGGTACGCTCCGGCCAACCCAGACCCAGGGCAATCGGAATGAGCATGCTCGGCGGGCTGGCCTGGGCGAGCGTCGAGCCATCGACGAACTCAACCATCGAGTGGAGCACCGACTGGGGGTGGACCATGACGGTGATCCGATCGTATGGGACATCGAACAGCTCATGCGCCTCGATCACCTCGAGCGCCTTGTTCACCATCGTGGCCGAGTTGATCGTCACCACCGGGCCCATGTCCCAGGTCGGGTGGGCGAGCGCCTGCCGCGGAGTCACCGCGGTGAGCTGCTCGCGTTGACTTCCCCGGAACGGCCCGCCGCTGGCGGTGAGCACCAGCCGCCGGACCTCGGCCCGACGCCCCGACCGCAGACACTGGGCGAGGGCGCTGTGCTCAGAGTCGACCGGAACGATCTGGTCGGGGCGGGTCAGCGCCGCGCGCACCAGCGGGCCGCCGGCCACCAGGGACTCCTTGTTCGCCAGGGCCAGGGTGCGTCCGGCGCGCAGGGCGGCCAGCGTCGGCGCGAGGCCGAGGGAGCCCACGACGGCGTTGAGCACCACGTCGCAGGGCCACTGGGCCAGCTCGGTCATCGCCTGCGGGCCAGCCACGATCTTCGGCAGGCGGAACCCCCCGGTGGCGTAGCCGCGCCGGGACGCCTCGGTGTAGAAAGCGAGCTGGAGGTCCTGGACCGCCGACGCCCTGGCGACGCCGACGACCTCGACGCCGAGCTCAAGGGCCTGCGCGGCGAGCCGCGCGACGTTCCCCCCGCCTGCCCCGAGGCCCACGACGCGGTAGCGGTCCGGGTTGCGACGAACGATGTCGAGGGCCTGGCCGCCGACCGAACCGGTGGCGCCGAGCACCACGATGTCGCGTCGTGCCGGCGTCAAGGCGCCCGGCTCAAGGGACTGAGTCACCCGAGCATTCTCGCCGAACGACGGGCGCCTGGCCGTCAGCGGGTCCGGACGGGTCTGTCGTCAGCCGCCGACCATCGCGGGGGTCTGGTCGCCTCGCCGGCGCCCGCCTCGGACGCGAGGCCGTCGGCGACCGGCATCGTGAACCAGAAGACGCTGCCGCCGCCAGGCATGAGCGCCATGGAGCCGACCAGGCCGATGGCGGCGACCGCGGCGGCCACCAGCGGCGTCGAGCACCGACGCTGGGCCCGCTCGACGTCACCGGGCGCCATCGGCAGCATCGGGCCTCCCGCCTCGCCGCTACACGGAACGCAGCCCCACGATGACAATCGGTGACCGACGGCGGGTCGCGCTCACCCCGGTCCGCTACCGGCTGCTCACACTCTGGCCAGCTCCGGGTCGGCCGGCGCCGGCTCCCGCTCGCCGTCGGACTCCCGGATGCCGAAGCGGTCGTAGAAGCGGGACATCGGGCCCGGCGCCCACCAGTTCCAGCGTCCGAGCAGCCGCATCGTCGCTGGGACCAGAATAATCCGCACCAGAGTGGCATCGACCAGAATGGCGACGATCATCCCCACGCCGACCATTTTGATCATGGTGATGCTGCCGCCGGCGAAACCCGCCACCACCAGGATCAGCAACAACGCGGCGGCGGTGATGATGCGACCGGTGTGCTGAAGACCTCGGGCCACGGCGGCGGTGTTGTCGCCGGTGGCGTCCCACTCCTCCCGCACCCGCGACAGCAGGAACACCTCGTAGTCGGTCGCCAGGCCGAACAGCACCGCCAGCATGATGATCGGGTTGGTGGGCTCGATGGTCCCGGTCGCGGTGAAGCCGAGCAGGTCAGCGAGATGACCGTCCTGGAACCCCCACACGATGACGCCGAACGACGCGCCGATCGAGATCAGGTTCATGAGGACCGCCTTGATCGGCAGCAGGATCGACCCGAACGCCAGGAACAGCAGCACCAGCGTCGCCGCGGCCATCAGGGCCGCCATCCACGGAAGATGGACACGCAGGCTGTCGAGCAGATCGACATCGTTGGCGGTGCGCCCGCCGACCAGCACCTTCGCCCCGGCCGGCGCGTCGACCGCCCGGACCTCGTCGACCAATTCCTGTGCCCGGACGCTGGTGGGCTCGCCCGCGTAGCTGACGCTCACCAGGGTGGCCTGTTCCGTGGTCTGGGTCACCTGAGCGCCGGTGACCTGCGGCAACGCCCGCAGAGCCGATACGTAGCCGGACAGCTCGGCGGGCTGCGCCCCGGCGACGAACGCCACGATCGGGTCGGTGGACCCGCCCGGGAACTCTGCCTTGATCCGCTCGCTGGCCACCCGCGCCTCGGTACCGACCGGCATGATCCGTTCATCGAACCCGCCCCACGACATCCGGAACACCGGGATCGCCAACGCCAGCAGCACCGCCGTGACGCCGATGGCGTACAGGGCGGGCCGACGCATGACGCTGTGCGCGATCCGCGCCCACACCCCGCTGGTCACCGGCCGGTCCACGGTGAGTCGCCGCCGCCACGGAGTGGGCGCCCGCAGTGCGTTGATCTTCGGTCCCAGCACGGCGAGCAACGCGGGCAGCACCGTCAGCGCTCCCAGCATGGCGACCAGGACGGCTGACATCCCGCCGAGCCCCATGGACTTGAGGAACGGCTGGGGGAAGATCAGGAGGCTGGCGAGCGCCAGCGCGATCGTCAGACCGGAGACCATGATCGTACGGCCGGCGGTGGCTACGGTCCTGGCCACCGCATCGGCGACGTCGCGGCCCGCGTCCATCTCCTCGCGGAACCGGCTCACCATGAACAACGCGTAGTCGATCGCCATGCCCATGCCGATCAAAGTGATCACGTTGATCGAGAAGATCGAGATGTCGATGACCGCGGTGAGCAGTCGGATGGTCACGAACGAGCCCAACACAGCGAGGCCGCCGATGAGCAGCGGCGTCGACGCCGCGACGAGGCCGCCGAAGATCAGCAGCAGCAACAGCAGCAGCACCGGCAGCGAGAAGATCTCGGCGCGGAACAGGTCGTCGATGGTCCGCTCGGTGACCTGCTTCTGGAAGGCCACGACACCGCCGGCCGTGGTCTCGACCCCACCACCGGCCTCGGCGATGTCCCGCACCTCAGCGTAGGCCGCCGATTTGCCGTCCTCGTCGGCGACGCGCAACCGTACGGTGACATAGGTGGCGTGTCGGTCCTGGGACGCGAGCGGCGCGAGCTGGGCGGTGGCCGGGCTGCCCGGCGGCGCGTCGTAGTAGCTGACGACCTGGTCGACCTGCGGCTGCGCACGTAGCCGCGCGGTCGCGGCGACGACCGGGTCCCGCAATGCGGGCTGGTCGACGGTGGCGTCCGGGCGGGAGTACAGCAGGAGAAAGTCGACGCTCTGGTCGCCGAAGGTCGCCTCGATCGCGGCCCGGGTCCGGCTGGCCTCGCTCGTCGGGTCCTCGAAGCCGCCGCTGGACAGCCGGTCGAAGACGCCCAGGCCCCAGGAACCCCCCGCGACCATGACGAGAAGGCCCGCGACGAGCACCAGCCATCTGAACCGGACAACGGCCCGGCCCCACCATGTGAACATTCTCGTGACCTCCAGCAAGACACGTCGGCTGATGACCGCGCGGGCGTAGGCTTACGCGGCGAGGAACAATGTAAACACCGTTTACTAGAGTGAACAGCGTGTACCACCGTTCATGATGTGTGCCACAGGTGAAGGACCCATGACCGCCAGCGCCCCCGACCGACCTGCCCCGACCCGACGGGACAGGTCACGATCCGCGACCGTCCAGGAGATTCTGGTCGCGGCGCGACGACTGCTCGTCTCCGGCGGCGCGGCTGAGATCTCCGTCCGGGTCATCGCCCGCGACCTCGGCCTCACCGCTGCGGCGCTCTACCGGTACTTCCCCAGCCTCGACGCCATCGTCACTGCCCTCGCCATCAACCTCTACGACGAGCTGCGGGCGCAGCTCGAACAAGCCCGGGACGCCGGCCCCGGCCACGACCCCGCCGGTCAGGTCACCCGGATGGCGTGGAGGTTCCGGAACTGGGCCCTGGCGCACCCGGCCGAGTTCGGACTGCTGTTCGGCAACCCCGTCCCCGGGGTGCAGGCCATCGAACGCGACTGCGACGGCGACGCCGATCACGCCGGCAAACGCTTCGGCCAGCTCGTCCTGGCCTGCTTCGCTGAACTGTGGCGCTGCGGCGGCGGACACCCCACCGGCGACGACAGCGTCGGCGCGCTCCTGACGCCCTACCGTGAGACCTACGGCGACGGCCTTCCCGACCAGGCCGTCTACACGTTCCTGAGCGCCTGGACCAGGCTCTACGGCATCGTCGCCATGGAGGTCTTCGGGCACCTGAGCTGGGCGATGACCGACCTGAGACCAATGTTCGAACGAGAGCTGACCCAGCTCATCGCGGCGGCAACCACGCCCCGGCTGGACACGGCGGCCGCCCGCACGCGTCTCAGGACCCGCTGACCACCCGGCTCGCGCGGATGGCGTGACCGACGCTCGTCAGACACCTGCCCGACCGGAGGTCGAATTTCCAGCCGTGCAACTGACAGGTCAACACGTCGCCCTCAACGATGCCGAACCGGGTCAGGTCAGCCTTGAGATGCGGGCAGCGCCGCTGCACCTGCCAGTCGCCGAGTTGGACGTCCTCGGTGTCGGAGCTGCGCTCGTGCTCGTCGTACCAGCCCTCGGCGTACTGGAGCCGCTCCTCGGACAGGCACTTGAAGAACGCGTAGACGAACTCGTTGTACTGGCCGATCCTGGCCGCCGAGAACCGCGCCGACAGGAACAGCGAATTGACCCAGTCGCCCTCATCGATATGCAGCAGGTGCTCGATGAGCGCCCGCCGGGTACGGAACCGGTAACGGACCTTCTCGTCGGCCGCGTGCCGGACCTCGCCAGCCGGGAAGTCGACCAGAACCGACTCCACGATCTCGCCAGCCTCGTCCGTGAGGTCGAAACGTACCGGGCCGCCGACGCCCTTGGCCAGATAGACCGACTCGTCCAGCAATGGCTCGATCCGCGCCTTCATCCCAGCCAGCACATCGATCTCCGGATGCCGCCAGGACGCCTTCTCCGCGGCGATGACCGGCGCCTTGCGCTCGCGCATCTCCTCCAGGTAGGCCTTCTTGTCAGCGAAGAACGCCTCCACATCAGGCGCCGGGTGGGTCGTCCGGCAGTCGTCGACGGTCAGCTCGCTCACGCTGCCCGGAAGCAGCACCACGCCGTTGCCGCCGCCGACCTTCGCGTACTCGCGGATGAAGTCAGCCTGGTCCGGGAAGATATTCCCCTCGTCGCCATGGATGTCATTGAGCTGCCACAACTCATCATCGAGGAAGCACGGCGGACCAGCGATCGGGAACACATAGGACGCCTTCAGGTCGTCGATGTACCGCCAGGTTCGATCGTACTGGCGCTCGCGTTTCTGCTTGCCGAACGCGGTCTTGGCCGCCTGCGGCAGCTCGTACACCATCGGGTACCAGATCGCGCCGGAGAACTGGAGCATGTGGGCGTGCACGTGCCCCAGCTCGGCGAAGACGCCCAGGTCGGTGGGGCGGGCGTCGTTCTGATTGAGGACGCGCACCCCATCATGCTCCACCCACAGCGACGAGTCACCGATCGGACCGTCGGTCGGGCTGATCAGCGCCTGCACCATGACGTTGAGGCCGCCGTCGAGGCTGACGACCTCGTTGGAGACGGTGCGCATGAAGCTGGTGAAGCCCAGCTCACGCAGCTCGTCCTCCATCTCGCTGGTCGGGAACTCCGGCAGCAGGACGGTGGCCTTCTTCGACACGAACCGCTTGAGGTGCGCGGCGTCGAAGTGGTCACGGTGCAGATGCGAGACGTACAGGTAGTCGACCTGGCCAAGGGTTTCCCAGTCGAGCTGGGAGTTGTCCGGGAACGGGAACCATGACGCGAAGTAGGCCGGGTTGACCCACGGGTCGCACAGGATGCTGCCCGCCGGGGTGTCGATGCGCATGCTCGCGTGGCCAGTTCCGGTGATTCGCACCGTTCGGTCTCCCTTGCCAGTTCGAGACAGTCCCCGACGACTATCGCACCTTGGGCCGGCCCCGCCGCCATCACCCGGGCCGGCGTGCCAGACTATGCGACGCACGAAACGATGAGCAGAGCCGTCGTCCGACGGCCGCAACCCGGAAGGGGCCGCACGTGGCTGGCAGCGAACCGGTAACCGCACCCGACCAGCACAAGCCGATCAACCGCCGTGCCCTACGCGCCGGCGGTTTCATGTCGATCGTCGTGCTGGTGCTCATGGCGGCCTTCGGCAACCACACCGGCCGGGTCGAGAACTACATCTCGTACAGCATCGCCGGCATCATCGCCCTCGTCATGATCCTCGACGAGGCGCTACGCCGCCGCGGCCTACGCGACTGACGACCCACAGCGGCGGCAGCATCGGCCGTCGCCGCCATCGCTTCAGCCGCCACCGCCATCGCGGTCAGTAGCGGCGGAGCATCTCGCCGACCTCACGTAACGCCGCGTCGACCTCGGCCTCGAAGTATCCGCCGGGAACAAGTCCGAACTTCGCCCGCTCCACCTCCGCCGGCGGCACCGGCAGCGGCCCACGGCCAGCCAACGCATTGAGGATGCCGTCGAACAGGCCGTCCACCTCAGCCGGGTCATAACCGCTGCCGAACCGGCGGACCTGGAAGCCCTGGCGCAGCGCCTCGACCCGCTGCGCCTCCGGCGGCAAGCCCCCGGCGGGCGCCCCGCTGGGCCGGCCGGCGGCTGCCCCGGCGGGCGGACCGAACGATGTCGGCGCCGACGTCCCCCGCCCGGGGAAATCAGGCTCCCGCTCCGGCATCCGCATCTCGGTCGTCATATCGGCCTTGCCGTGCCGCGCGGCGCCACGCCCCGGGAACGTCGACTCATCCAGGCCGTAGCCGAACTCCTCGCGCGGCTCGGGCCCCCGACCGAGGCCGGGCTCGTCGCGGCCGAAACCGGCGGGCTCGGGCTCGCGCATCCCAGGGCGGGGCGCCCGCTCGTCGTCGTACGACGGCCGACCTGCCGACGACGTCGGCCGCGGGCCAACGCCAGAGCGCTCCGACGTGCCGCGTTCCCCCGGAAGCGGGTCACCTGGAAGCCGGTCGCCTGGCATCCGCTCGCCGGCGTCCCGTTCCGGGGCGGCGCGCCCCACCGGGGTCCGCTCGCCGGCCGAGCGCTCGATCGGCGGTCGCTGCGCCCGGGCCCGACCAGGTTCCGGTCCGCCCTGCTCCTCCAGCTCGGCGAGTTGGCGTTCCACCCGGTCCAGGTGCAGGTCGACCTGCCACTCGTCGTAGCCACCGAAGCGGACCCGAAACACCACGTCGTGGACCTCCTGAGCGGAGACCGCCGCGCCGGCCTGGTCACCGGCGAGCGTCGCCTCGACCCGGTCGAGGAAGGCGTCCACCTCGTCGACCTTGTAGCCGCGCCGTAGCGCGCGCCGCCGGAAACGCTGGCCCTGACTGGTCACTGTGCCGCCTCTCGTTCGCGCACACCGGAGCGGGGAGACTCGGCCGCGGCCAACTGGCCGCAGGCGCCGTCGATCTCCCGGCCGCGGGTGTCGCGGACCGTGGTGGAAATGCCGGCGGCTCGCAACCGCCGGACGAACTCCCGCTCGACCGCTGGGTCACTGGCGTCCCAACGACTTCCGGGTGTCGGATTGAGCGGGATCAGGTTGACGTGGGCGAGCCGTCCCGCGAGCAGACGGCCCAGCAGATCGGCGCGCCAGGGCTGGTCGTTCACGTCCCTGATCATGGCGTATTCGACCGACACGCGGCGCCCCGTTCGACCGGCGTAGTCCCATGCGGCGTCCAGGACCTCAGCGACCTTCCAACGTTGATTGACCGGCACCAACTCGTCACGGAGCTCGTCGTCGGGGGCGTGCAGGGAGATCGCCAGGGTGACGGCCAGGCCTTCCTGCGCCAACTTGCGCACCGCCGGAGCCAGCCCGACGGTGGAGACGGTCAGGTGACGCTGGGAGAGCCCGAGTCCCTCCGGCGCCGGGGTGGTGAGCCGCCGCACCGCCTGGACGAGCCGGGCGTAGTTCGCCAACGGCTCGCCCATGCCCATGAACACCACCCGGGACAGCCTGGCCGGCGAGCCAACTACCGCGCCGCTGGCCGCCACCCCGGCCAGGTGGACGACTTGGTCAACGATCTCGCCGACCGACAGGTTGCGGGTGAGCCCGGCCTGACCGGTGGCGCAGAACGGGCACGCCATCCCACACCCCGCCTGGCTGGACACGCAAGCCGTCACCCGGTCGGCGTAACCCATGAGGACGCTCTCGACGAGCGCGCCGTCGTGGAGCCGCCACACCGCCTTGCGGGTGGCGCCCTCGTCGCAGACCAGCTCGCGCAACGGTGTCAGCAGAGGTGGCAGCAGCTTGTCGGCCAGGAGTCGCCGGGCGGGGGCGGGCAGGTCGGTCATCGCGTCGACGTCACGCTCGAACCGGCCGAAATAATGTGCCGACACCTGGTTCGCGCGGAAAGCCTGCTCGCCGGATGCCTGGGCCACCGCCCGACGGCCGGCCAGGTCGAGGTCCGCGAGGTGCTTCGGCGGCATGGACGTCCGCCTGGTGGCCGAGATGTCGGCGAAGTCGAGCGCCACCGGCGCGGCCCGGCGGGGGGCCGGAGCGACGGCGTTGTCCGCCGACCCGGAGGCGCCAGCAGCATCAGATCGGGACATAACAACACCAGGCTCACGCGAATGCAACGAAGACATGACCAATCCAGTCTCGCACGGGATGCCGACCCGGACCGAGCGCGCCCGGACCTGGCACGCTCAGCTGACCCCCGGCGCCAGCAGGACCAACAGCACGTAGGCCGTGGGCACCGCGAAAATGATCGAATCAAGTCGATCCATCAGGCCACCGTGCCCGGGCAGCAGGTTGCTCATGTCCTTGACGCCGAGATCCCGCTTGATCATCGATTCGGCGAGGTCGCCGATGACCGACACCACTGAGATGACGACACCGGCCACCAGCCCCCACCACAGCGGAAGGCCCAGCAGCAGCCAGCCGAGGACGGCTGTCCCCACCCCAGCCGCTGTCAACGAGCCGGCGAAGCCCTCCCAGGACTTGTTCGGACTCACCGTCGGCGCCATCGGGCGTTTGCCACTACTGAACAGCACACCCGCGACATAACCGCCGGTGTCCGACAGAACGACTGCGGCCAAGGTCACCAACACCCGCCACCGGCCGTCCTCGCCCTCAGCCAGCGGCGCCGCGAAACCAATGAGAAACGGCACGTAGACGGCGATCAACGCGGCCACCGCCACATCCCGCTCGAAGCCGTCCGGACCGTCCCCGAGCCGCCACACCAGCGACGCCAGCACGGTGACCAGCACGCCCACGGCGAGACCCTCCGCGCCGACCATGAACCCCAGCGTCGGAGTCAACAGGGCGCCAGCCAGCAGCGGCGGCAACGGCGGCCGGAGGCCGGAGACCCGGACGGCGCAGACCAGCTCCCACACTCCGGCAGCGGCGGCGACGGCCACCACGGCCGCGAACGCGAGCGGATTAGCGAGCGACACCACCACAACCGCGGCCAGGGCGACGCCGACGCCGATGGCCGCGGGGACGTTACGCCCGCCCCCCCGCTTACGTCCGGCCCGCCGCCGACCGGGACCGCCCGATCTGACGGCAGCGCGGCTGCGGTCGTCAGCGATGCCGTCATCAGCGGCGGCCTCGCTGTCAGACGGGGCGCGGTGAAACGGGCGAAGGACGGCAGGAGCGCCGTGGGCCGGCGTCCTGTGGCCGGCCGGACCCGCGCCGAGTGCGGCGTCGTCGCCAGGAGCGCGGTCGGACGAGCCGGACCGCGAGACTGAGCTGACCCCATCGGCGCCGACCACCGCCGGTGGCGGGACCGTCCGGACGCATGGCGAAGCCGGCCGAGGACGACCCACAACCGCGTCGTCCTCGCCCGAACCGTCCGCAGGGTCGTGGTACACCATCAGACCTCTAGCAGCTCAGCTTCCTTATG
This sequence comes from Pilimelia columellifera subsp. columellifera, assembly GCF_039532605.1. NCBI lineage: Bacteria > Bacillati > Actinomycetota > Actinomycetes > Micromonosporales > Micromonosporaceae > Pilimelia > Pilimelia columellifera. Next base: position 134,868 of record NZ_BAAARY010000002.1, read on the forward strand.
CTTGATCAGCTCGTCGATCTGGGAGACGAAGCGCTGGGTCACGTCGTCCAGCTCCTTCTCAGCGCGGCGGCCGTCGTCCTCGCCAGCCTCGCCGTCCTTGACGATCCGGTCCAGCTCTTCCTTGGCCTTACGCCTCACGTTACGGATCGCGACCTTGGAGTCCTCGCCCTTCTGGCGAACCACCTTGATCATTTCACGACGACGCTCTTCGGTCATCTGGGGAAGCGAGATGCGCAGCTGGGCGCCCTCGTTGTTCGGGTTGACGCCAAGGTCGGAGTCACGGATGGCCTTCTCCATGACAGCGAGCTGCGATGCGTCATAGGGCTTGATGAGCACCATTCGCGGCTCAGGAATCCCGATCGAAGCCATCTGCGGCAGCGGAGTAGGGGTGCCGTAGTAGTCAATAATGATCTTCGAGAACATGGCCGGGGTGGCACGTCCGGTCCGAATGGCCGAGAATTCCTCCTTCGCGTGCTCGATAGCCCGGTCCATCTTGTCCTCGGCCTCAAGGAGCGTTTCGTCGATCACCGGCTCCGTCGCCTCCTTCTGATACTGATGGGGTGATGCGGGAGCCGAGCCGATGCCCGGCGCCGTCGCGGCGGCCCGTCAGGCCGCGGTGATCAGGGTTCCGATCTGCTCGCCGCGCAACGCGCGGACAATCGTGTCGTCGCCCTCGGCGCCGAAGACCAGCATCGGCAGCCCGTTGTCCATGCAGAGGCTGAAGGCGGCGGCGTCAGCGACGCGCAGATCCTTGCGCAGCGCCTCGCCGAACGTGATCGTGTCCAGCTTCCGGGCATCAGGATCGGTGCGGGGATCGGCGGTGTAGACGCCGTCCACTCCGTTCTTGCTCATGAGGACGATGTCAGCGTGGATCTCCAAGGCGCGCTGGGCCGCCACCGTGTCGGTGGAGAAGTACGGCATCCCGGCCCCGGCGCCGAAGATAACGACGCGACCCTTCTCCAGGTGCCGGATCGCGCGCAGCGGAATGTACGGCTCGGCGACCTGCGCCATGTGGATCGCGGTCTGCACCCGCGTCTCCACGCCCTCCTTCTCCAGGAAGTCCTGAAGCGCCAGGCAGTTCATGACCGTGCCCAGCATTCCCATGTAGTCAGCGCGGGCACGGTCCATCCCACGCTTCTGGAGCTCGACGCCGCGAAAGAAGTTACCGCCGCCGATGACCGCTGACACCTGGATGCCGGCGCGCGCGACCACGGCGATCTGCCGGGCGATCGTCTGAGCCACATCGGGGTCGACGCCCACCCCGCCGCCGCCGAACACCTCGCCGGAAAGCTTGAGCACCACCCGACGGGCCGGGCCCCGCTGGCCGACCTGCCGCGCCAGCCACGTCGTCCCGTGCGTGGTCACCGTCATCGGCCCTGCCTTTCCTGCGTTCCCGCTCCGTGGACCCCGGCTGCGCGGCGGGCGGTTCGACTGGCCACCGCGCAGCCGGTGTGGACCTTATGCGACAAGGAGGCCGCGGCGCCTGACTGCTCCACCGACGGCCTCCTTGTCTCACGATCGAGTGATCACGACGGGATCAGGCCTGACCGACCTCGAACCGCAGGAAGCGGGTCACCTCGATGCCGGCCTCGACCAGCACCTGCTTGACCGACTTCTTGCTGTCGGCCACCGACGCCTGCTCCAGCAGGACGAAGTCCTTGTAGAACGAGTTGACGCGGCCGTCGACGATCTTCGAAAGGGCGGCCTCGGGCTTGCCCTCCTCGCGGGCGGTCTGCTCGGCGATCCGGCGCTCCGACTCCACGACCTCGGCCGGAACATCCTCACGGCGGACATACCGAGGACGCATCGCGGCGATCTGCATCGCCACGGCGCGCGCGTCGGCGTCAGCCGCCTCGTCCGACTTGCCCGAGTACTCAACGAGCACGCCCACCGAAGGCGGCAGGTCCTGGCTCTTGCGGTGCAGGTAGACAGCGACAGAGCCGTCCAGCGACGCGAAGCGGTTGAGGACCAACTTCTCACCGATCTTGGCGGACATCTCCTGGACCGCGTCGGCGACGGTCGCACCGCCGCCGAGCGTCGAGGCGAGCAGCGCCTCGACGTCGGCTGCCCCGCTCTGCTCGCCATGCTCGACGATCTTCTGCGCAAGCGCGACGAAGTCCTCGTTCTTGGCGACGAAGTCGGTCTCGCAGTTGAGCTCCAGCAGCGCGGTGCCGGAGTGGGCGATCAGACCGTTGGCGGCGTTGCGGCTGGCGCGCTTGCCGACGTCCTTCGCGCCCTTGATCCGTAGGATCTCGACAGCCTTGTCGATGTCGCCCTCAGCCTCGTCGAGCGCCTTCTTGCAGTCCATCATTCCGGCGCCGGTGAGGTCGCGGAGCTTCTTGACGTCCGCAGCGGTGAAGTTTGCCATAGCTCTCTCTCAGGTCAGAGACAACAGATAGACGACAGGGGCCGGCGAGGTCGGCCCGTGGGCCGACCTCGCCGGGGAAGATCACTCGGCTGCGGCAGTCGCCGGCTCGGCGGCCGGCTCGGCGACAGCGGCCGGCTCGGCAGCAGCCTCAGTGGCGGCAGCGGGCTCAGCGGCGGCGGGCTCAGCGGCAGCCGTCGGCTCGTCAACCTTCTTGTCCGCCCCCTCCAGCAGTTCCCGCTCCCACTCCGGCAGCGGCTCGTCGGCGGCGACGGCGCCGGCAGCCGGCTTCTCGTCGGAGCCACGGCCCGCCTTGCCAGAGCGCGCGATGAGACCGTCGGCGACCGCGGTGGCGACGACCTTGGTCAGCAGCTCCGCGGAGCGGATCGCGTCGTCGTTGCCGGGGATCGGGAAGTCCACCTCGTCCGGGTCGCAGTTGGTGTCGAGCACCGCGATGACCGGGATGTTCAGCTTCCGCGCCTCGTCGACGGCGATGTGTTCCTTCTTGGTGTCGACAATCCACACCGCTGAGGGAACGCGCTGCATGTCGCGCAGACCGCCCAGGGTACGGGAGAGCTTGATCTTCTCGCGGGACAGCTGGAGGGTCTCCTTCTTCGTGTACCCGGCGGTGGTGCCGCTCAGGTCGCCGAGGGCCTCAAGCTCCTTCATTCGCTGGAGCCGCTTGTACACGGTCTGGAAGTTGGTGAGCATGCCGCCCAGCCAACGGTGGTTGACGTAGGGCATGCCGACGCGCGAGGCCTGCTCGGCGATCGCTTCCTGGGCCTGCTTCTTGGTGCCCACGAAAAGGATGGTTCCGCCCTCGGCCACCGTGTTGTGGATGAACGCGTACGCCTTCTCGATGTAGTCGAGCGTCTGGCGCAGGTCGATGATGTAAATGCCGTTACGCTCGGTGAAGATGAAGCGCTTCATCTTCGGGTTCCAGCGCCTGGTCTGGTGCCCGAAGTGAACACCGCTTTCCAGCAGCTGACGCATGGTCACGACGGCCATGTCGGTTGCTCCTCAGTTGTCCCTGGTTGTCGCGGGGCCGGGCGGCCCCGCCCTGGCGTCCGGTCGCCGACCTGGAAGGACCACGTGGTGGACCAGGGAGGCCGTCGCCGTCACGTCCGCGGGCCGGAGCCCGGAGACGGTCGGAGAACGCGCGAGATGTACGACGCCGTTTGATCCCGGACGGGTGTCCGGGCGTCAGAAGGCGATCGCCAGTTGGCCAGTGTACGCCTCCGGCTCCCGTTTCTCCGCGCGGGTAGCGGCCCCGAACCGGCCACGCGGGCCCGCGCACGCGGGAGTTATCCACAGGTGGTCCCGTTGTCCACAGGCGGGCGGCGAGCCGGTTGCCATGCGCTGCTGGCGAGCGCCAGCCTCGGGATCCATGACGCAGACGACACAGGCGCTCGGCCGGCACGGCGAACAGCTGGCCGTGGACTTCCTGACCGCCGCAGGAATGGCGATCATCGACCGGAACTGGCGACGCCGCGCAGGAGAGATCGACATCATCGCCCGCGATGGCGACGCGATCGTCTTCGTCGAGGTCAAGACCCGGCGCGGCGAGGGCTACGGCGGACCGCTGGCGGCGGTGGCGCCGCCCAAGGTCGCCCGGCTCCGGAGGCTCGCCGGGCAATGGCTGGCCAGCGCCGGGCTCAGCGCCGCGGCGATCCGCATCGACGTCATCGGGGTGCTCGTCCGATGCGGCGCGCCAGCGACGTTCAACCACGTCCGCGGAGTCGGCTGATGGCGTATGCGCGGGCGATGGCCGCCGGAGTCACCGGCGTCAGCGGGCGGCTCGTAGAGATCGAGGCCGACCTGGCCAACGGGCTGCCAGCCATGGTCATCTCTGGGTTGCCGGACACCGCGCTCAACGAGGCCAGAGACCGGGTGAGAGCCGCGGTGACGAACTCCGGTCTGAGGTGGCCCGACCGTCGACTCACCGTCAACCTGCTGCCGGCGGCGCTGCCCAAGCACGGCACCGCCTTCGACCTGGCGATGGCAGCCGCCGTGCTCGGCTGCGCCGCCGAGATACCGCCAGCGGCGCTCGGCGCCATTGGGCTGATCGGCGAGCTGGGTCTCGACGGCGCTGTGCGGCCGATCCGCGGCGTGCTGCCGATGGCCCTGGCGCTGCGCCGTTCCGGCGTCCGAACCGCCATCGTTCCGGACGGCAACGCGGCCGAGGCCGCGGTGGTGCCAGGACTGTCGGTGCGGCGGGCGGCCAGCCTCGCTGAGGTGGTCGCGCACCTACGTGGCGAGACGTCGCTGCCCGGGGCGACCGAGGAAGCGGCCGCCGAGCCCGCCGCCCGGCCCGACCTCGCGGACGTCGCGGGCCAGCAGCTCGGCCGGCGCGGGATCGAGATCGCGGCCGCCGGCGGCCATCACCTGGCGCTGATCGGGCCACCGGGAGCGGGCAAGACCATGCTTGCCGAACGACTGCCATCAGTGCTGCCCGAACTCGACGATGACGGCGCCCTTGAGGTGACAGCCCTGCACTCGATCGCCGGACATCTCCAGGGTGGGCGCCTTATCAGGCAGCCGCCGTTCCAGACGCCGCACCACAGCGCGTCGGCGCCGGCCCTGGTCGGTGGCGGCCCGGGCCTCGCCCGCCCAGGCGCGATCTCGCTCGCCCATCGGGGAGTGCTGTTCCTCGACGAGGCCCCGGAGTTCGCGCCGCACGCGCTGGAGTCGCTGCGGCAGCCCTTGGAGACCGGACGGATCGTGCTCCGACGCTCGAACGGCGCAGCCGAGTTCCCGGCGCGCTTTCAGCTCGTGCTCGCCGCCAACCCGTGCCCGTGCGCCAAACCAGGCGGCGACGCCTACTGCGAATGCCCGGCCCAGGTTCGACGCCGGTATCTCGGACGGCTCTCCGGGCCTCTGATGGACCGCATCGACCTCCGGGTGGAGCTCATGCCGCTGCGCACCGCCGATCTACTCGGCGCCGGCGGCGAATCGTCGGCGGCGGTAGCGGCTCGGGTGGCCAATGCCAGGCAGGCGGCGGCGGCCCGGTGGGCGCCCTTCGGCCGACGCGTCAACGGTGAAGCCCCTGGCAACGTCCTCCGATCGTCCGCCTTCCAACCAGGCGTCTCGCACACCAGAAGGCTGAGGCAGTGGCTCGACCGCGGCGCCCTGTCAGCCCGCGGCTTCGACCGGACGTTGAAAGTCGCCTGGACCGTCGCTGACCTCGACGGCCGGGATCAACCTACCGCCGCTGACATCGACGAAGCGCTCGGCATGCGGGCTGGCCAACCGTGACCGACCCGATGATCCTTGCCAGGATCGCCCTGACCTGGCTGGCGGAGCCGGGGCACCGGCACATTCACCAGCTGGTCGCCGAGCACGGCCCGGAGCAGGCGTTGGAGCAGCTCATGGCCGGCGAGGTACCCGACGGCCGCCTCCGGGAGTCGGTCGCGGCCCGCCTTGCCGCTGGCGATCCACGGCGGGCTGCGGAGCTGGCGTTGAAGAGCGGCGAACGACTCGGCGCCCGGGTCCTCACCCCCGACGGCAACGAATGGCCGTGGCAGCTCGAAGACCTGGCCCGGCTGGACGACCTCGGCCCAGACGACCGGATGACCCGCCCACCACTGCTGCTGTGGCTGCGGGGCGCCCGGCTTGACCTCCAGGCTCCGGCTGTCGCCGTTGTGGGGGCGCGGGCGTCGTCACCGTACGGCGAGCACATCGCGTCAGGTCTGGGACATGGCCTGGCCGAGCGCGGGTGGACGGTGGTCTCCGGCGGCGCGTACGGCATCGACGCGGCGGCACACCGTGGAAGCCTCACCGGCGGCGGCCCCACCGTCGCCGTCCTGGCCTGTGGTGTTGATCGGGCCTATCCGGCGGGACACGCGGCGTTGTTCGAACATATCGTCGAGACCGGTTCGCTGATCAGCGAATGGCCGCCCGGATCTGCTCCCTACCGGCACCGCTTCCTGACCCGCAATCGAGTGATCGCCGCGCTCACCCGTGGGACGGTGGTGGTGGAGGCCACCGCGCGCAGCGGGGCCCTGGCCACCCTACGAAGGGCCTCGGCTCTGGGGCGGCCGTCGATGGTGGTCCCCGGTCCGGTCACCGCAGCGACCTCGCGTGGGTGCCACATGGCAGCGCGGGCCGACCCGCAGGTCCGGCTAGTCACCGATCTGGCCGACGTGCTGGAGGAGGTTGGCCAGATCGGCGTGGACCTGGCGCCGCTGCCGAACGTGCCGGACCACCCGCGCGACCGGCTGGACGTGGTGACCGCGACCGTTCTTGACGCGGTCCCTGCCGGCCACGTCGTCCGTCCCGAGGAGATGAGCGCGAGCGCCGGGGTGCCGTTACGGCAGGTGCTGCGAGCGCTGCCTGCGCTGGTCGAACTCAACCTGGTGACCGCTCACGAGGGCGGCTACCGGGTCGTCGTCGGCCGCGACGGCATCTCCCGGTGAGGGGAAGCTCACCGAAGCGGCGGCGCGGCGATCACCGGCAGGAGCCGCACCCTGACGGCGCCGACGAGCAGCAGCGGATCGAGGTAGTCGCCATGGTGGATGGCGCCCCAGTGCAGGCAGGCGCTCGCGACGCAGCCCGGGTGATTGTCTCCCACGACCCCGACCCGCTCACCGATCCGGACCTGCTGGCCACGACGGACCGACGCGACGACCGGCTCGTAAGTGGTGCGGAAGCCACCGGAGTGCTCGATGCTGATCACGCCGCGGTCGGCGAGTCTGCCGGCGAACACCACGCGCCCCGCAGCCGCCGCTACGACACTGGCCCCCGGCTGGACAGCGAGATCAACGCCACGGTGTCCAGGCAACCACGGCTGTGGTGGGGGCTGGAAAGCGCGGACGACCGGTCCTCGCGCGGGCCACGTCGCCGGCGTGGGCAGCCGGGCCTCGACAGTCGGGCCGGGAACGGCCTGCGAGTGACGGGTGGGCGGCAGGCCAGAGGCGGCAGCATGCGAGCCCGCGAGCGCTGGCGCGAATGCCAGGACGGTCAACCAGCGGACCATCCCGTGGGGCGCCGGGGCGGCGCGGAGCGGCGACATCCAGCGGTCGCTCGCCGGCTTGCCGCCAGTCCGCGTCGCCGCGTCTGCCCCACTGGAGGCATGATCCGCCTCAGCGGCGCCGTTGTAGCGGATCGGCCCGACAGGGGCCGGGTCGGGAATCTCGGGGGAGCTATCGAAAACGGTCATTTGCGCATCGTGACGCGTCACGGCGTCGCATGCGCTTGCCGCATCACTCGGCTGTGGACAACAGGACCTGCTGTGGATAACCCGGAGCGGTCGTCAGGAGCCGAACCCGGACTCAGCCGACAGCGAGATGTCCGGCTTCTCCAGCTCTTCGACATTCACGTCCTTGAACGTGATCACGCGTACGTTCTTGACGAAACGGGCGGGGCGGTACATGTCCCAGACCCAGGCGTCATGCATCTCAACCTCGAAGTAGACCTCGCCATCGGCGTTGCGCACATGCAGGTCGACCTGGTTCGCCAGGTAGAACCGCCGCTCGGTCTCCACGACGTACGAGAACTGCCGGACGATGTCGCGATACTCCCGATAGAGCTGCAGCTCCATCTCGGTCTCATACTTTTCGAGATCCTCGGCGCTCATCGTCCTCCGCCCTCCATGGCCACATCTTCCCCCACCGACGACGGCGACAGCCCGTGCGCCTGCAACGCCACGCCGACCGTACCCTCCCCGGTCGCGGGACCACCGCCCGGAGTCAGCCGCTCGGCCCAGGTCGCGGCGGCCGCGGCGACGTTGACATACGAGTAACGATGCTGCGGGCAGGGGCCGCGCGCAGCCATGGCGGCGGCGTGCTCGGCGGTGACGTAACCCTTGTGGTCGGCGAAGCCGTAGCCGGGATGCTCCGTGTCCAGCTCAACCATGATCCGGTCCCGGCTGACTTTGGCGATGACGCTCGCCGCGGCCACGCAGGCGGCCACCTGATCGCCCTTCCACACCGCCAGGCCGGGCACGCCGAGGCCGTCGACGCCGAAACCGTCGGTCAGGACGTAGTCGGGGGCGGGGCGCAGGCCGGCGAGGGCCCTGCGCATCGCCGCGAGGTTGCACACATGCAGCCCGCGCGCGTCCACCTCGGCGGGTGGGATGACCACGACGGCATACGCCAACGCCTGCCGAATGACCGCCTGGTACACCCGTTCGCGGGCGGCTGGGGTGAGTAGCTTCGAGTCGTTGAGGCCCTCGATCTCGCCGGCCGGACCCGGGGCGAGGACGGCGGCCGCGGCGACCAACGGACCCGCGCAGGCGCCCCGGCCAGCCTCATCGGCGCCGGCGACGACGTCAAAGCCCCGACGCCGCAGCGCACGTTCGAGGCTGTAGAGCCCGCCGTCGCGGCGCAGCAGGGTCCGTGGGGGCGTCAGCATCTGAGCGCCTCCTCCAGTCGGGCTCTGAGGTCGGCCGGGTAGACAGGTTCGGCCGCCACTGCCAGGTCAGTCGCCGTCCACCAGCGGAAGTCGCTGATCGTACGCCGCTCAACCTCGGTGTGGGCGTGCGGATACGCCATAAACGCGTCCACTGGGACGACGAAGTAGTCCTGACGCTGGCGTACCACGCGGCCGTCCCAGTCGAACTCGACGACGTCCTGCCAGGTCGGCGTGCCGACCTGGCAGATATCGACGATGAGGCCCGTCTCCTCGGCCAGCTCACGGACCAGGGCCTGTGCGGGGGTCTCCCCGGCATCGACGCCACCGCCGGGAAGCAACCAGTAGCGGTCCAGCGGCCGGTTCGGGTAGCAGGCCCGGATCATGAGGACCCGGCCGGCGGGGTCGATGAGCGCTGCGCGTGCGGCGCGGCGGTCGATGGGTCCCATCGGTGTCAGCGTAGACCGGGCGACCGGCGGCCGGATACCGAGGCGTGGCCGTGGCCAACGGCGCTACGGCTGCCTCGGGTCGGGAATGACGTCGTAGCCCGACGGCGGGGTGAGCCAGGTGGCCCGGTCGAACGGCCAGAACAGGACGAAGGCGCGGCCGACCACTGAGTCAACGGGCACGGTCGCCACCTGGAGATCGGAGCTGGTCTTCCAATGCTCCAGCGAGTCCCCGGACTCGGAGCGGTGGTCGCCCATGACCCAGAGGCGGTCCGGCGGGACCACGATCTCGAACTCTTTGTCGGCAGCGGGGTCGCTGACGCCGTTCTCGTTGAAGATGTAGGGCTCGTCCAGCGAAACCCCGTTGATCATGAGACGTTGACGGGCGTCGCAGCACTGGACCTTGTCACCAGGCAGGCCGATGACCCGTTTGATGAAGTCGTCGCTCTCCGCGCCGCTGCGCCAGTCAGAGGGCGCCTTGAAGACGACGATCTCGCCACGGTCCGGGCCGCGGAACTTGTAGACGAGCTTGTTGACCAGCACCCGGTCGTTGAGGTTCAGAGTGTGCTCCATCGACGGCGACGGGATGTAGAAGGTCTGGAGCACGAACGCGCGCACCAGCAGGGCGACCACGATCGCCACCGCCAACAGGATCGGCATCTCGCGCCAGAAGGAGGTACGACGCTTGTCGGTCTGCTCGTCAATCACCGGGAAAGAGTACGACGATCCGCTGAGAAGTTCCTGCGAGAACGCGCTGGATCGGTAGAAGCTGACAGAAGAGGAAGCCGCCCCCCGAAAACACCTTCTAATCCGGTATCTGGGCTTTCCTGGCCGGCTGGGCTCTTGTTGGACCCGGCGGCGCGCCGGCTGGCACCGCGTCGAACGTGGACGGGGGCTCCAGATCCCGCCAGCTCGTGGTCGGCCAGGCGACGACGATAGCCCTGCCGATGATCTTGTTAATGGGAACCAGACCCTGACAACGGCCGTCCAGCGACACCAGCCGATGGTCACCCATGACGAGCATCTGCCCCTCGCCGACGACCACTTCGTCGAACCGCCGGCCGCGGCACTGACCTTCCGCGCTCGCCTCCAACGGCGAGTTCTCAAAGATGTACGGCTCCTCGATCGGGACGCCGTTGATCTGCACCCGACCCTGGGCGTCGCAGCACGAGACCCGATCCCCCGGCATGCCGATGATCCGCTTGATGAAGTCCTTGTCGCCGGGCCGGGTCAGGCCGACTAGGTCGCCGAGCGTCCCGCTGGCTTTGGACGCGAAACCCTGATTCGCCGGGGCAGGTGGCGTCTCCGAGAGCCAGTTCTCCGGCCCGGCGAAGACCACGATCTCACCGCGTTGTGGCCCACGCATGTCGTAGATGAACTTGTTGACCAGCACTCGGTCCCCGATGAGCAGCGTGTTCTCCATCGACGCGGACGGGATGAAGAATGCCTGCACCAGAAACGTGCGGATGAGCACGGCGAGGCAGAACGCGATGGTCAGCAGCAATGGCATCTCCTGCCACAGCGGCATCTCCTTGCGCTTGGTCGCTGGCGTGGCAGCGACCTGACGACGCCCCGGCTCGCCGGCTCGGTGACCGATCGACTCCGAGGACCGGCCTGCGGTCGGGCTCTGACCTGGCATTGAGACCCGTGCGCGGGCCGGCACCCGCAGCTGCCCGGTGGCCGTCGAGCGGCGCCGCGCGGAGGCTGTCTCGGAACCGGCGCCGTAACGCGGGCCCTGATCCCGACCAGCCTCGGGCGACGACCGGCCGTGCTCGGGCCCGCCGGCGCGGCGTCGGTAGTCGCGTCCGGCACCGCCCTGGGGGCGTGCTGACCGGGCTGTCGGCGCGTCGCGCCCAGCGTCCAGCGTAGGACGGGACCCCGGACGCTCCCGTTCCCCCGCAGGCGGACCGGACCGTCGGCTGTCATCGCTCCGGAGCGCCCGGCGCGCCGACCGCGATGGCGCGTCGTCGAACCCCGGCCCCTCCTGACCCGACGCCGCCTCGGCGCGCCTGGGCGGATCCGAAGGGGACGAATCCTCGGTGTGAGCACGGAACCGACGACCAGAGCCGCCGGGGCTGGCGGCGCCGCCGTCCGTCAGCCGGGAGTCGAACGGGGCAGGCTGCGGATACCTGTACGGATCATCCCGCGGATACGACGAACTCGCGGTGACATACCGACCCGAAGCGGGCTCATCCGGACTGGGCCCATGATCGGCGTACGGGACATCGTGTCCGTACCGGCTCGCCTGACCGCGATCGTCAGGACGTCGAGTGGGGACCCACCGGCCGCGCTCGTGCGCACGGTCGGACCGCGAGGACCAGTCGGCGCCAGCGCCGGGAGCCGGTTCAAGCCACTGGCCGAGCTGGGCGATGTCGTCGTCACGCCAATCCCAGGAAACAGCGCTACCGTCCGGCTCACCCCCTGGGGATTCCGCCGGACGGTAGTTCTGGAATTCGCCGCGGTCATCGCCACGGTCGAAGCGCGAGCCATACATCGAGGTCAAGCGTAAGCGTCACACCACTGTTTCGCCCAACCCGATTGGCTACAGCCGATGTGAGAACGGCCAGTAAAGGTCAGCTGACCCTCTCGCGAAGCTCCTTGATCTTGGCTGCCTTGCCGCGGAGGTTGCGCAGGTAGTAGAGCTTGGCCCGGCGCACGTCACCTCGGGTGACGACTTCAAGGCGGTCGATCGACGGGCTGTTGACCGGGTAGGTTCGCTCGACACCGACGCCGAAGCTGACCTTACGGATGGTGAAGGTCTCACGCAGACCCGAGCCCTGACGGCGGATGACCACACCCTGGAACACCTGCACACGGGACCGGTTGCCTTCAACAACCCGGGCGTGCACCTTGAGCGTGTCACCGGCGCGGAAGTCCGGGATGTCGGTCCGCTGGGACTGCGCGTCCAGAGCGTCCAGCGTGTTCATCGCTGCTGATACCTCGTCGGCTCAAGGCACACCGGACTCCGGCGTGCGTAAACGTTGTTGGGGTTCATCACCTTTCGGCAACCCCCCTACTCTGCCACATCGGGGGCCGGTACCTGAAATCCGGCCTCAGCCAGGAAGGCGATGTCCTGCTTGGTCAGCGTGGACGGGCCCTGGCGAGCGAGGAGATCCGGTCGACGCTGCGCGGTACGCAGCAGCGACTGTTCCCGGCGCCACTGCGCGATCCTACCGTGATCCCCCGAGCGTAGGACATCGGGCGTCGCCAGCTCCCGCCACCGGGCCGGCTTGGTATACATCGGGGCCTCGAGCAGCCCGTCGGCGTGCGACTCCTCCGCCAGCGAGTCGGCGTTACCGAGGACTCCCGGCACGAGTCGGATGACCGCCTCAAGCATGACCAGGACGGCGACCTCGCCGCCGAAGAGCACGTAGTCGCCGAGCGAGACCTCGGTGACCCGGGTCCGGGCCGCGTAGTGCTCAAGAACCCGCTGGTCGATGCCTTCGTACCGGCCGCAGGCGAACAGCAGCCGCGACTCGGCGGCCAGCTCGGCCGCCAGCGACTGCGAGAACGGCACACCCGCCGGAGACGGCACGATGAGCCGGGGTGACGCCGGTGCCCCCGGCACGGTGGAATCGTCCATGCCGGCAAGAAGATGATCCAGCGCCTCGCCCCACGGCTCGGGTCGCATGACCATGCCGGGCCCACCGCCGTACGGGGTGTCGTCGACGGTCCGGTGGAGGTCGTGCGTCCAGTCCCGCAGGTCATGCAACCGGACGTCGATCAGGCCGGCGGCGTGGGATCGTCCGATGAGAGACAGCTCCAACGGAGCGAAGTAGTCCGGGAAGATGCTGACGATATCGATCTTCATTTCACGCCTTACCGCTTCACGACGTCACCGGCCGTGGTTGGGAACCGCTTCCGCGGTCACAGGTCGAACAGACCGTCCGGCGGGGTCACCAGAACCCGGCCGCCGGGGACATCGACCTCGGGCACGATCGCCTTGACGAACGGGACCAACGCCTGTTGGCCGTCGGAGCGACGCAGCACCAGCAGGTCCGAGGCGGGAGCGTGTTCGATCCGGGTGACCGTGCCCAACTCGTCACCGGAGGGTGTCACCGCACGCAGGCCGATGAGCTGGTGGTCGTGGAACTCGTCCGGGTCCGCCGGGGCGGGCACACCGGTAGCGTCGAACCAGAGCAGGACGCCTCGCAGATCATCGGCCTGGTTGCGGTCGATGACGCCCGCGAACACGACGATGAGCCGGCCCTGGTGCTCACGCAGAGACTCGATCTCCAACTCGTCCGGGACGACCCACCTGCCGTCCGACGCGCCGTCGACCGGAGCGAAACCTGGACCCCGTGCGGTGCCCGCGAGAAGCCGGACACCGGGCTGGAACCGGTCGCGCGGATCATCCGTCCGCACATCCACGATGACCTCACCGCGGATTCCGTGCGGACGGATGATCCGCCCAACGACCAGATGCATACGCGTCAGTACGCGTCGACAATGTCGACGCGTACGCCGCGCCCGCCGATCGAGCCCACCACCTGGCGCAGGGCCTTGGCGGTGCGGCCGCCACGACCGATCACCGTGCCCAGATCCTCGGGGTGGACGCGAACCTCCAGGCGCTTGCCCCGGCGGGAGTCGACCAGCCGGACGCGGACATCATCAGGGTTCTCGACGATGCCCTTGACCAGGTGCTCCAACGCGGGCCGCAGCGCCATGTCAGGCCTGCTCGCCGCTCGCCTCGGCCGACTCAGCGGCCGGGGTGTCGGCAGCCACGGCCTCGGTGGCCTCCGGCTTGGCCGCGGCCTCGTCAGCCTTGGCCTCAGCCTTGGGCTCGGTCTTGGGCTCGGTCTTGGGCTCGGTCTTGGGCTCAGTCTTAGCGTCAGCCTTGGCCTCGGACTTAGCGTCAGCCTTAGGCTCGGTCTTCTTGGCGGCCTTCTTCGCCTTCGGCTCGGCCTTCGGGGCGGCCTCGGCCAGCCCGGCGGCGGCCCTGGCCTCGGCCTCGTAGGTGGCCTTGCGGTCGGCCTTGGGCTCGGCCACCAACAGCGGGGGCGGCGCCGGCAGGCCCTTGAACATCTGCCAGTCGCCGGTCTTCTCCAGGATGCGCTGGACAGCCTGCGACGGCTGCGCGCCGACCGACAGCCAGTGCTGCACCCGCTCCGAGTTGACCTCGATCAGCGACGGGTCGTGCTTGGGCTGGTAAATGCCGACGTACTCGATCGCACGGCCGTCGCGCTTGGTGCGCGAGTCGGCGATGACGATGCGGTACTGCGGGTTGCGGATCTTGCCCATCCGCGTAAGCCGGATCTTGACGGCCACGTGTGCTCGCTCCTGAGATGATGTGGAAACCGAGCCCGGACCGCCGTCGTGGGGTTGACGTCGGCCGAAAGCTCTGGGACTGACATGCGCCCGGGTTAGAGGGCTCGAACGCGCGTCGGATGCCAACGCGTCATTCTGCCAGACCGGTCACGCCGTGTCAGGCGGGGGCGCCGGCAATGCCTCACCGGACGGCTGGGCGGTCCCAGCCGTCGGGCAGGACCGTCGGAGTCGGCCAGGACGGGTCCGGGACGAAGTCACACCAGCTCCCGTCGAACGGGAACGCGCCCGCCTCGATCACCGCCACCACCCGGCGGCCCTCGGCCCAGACCTGGTCCGGCTCGGGCACCCAGTAGTGATCGGCGAGCGCCAGCCGTTCGGCGAACTCGTCCTCGTCCTTCCACCGCCAGGTCCGGTCCGGCTCGACCCAGATGTCGAGGTCCTGGTCGGTGATGTCGACGCCGGCTAGGTGGCCGTCGTCCCAGCGGACGGCGGGCGCCTCCAGGTTGACGTACCAGGCCTTGTGCGATCCGTCGGCCCCACGGAACCACCACACCGAGTGGGCGGCGCCGGGCCGGACGAGTTTGAGCAGGCCGTGGCCCTGCCAGGCGCCTACCCTGACCCGGTGTTCGAGGGTCACCCACTCGGCGAACGGCATCGCCCGGATCCCTCGGCCGTCGGCGGCCACCGAGCCGCCGACGGCGGAGCCGGGAGCGAGCCACACCAGCAGACCCCGCTCGTCGTCGGAGACGACCCGGGCCGGCCGCACCCAGCCGATCTGACCGTGCCGCACGTTGCGGTGCACGATCAGCCGCCCCGGAGCGAACCGCATCGTCAGTAAGCCCGGGCCAGGATCGCGACCAGCCCGTCCTCGTCGTCGCTGTCGGGCACTCCGCCATCTGGCCGGACCAGGCATCGCACGGTGACGCCCTGCTTGTTGGCCTCCGCCTCGCCGACCACGCCGACGGCCGACCACGGAACGCGCGCCCAGCCGGTCGCGGCTGCCTCCAACGCCTCGCCCAGCGTGCCGACCTCGAAGGTGTGCTTTTCGCGGAAGGCCAGCGCCTCGTCGTGCAGGCTCCGCTGGTCGGCGTCCAGGGCGGCGAGCACCGCGGCGGCCACCTCGGCGACGGCGGTCGGAGTCTTCGAGCCGTCGACCCGACGCACCACGACTGCGTTGCCGGCGGCCAGGTCACGCGGTCCGACCTCGACCCGGATCGGGTAGCCCTTGAGCTCGGCGTCGACCGCGCGACGGCCGAAGGCCGTGTCGACCCGGTCGTCGAGCGCGGCGCGGACGCCCGCGGCGCGCAGCTCGGCGACGAGCTTCGCCGCTGCGTCGCCGACACCCTCCCCGTCCTTGACGACCATGACGTACGCCTGGATGGGGGCCAGCCGCGGCGGAACCCGGAGGCCGGAGTCGTCGCCGTGGGCCATGATCAGGCCGCCGACCATCCGGGTAGACACTCCCCACGAGGTCGTCCAGGCGTGCCGGACGCCGCGCTCGGCGTCCGAGTAGGTGATGTCGAACGCTTTGGCGAAGTTCTGACCCAGCTCATGGCTGGTGCCCAGTTGCAGCGCCTTTCCGTCGCCCATCATGCCTTCGAGGGTGTAGGTGCTGGTGGCGCCGGCGAAGCGTTCCCGGGCGGTCTTACGGCCGACGACGACCGGAATGGCCAGCACGTTGACCATGAAATCCTGGTAGACCTCGTGCAGGATGCGGCGGGCGTACGCCTGCGCGTCGGCGAAGTCGGCGTGGGCGGTGTGCCCCTCCTGCCACAGGAACTCGCTGGTGCGCAGGAACACCCGCGGGCGCAGCTCCCAGCGGACCACATTGGCCCACTGGTTGAGCAGGAGCGGGAGGTCCCGGTAGGAGTCAACCCATTTGGCCATGAACTCGCCGATGACCGTCTCGGACGTCGGCCGGACCACGACCGGCTCCGCGAGCTGCTTGCCGCCGCCATGGGTGACCACCGCCAGCTCGGGCGAGAAGCCCTCGACGTGCTCGGCCTCACGTCTGAGGTAGCTCTCGGGGATGAACAGCGGGAAATACGCGTTCTGCGCGCCCGCGTCCTTGATCCGGGCATCCAGCTCAGCCTGCATCCGCTCCCACAGGGCGTACCCGGTCGGTCGGATAACCATGGTGCCGCGCACCGGGCCGTTGTCGGCCAGCTGGGCCTTCGCGATGACGTCCTGGTACCAACGGGGGAAGTCCTCCGCGCGGGGAGTGAGCACACGAGCCATGCGCCGCATCCTAGTGGTGGTCGACGTCGGCGCGACCACCACTACGACGTTGGTAGGCCCTATGGGCGGGCCGGGTCGATGACGCGGCCGCGGAGGACGATGTGTCGCGGGGCGCGGACGACGCGCAGGTCCACGCGCGGGTCGGCATCGTAGACGACCAGGTCGGGCCAACCACCGTGGACGAGCCCAGGGAAGCCCAGCCACTCACGCGCGCCCCACGAGGCCGCCCGCAGCACCGCCTCGACGGGCATCCCCGCCTGCTCGTGCAGCAGCAGCATCTCCTCGGCGGCCAGCCCGTGCCGGATGCCGCCGCCAGCGTCAGTGCCGACGAACACGGGGACGCCGGCTTCGTGCGCCGCCCCGACGACCTGCGGGAACCGCGCCTTCAGGGCACGCATGTGCGCCGCGTAGCCCGGGAACTTCGGGGCGGCATGGTCGGCGATCTCGTCGAAGGTCGCGATATTGATCATCGTTGGGACGAGCGCGGTTCCGTTGCGGGCCATCGTGTCGATCAGGTCCAATGACAGGCCGGTCCCGTGCTCGATGGAGTCGATCCGGCCCCGGACCAGAATCTCCACGGCCTCCTCGGAGAAGGTGTGCGCCGTGATCCGCGCCCCCACCGCGTGGGCGGCGGCGACCGCGGCGCGCAGCGTGTCCGCCTCCCACGCCGGCGCGAGGTCTCCCACCCCGCGGTCGATCCAGTCGCCGACGAGCTTGACCCAGCCGTTGCCGGCGCGGGCCTGGTTGACCACCTCGTCGGCGACGTCCTCGGCGACCACCTCGACGCCGATGTCCCGCAGGTAACGCCGGGGCGGGGCGACGTGCCGGCCGGCGCGGGCCAGCCGGGGCATGCCGGGCTCGTCGTCCAGCTCCGGGTAGGGCAGCGGCGAGCCGGCGTCGCGGATCGCCAGCACCCCGGCGTCGCGGTCGATCGTGGCGAGCTGGCGGGCCTCGTCGACCGAGGCGACCGGGCGGGCGCCGTAGGCGATCCCGATGTGGCAGTGCGCGTCGACCAGGCCGGGGAGGATGAACCCCTCGGTGGACAGGGTGCGGGCGCCGGGCAGCGGCGCGAAGCTGACGGTGTCCTCGGTCAGCCACAGATCCCGGACCTCGTCGTCGGGCAGCACCACTCCGCGTACGTGCAGCGTCATCTGACAGTCGCCTTTCTACTGAAGCGGTCCGGCCGCAACGGGGTCGTGCGGGCCGGGCTCGTCCGCCCGGCGGATCACCCGCGCCGGGTTGCCGACGGCCACCACCGAATCCGGCAGGTCCCGGGTCACCACGGCGCCGGCGCCGACGACAGTGTCCCGGCCGATGCTCACCCCGGCCAGAACGATCACACCGGCGCCCAGCCAGACGTTGTCGCCGATGGTGATCGGCCGCGCCGACTCCCAGCGGTCCCGGCGCGCGGCCGGCGCCACCGGGTGCTCGGCGGTGAGCAACTGGACGTTCGGTCCGATCTGGACGTCGTCGCCGATGGTGATCGGGGCGCAGTCCAGGGCGACCAGACCGAAGTTGACGAAACAGCGGGCCCCTAACGCGAGCTGGGTCCCGTAGTCGAGCCGTAACGGCGGCCTGATCACCGTTCCGTCGCCGACCGCCCCGAGCAGACGCGTCAGCAGCTGACGCCGTTGGAGCGGATCGCGGGCGCCGACGCCGTTGTACGCGTCGGCGAGGTCGGCGGCGCGCAGGGTGGCCTCGACCAGCTCCGGGTCGTCGGCCAGGTAGGGCAGGCCGGCCAGCATCCGCTGGCGCATGGTCGCGCCGCCGGCGTCGGCCACCTACTTGTCCTTGTCGCCCTTGCCGAGCTTGCCGAAGTCGAGCTTCGGCAGGGTGAAACCGCCGCCTTCGGCGCCGCCGAGCGCGTTCGGGTCCAGGCCCGGCGGCAGCTGCGGCATCCCGGCGCCGGGAAACCCGGGCATTCCGCCGCCGGCCCGGGGCCGGCTGCCGGCCTTGCCCTTGCGCTTGTTCTTGGGCGACTTGGTCGCCTTGCGGCGGCCGCCGGGCAGGCCCATCATGCCGCCCATCTGCTTCATCATCTTCTGCGCCTGGGTGAAGCGGTTGAGCAGCTGGTTGACGTCCATGACGGTGACGCCGGAGCCATTGGCGATCCGGACCCGCCGCGACCCGTTGATGATCTTCGGGTTGGAGCGTTCGGTCGGCGTCATCGACCGGATGATCGCGGTCACCCGGTCGAAGTGGCTGTCGTCCAACTCGGCCAGCTGGTCCTTCATCTGGCCCATGCCGGGCAGCATGCCGAGGACGTTGGCGATCGGGCCCATCTTGCGCACGGAGATGAGCTGGTCGAGGAAGTCCTCCAGGGTGAACTGCTCACCCCCGAGCAGCTTCGCCGCCATCTTCTCCTTCTGATCGGAGTCGAAGGCCTGCTCAGCCTGCTCGATGAGGGTGAGCATGTCGCCCATGCCCAGGATCCGACTGGCCATCCGCTCGGGGTGGAAGACGTCGAAGTCCTCCAGCTTCTCGCCGGTGGAGGCGAACATGATCGGCTGGCCGGTGACGTGCCGCACCGAGAGCGCGGCGCCGCCACGGGCGTCGCCGTCGAGCTTGGACAGCACGACGCCGCTGATGCCCACTCCGTCGCGGAACGCCTCCGCCGTGGCGACAGCGTCCTGGCCGACCATGGCGTCGACCACGAACAGGGTCTCGTCAGGGTTCACCGCGTCCCGGATGGCGGCCGCCTGGGCCATCATCTCCAGGTCGATGCCGAGCCGGCCGGCGGTGTCCACGATGACGATGTCGCGGGCGGCGCGGACCGCGTGGGCGATGGCCCCGCGGGCGACCTCCACCGGGTCGCCGACGCCGTTGCCGGCGGCGGGCGCGTACACCTCGACCCCGGCGCGCTCGCCGAGGACCTGAAGCTGGTTGACGGCGTTGGGTCGCTGGAGGTCACAGGCGACCAGCAACGGCTGATGGCCGTGGGCCTTGAGGTGCCGGGCGAGCTTGCCGGCCAGCGTCGTCTTGCCCGCGCCCTGGAGACCGGCGAGCATGATCACCGTCGGGGGCTGCTTGGCGAACTGGAGCCGCCGGGCCTCGCCGCCGAGGATCTTGACAAGCTCCTCGTGCACGATCTTGATGACCTGCTGGGCCGGGTTGAGCGCCTGCGACACCTCAGCGCCCCGGGCCCGCTCCTTCAGCGAACCGATGAAGCCCTTCACCACCGGCAGGGCGACGTCAGCTTCCAGCAACGCCAACCGGATCTCCCGCGCGGTGGCGTCGATGTCGGCGTCGGTGAGCTTGCCCTTGCCGCGAAGCTTGGTGAAGATCCCGGAAAGTCGGTCACTCAGGGTGTCGAACACGGTGGCAACGTCCATTCGGCAGCGACGGATACATGGGGCGTGCCCCGGCTGCCAGGGTAGTCGTCATCCCGCCCGGGGGCCGACGCCACCCGGACACCCCCCGGGGCGGGGCCACCGACCCGCCTGCGGGCGGCCGAACGAACGGCCTGATGACGCAGAACCTGGATGTTCCACGCCCACGCGCCGCCCCGCCCGATTAGCGTCAAATCGCTCAGGTGATACGACTGCGGAGGGCCGACATGCCATCAGGCGCCGCCGACGAACCGGGCCGCCTTGCCTCGACGGACCCGCCGCCCGCCGACCTGCCGACGGGCCACCCCGGTCCCGACCATCCGACGCCGGCGGGCAGGCCGGCGCGCGCCGGCCGGGTCTGGCCCTGGGTGGCCGGTGGCACGCTGGCGGCCCTGCTGCTGCTCGCCTGCTCCGGGCTGAGCGGCGTGCTGTTGAACCTCGGTGTCGCGCACATCATGCAGACCTACGGCGTGTGGGACGGCAAGGTGGACCCTGCGGCCGCCGCGGCGGCCCGGGCTAGCTGCGACGGCCAGAGCTACCTGGGGCCGGTCCCGGACACCGACTACTGCGCGGACGTTCAAGGCCAGGTGATCATGGATCGTCTGACCTTGACCGCCACCCAGCTGCGCCGCGACGCTCGCGACAGCGTCTGCTCGACCGTCAGTTACCAGAACGCGACCGGTGACGACATCCGGTACAGCCCAGCGGATTGGCGGCTACAGAGCCCCGGCGGGGCCCAGGCGTCGAGCTTCCAGTGGCTGGGCGGCGACAGCGGCGCGGTCCCACAGTGGCGCCCGCAGGAGGAGTCCGACCTGGGTGAGGGGAACGTTGTCGATGGCGGCCGGGTCACCGGCAAGGTGTGCTTCCCGCCGACCAGGGCAGGCGCCGGGTACGCGCTGATCTATGCCGCCGACCAACTGAGCGCCGACATCTGGGAGGACGAGCCTGCGTCCGCGCGTCGCGGAATCTGGATCAAGGAGGTTCCGGCGGCGTCGAAGCCGGTTCGCTAATGCTTCAGGCGGACGCTGAGCCCTCTGCCGCCGAACTCCCGGCACACGAACGCCGGCGCCGCTGGCGTGCTGAGCGCCCGGTCGAAGGAGTAGCCGATCTCGGCGAAGCCGTGCATCGCGTCGGTGCTGTCGACCCGGGAGGTGATCAGCCAACGCGCGAACGCGCCCCGGGCGATCTTGGCGTGGACGGTCACGAATGTCGGTTTGCCCGTCCGCGGGCTGACGGTGAGGAACCGGGGCGCGACGAGTCGTGACGGGCTGACGAAGCGGGTGACGGTCTGGCCGTACTCGGTGGCGGTGAGATCGACGATGGGCCCATCGGCCGGGAGCTGACCGACGATGCTGTCACCCCAGAAGTCGTACAGGCTCCCTGTCCCGATGCGGTACCCCATCTCCAGGCGGTACGGACAGATGCCGTCGTCGGGTCGAAGAATGCCGTACAAACCGGACAGGATACGTAGTCGATCCGCAGCGTGCTCCCGGTCGGCGTCGGACAGCTCAGTGACTTGGAGCCCGCTGTAGATGTCGCCGACGAAGCTGTCGACCGCCGCGCCGCCACCGTCGGGCCGCCACTGGCGGTGCAGGTCATGGGTGCGTTCGGCCAGCGGCTGGGAGACGCCCATCACCGACGCGATGTCGGCTGTCGACATCGCGCGCAGGTGGCCGATCAGCTCGGCGGCTCGGTCGAGCAGGGCCGGCCGGGTCAGCGGACGGGCCGACGGACGCGGCGCGCGCATCGCCTTCGACGAGTGCAGCAGGATTCTCACGCCACGATTGTCCCCCGGCCGTCACGGCGCCCCGGGCGCGTCGGGCGCTGACGTCCAGGAGGGACGCTCAGCCCCCGCGTCTGACGTGGACGTCGTTCCCGGAGCCCGAATCCGACGGCCGAATCACGTAATGTGCCGTAGATCACATACGCGACGGGCGGCGTCTTTGCCGACCCCACCGGCGGGCGGCCGGGTCACCGATCATTGGGCCGACCTGCACGCGAGCGACCCGCGGCTGTTCGTGGTCCGCCCACACCCATCTGGGCCAGTGGCCGAACGGACGAGTTCAACCGACAACCGACCAGTTGCCGGCCTAAATTCCGCGCTGCTAATTTCTGCACGCGTTGACGGGTCGCGCCGGAGAAACCGGTGCGGCGAATGCTCTCGACAGATTCACCAGGCGAGCCCTCACAACCCTCACTCGCCCCCCTCACGTAAGGACACTCATGCCCGACATGAATCGTCGCGACTTGCTCCGGTACAGCGCCGCCGCGGCCGTGGCGACGGCCACCGCGGCCGGCGTCGCGAACCTCGCCGCCCCCGGCCTCGCCGCCTCCGACAAGCCGACAGCCAAGGACGACCGGGACTTCGAACTGGACTACAAAGGCAAGAAGATTAAGGGGACGCACGACAAGGCGAACAAGAAGCACAAGGTGACGATCAACGGCAAGAAGCTCGCCGTCATGGAGCTTGAGCTGCCCGCGGCCGAGGACTCCGCCGCCACGATCACCGCTGTCATCAGCGCGCTCACCCACTACGAGCCATTCCAGCTGGACGAGAAGGACAACAGGCAGGGTCTGAAGAAACTGGCCCAGAAGGCCGTCGATGTGCTCGGCGACGAGGAACTCACCCCCCTCGCTGGCGAAGACCACGAGCACGGCCGCTGACCGCCGCCAACCCCCGCCTGCAATCTCGTCCGAAAGGCACACGAAATGGGTAACCGAAAAAGCGTAGCCGCCCTCACGACTACGGAAAAAGCTAACTTCGTCGCCGCCGTAAAGGCGCTCAAGGCGCAGACGACCGGACGTAACTACGACTGGTTCGTCCGCACCCACATGACGTACTTCTCAACAGTCAGCGGAATCCGCTACGCCCACCAGTCGCCGTCATTTCTGCCGTGGCACCGGCAGTACCTCACCGAGTTCGAGAACGCGCTCAAGGCACACAACCCGGCCGTCGACCTGCCCTACTGGGACTGGACGGTGAGCCGGACCACCACCGGCGCGCCGTTTACCTCGGACTTCATGGGCGGCAACGGCCAGAACGGCAACGGCCCGGTCACCACCGGCCCGTTCGCCGGCGCCACCAACTGGCGGATCAACGTCAGCAGCACCACCTCGACCTCGCTGCGGCGGGCGATGGGCGGCACGCTGCCGACCTCCACCCAGGTCAACCAGGTCCTGGGTTACTCGACCTACGACGCCTCGCCGTGGAGCTCCAGCACCAGCAGCGGCATGCGTAACCGGATGGAAGGTTTCCTCGCCCCCAACATCCACAACTCGGTGCATGTCTGGATCGGCGGGCACATGGCCCAGCAGGACTCCCCCAACGACCCGGTGTTCTTCCTGCACCACGCCAACATCGACCGCCTCTGGTCGCGTTGGCAGACCACCTGGGGCTTCGGGACCAACCGCTACCTTCCGGGCGGCAACACCACCGGTGTGCTGGATGTCAACGAGGTCATGCAGCCGTTCGGCAATACAGTCACCTCGGTGCTCGACCACCGCGCCAGTTTCACCTACGTCTGATCGAACAGTCAGCCGGAGCCTCCGGCCCGGCTGACGTCGGCTACGACAGGCGTAGAGCCAACCCGACCGGTTGGCCCTACGTCTGTCTGATGTGGATCACCTCAGGCGGGTCAACGGGCGGCCGCTACCCGGACCAGGCCCGTCAGCGTGCCCTGGTAGAACACCCCGCCGGCGGTGACGGTGCCGGTCATCTGCAACGGATTCACCAGCCCGAAGCCCAGCCCCGTGGACGAGGTCACCGAACCCGAGTCCGCATCCACCGTCGCGTAGTGGAACGGGTCCGCGTCGGTGTTGAGCAGCCCGGCCTGAACCACCGTGTAGATGGTGCGGTCAGCCATTGACAGCCGCGGCAACGCCGCCGACCGGGTCCGGGTGCTCCAGCGCGGCTCGCAGCCGCCGCCGTCGGCAGCGACATCGATCCGGGCCACCCCGCCGGAGAACGGCGCATCCGCGGGGACGCTGGGGCCGGCGTCGGCCGGCAGCGCCGGATAGTCGTAGCCGTAGGTGTTCACCACGAACACACTGCGACCGGAGGCGACCACCGCGTTCTCGCTGCCGCTGCCGGTCCGGTCGGTGAACAGGGAGGTCGAGCAGACCGGGTCGCCGTTCGCGGCGGCGAGCACCCGCAGCCGCATGTGCGGGTCGGCGTTGTCGGTGATGGCCACGTACTCCGTCCCGGTCGCCGGGCCGAAGAACACCGGCGTGGCGCCGCTGCCCCAGCTCAACTGACCGGGCTTGCGGGCCACGCCCCGGTCGTAACCGGCACGCCACAGCACCCGCGGGGCGCCGGCCGCGTCGCTGTCGAACACGTACAGGGCGTGGGTGCTCACCACCGCGGTCCGACCGCCCGGGGCGGTGGAGATGCTGTTGGCGACCCGCTCGCCGGCCGGCAGCTGGTGGGTGCGCGCGGTCCCGTCAGCGGCGACGACGCCCACGACGCCGGCGGCGGTGGCGAACCAGACCCGGCCGTCGTAGCCGGGCATCAGCGCGGTGACCGCGTCGTCGGCGGGCACCACCGCGACAAGCGACGTCCGCTCGGTCACCGTGAGCCGCCACCGGCCCAGGTAGCCCCGGCCGTGGCCGATCCGCAGCAGGTTCCGCTCGCCGTCGACCAGGACGAGCTGGTCGCGATCGTCCAGGTAGGCGTAAACCCCACCCAGCAGACTTCCCGGGGCGACGGGGAGGCTGGCCAACGATCCGCCGGTGGCCGGATCGAGCAGGTGGACCACGGGCCTGCGGGTCATGGCGTCGGTGCACAGGGCCACCGGGTAACCGTCGCTGCCGTGGACGATCGCCGCGCAGGCCGCCGCGAGGACGGTCCGCGTCGTCGTCACCGAGCGGCCCGGCCCGGCCATCGGGAAGGCCTTCGCGGAGGCGCTGTCGCCATGCATCGTCGCGCCGGTGGTCGCCGCCAGGGCGGGGTTCGCCGGCGCGGACGGGCCGAACGGCTCCCCGGCGGACGCTGCGGCGGCCGGGACCGGGACGACCAGCGCCAACGCCATCACCGCGCCGATGATCGCTGGACGGGTGTGCGAAAGCCTGATCACGAGAGGTGTCTCCTTCGGGGGCGGTGTCGAGGTGGCGGGCGGGTTCAGCCCGCGTCGGACAGCAGGGCGTCGACGAACTGCGTCGGGTCGAACGGCGCCAGGTCGTCGGCGCCCTCACCGAGGCCGACCAGCTTGACCGGAATGCCGAGCTTGCGCTGCACAGCGATGACGATGCCGCCCTTGGCGGTGCCGTCCAGTTTGGTGAGCACCACCCCGGTGACCTCGACTGCCTCGGTGAACACCCGCGCCTGCTCCAGCCCGTTCTGGCCGGTGGTGGCGTCGAGCACCAGCAGCGTCTCGCTCACCGGACCGTGCTTCTCCACCACCCGCTTGACCTTGCCCAGCTCGTCCATGAGACCGACCTTGTTCTGGAGCCGACCGGCGGTGTCGATGAGCACCGTGTCCGCGCCGACGTCGATGCCCCGCTTGACGGCGTCGAAGGCGACGCTGGCCGGGTCGCTGCCCTCCGGGCCCCGCACGACCTCGGCGCCGACCCGGCTGGCCCAGGTGGTGAGCTGGTCGGCGGCGGCGGCCCGGAAGGTGTCGGCGGCCCCGAGGACGACGCTGTGACCGTCCGCGATGAGCACCCGGGCGATCTTGCCGCAGGTGGTCGTCTTACCCGCGCCGTTTACGCCCACGACCAGCAGGGTGGCCGGTCTTCCGTCAACCGGGCTCGCGGCCAGGGAGCGGTCGAGCTGCGGGTCGAGCGCGGCGACCAGCTCCTCGGCCAGCAGGGCGCGGACGTCGTCGGGGGTCCGCGCGCCGAGCACCTTCACCTTCTCCCGCAGCCGGCTGACGATGACCGTGGTGGCCTCCATCCCGACGTCGGCGGTGATGAGACTCTCCTCGATCTCCTCCCAGGCGTCCTCGTCGAGGTGATCGCGCGACAGCAGGGTCAGCAGGCCCTGCCCGAGCAGGCCCTGCGAGCGGGAGAGCCGGGCCCGCAGACGGACCAGCCGGCCCGCGGTCGGCGCGGGCGTCTCGACGGCCGGAGCTTCGACCGACGTGGCCGGCTCCGCCACCGGCGCTTCAACGGCCGGCGCTTCGGCCTCCGGGGCCGGCTCCGCCACCGGCGAAGGGGCCGGGCGGACCGGAGCCGGCGCCTCTACGCTGGCCCGTGCCGCCGGAGACGGCGGCGCCTCGGGTCCGGGAGAAGGCGGGCCGGGACGGCGGCGCAGCCGGGGCACGAGGAACGCGATGCCGGCTACCAGCACGACACCGAGCAGAATCAGGATGTAGACGACGTACTCCATACCGAAATCCTGGCAGACGCCCGGGACGACGGCGTCGGCGAGCCCCGGAGGACCCTGTGCCAGAAGCCCATCTCATTCTCGGTCCGCTGTTGCGGCGGGTCGTGGGCGCGCAGGCCACCGTCTGGGTGGAGGTCAGCCAGCCCGTCATCGTGCGGGTGCGCGCGGGGGCGGCGTACGGCGAGGCCAGCAGCTTCAGCGCCTTCGGCCGCCACTACGCGCTGGTTGTCGTCGACGGGCTGACGCCCGGCGCCACGACCCCGTACCAGGTGTGGCTCGGCGACCGGCAGGTCTGGCCGCAACCGGACACGTCCGGCCCGCCGAGCGTCATCCGCACCCGCGGCGGAACGGACGAGCCGGTACGGCTGGTGTTCGGCTCCTGCCGGGAGGCCACCCAGCGCACCACCGGCAGGGGCCTGGGCCCGGACGCCCTGGACTCGTACGCGCGCCGGCTTTCGAACTCGCCGGAGGACTGGCCGGACCTGCTGGTGCTGCTGGGCGACCAGGTCTATGCCGACGAGACGTCCCCGAAGGTGCGCGGCTGGCTACGGGAGCGCCGCCGCAAGGGCTACGCGCCCGACGACCAGGTGATGACCTACGAGGAGTACACCGCCCTGTACCTGGAGTCCTGGCGTGACCCGGATATCAGGTGGCTGCTGTCGACCGTGCCAAGCGTGATGATCTTCGACGATCACGAGATCATCGACGACTGGAACTCGTCGGCGTCCTGGCGGGCCGACATAGAGCAACAGCAGTGGTGGGCGGAGCGGATCACCAATGGCATCGCCTCGTACTGGGTCTACCAGCACCTGGGCAACCTGACGCCGGACGAGATCGCCGCCGACCCGGTCTGGTCGGCGGTCCGCGCCGCCGACGACGCCACCGCGATCCTGTCCGAGTTCGCCGCCCGCGCCGATCGTGACACCGGGTCCTACCGGTTCAGCTACTACGTCGACCTGGCCGGCACCCGGCTGGTGATGCTCGACAACCGGGCCGGCCGGGTGGTCGAGCCGGGACGGCGCTCGATGCTGCCGGACCAGGACTGGCAGTGGTTCGCCGAGCTGGCCGCCGGCACGCCCGAGCACCTGGTGGTCGGGGCGTCGCTGCCGTGGCTGCTGCCGCCGGCGGTGCACCACATGGAGAACTGGAACGAGCGGCTGGCCGAGTCACGGCGTCCGGTCGTCCGTCGGCTATCCGAGCGGCTGCGCCGGGCGTTGGACCTTGAACACTGGGCCGCGTTCCGCGCCTCGTTCGATCGGCTCGGATCGATCCTTCGGGCGCTGGGCTCCCGACCGGCGCCGCCGGCGTCGATCAGCGTCCTGTCCGGCGACGTGCACCACTCCTACGTCGCCCGCGCCAACCTCGGCCCGGGGGTGACCGCGCCGGTGCACCAGCTCACCTGCTCGCCGCTGCACAACGAGGCGCCACGTTTCCTGCACCCGATGCTGTCGATCGGCTGGCGCCGTCCGCTGGGGACGGCGGCGCGGGCCGTCGCCCGCACCGCCGGAATCCCCCGGCCCAGCGTGCGGTGGCGACGGCTCGCCGGACCGTACTTCGGCAACTCCATCGCCACCCTCACCCACCACGGGCGGCAGGCGGACGTGCTCATCGAGGGCACCACCCCCGACGGCGCGTTGATCGCCGTCGCCGAGACGCCGCTGACCGCCCCGCCCACCGGCTGATCCTCCCGACCGCCGGGTCGGCTGGGGAGCTCAGTGGCCCATCAGGGTCAGGCAGGCCACCCGCGCGCCGGCCTGGCCCGGGGTGCGCGGGTTGGTGCTGGTCCGCTCGGCGTGGACCACCATCGAGCGCGGGACCGCCCGCAGCGCCCACGGGTTCCGGGCCAGCGCCATGGCCGTGCCGTGCCGGTCGGTGCGGAAGTCGAGCCACACCTCGTTGAGGCGGTTGGCGTAGCGCGGGTCGTCCGGCGAGCCGACCCGCTGCTGGTAGTGCGGCCCGGCCGCGGCCGGGTCAGGGCCGCAGGCGTTGACGTGCAGGTGCGCCCCGTAGACCCGGTACGGCAGCAGCCCAGCGACCGTGAGCACGGTCTTGGTCACCGGACGGCGGTGCCGCAGCGACGCCGCTGTCAGGTGCGCCATCGCCCCGTCTGGCGCCAGCGCCGCGTCGTACCGGAACGCGCCACCGGCCCCGTCGGCGGTAAACGCGCCATGGCCGCCGATCATGGCGGGCCCGCCGTGACCGACGGCGAACCGCCCGCCAGTCGAGTCGGCGCCCGCTGGAACGCCGGCCGCCAGGGCTGGGGCCGATACCGAAGCGGTCGCCACCAGCACCGCGCCGACAGCTGCCGCGATCTGACTCCTACGCATCGCACTCCCCCGATCGCCGTTGTCTCTCCGTCGATCAGGGAACCTGCCACGACGCGCGTTCAGCCGCAGGCGGTCCGCGCAGGTTGGCCTGTCCGGGCAGTCGAACGGGTCACCGGCGAACGGGTCACAGTCCCATGGCGGCGCGCAGGTAGGGCAGGTCAGCGGGGCCGCTCCATCGCAGCGCCGGCAGGTCCGCCGACCGCGCTCCGCGCACGTTCCTTTCGGCGTCGTCGACGAACAGGCAGTGCTTGGGCAGGGCGCCGACCGCCGCGCACGCCGCCGCGAAGAACTCCGGGGCCGGCTTGGGATGCCCCACCTCTGCCGACGAGACGACGGCGTCGAACTCGTCGGCGACCCCGAGCAGCCGCAGGTCGTCGCGCAGGTCGTCGGTGGCGTTGCTGGTCAGGGCCACCGGGCGGCCAGCCGCGCGGACCTCACGGACGAACGCCAGCGCCTCAGCGACGATCTCGCCCCGGTAGGCGCCCCACTGGTCGACCATCGCCAGGGCGGCCGCCGGTCCGCCAACCCGTTCGGCGAAGCTGTCGGCTATCGCCGAGCGCCACTGCGCCCGGGTGGCGTGACCGGTGATCGCCGGCAGAAGTCGGGGCCCGTGCAAACCGGCAGCGAGGATCTCCCCGGGCTCAAGGCCGTGCCGGACCTCGACGGCGGCGGTGTGCGCCGGGTCGTACCGGCGCAGCACCCCATCGAAGTCGATGAGCAACGCCGTGGCGTTCTCGCGTCGCACCGTGGACTCCTCTCGCCTGGGCCCAGGCGCCAACAACAGCCGTGAGCCGGAACTGACCACCCTAAGGCAGCACGACCGCGGCGCCGTAACCCAGGCGCTGGACCACGCGATGCCCAGCCATCGGCGCCCGTGCCAGGCATGTCCGCGGCTACAGGAATCGCTGAGGCGGACCACAGCTGGCCTCGCTACGGTCCCCGGAATGAAGCGCACGTGCCGCCGGACAGCAGCATCGCTGAGTCTGCTGGGGATTCTGGCGGCCAGTTCGGCGGCAGGGGCGCTCGCGGAACGGAAACCGAGGACTGCCGGACCGAGCCCGTCCCCGCCGACAGCCAGCAGCCGGGCGACGCCGCCGCCCGGCCCGGGGACAACCAGATCGTCGACGCCGGGCCCCGACCCCACCGGCTTCACCGACGACTCCGGCATCGTGTGGGCGCCGGTAGATTCCGTCGCCGCCGCTTCCCGGGCTGAGGCGATCACGGCCTTCATGACCAGACGGTGTCCGGAAGCCGCCGCTGGCGTCGTCTTCAGCGACCGGACCGGAAAACTCACGATCCGGGTACGCGCCGGGATCCCGGGCGCTGAGCAGTGCGCCACGTCGGCCCGGGCGGCGACGGCGCGCTGGGGCGCCGGTGGTCTCGCCGAGGGCGTCGAGTGGACAACCTTCTCCCTGGCGAGCCTCAACCGGGATTTCCAGACCCTCAAGGCGGTCGGCGGATGGGCCGGACCCCTGACAGACGCGGTGACCCACGTCTCCAGACACCAGCTGGCGGGGACGATCGAGATCAGCACCAAGAACCCGGCGGCCGTTGACGAGCTGCTGGCGGCCGCCCGCCGCACGGTCGCCTCCGGGGTCACGGTCCGGTTCAACCCCAACGGAGGCCCGCGGCTGCAGGCCGGAACGGGCTGACGGCTACTCGTCCCCGGTGCGTAGCCGCTGGCTGATGACCTCGGTGACGCCGCTGCGCATGGTGACGCCGTAGAGGGCGTCGGCGACCTCCATGGTCCGCTTCTGGTGCGTGATGATGATCAGCTGGCTCTTCTCACGCAGCTGCCCCATGAGCGTGATGAGCCGGCCCAGGTTGACGTCGTCGAGGGCCGCCTCGACCTCGTCCATGATGTAGAACGGGCTCGGCCTGGCACGGAAGATCGCCACGAGCATGGCGACGGCGGTCAGCGAGCGCTCGCCGCCGGACAGCAGCGACAACCGCTTGATCTTCTTGCCTGGCGGGCGGGCCTCGACCTCGATGCCGGTGGTGAGCATGTCGTCGGGGTCGGTGAGGACCAGCCGGCCCTCGCCCCCCGGGAACAACACGTCGAAGACCTGCTCGAACTCCCGCGCCGTGTCGTGATAGGCCGCCGTGAAGACCTCGAGGATGCGGTCGTCGACGTCCTTGACGACGGTCATGAGGTCCGTGCGGGTCTTGCGCAGGTCCTCCAGCTGTTCGGACAGGAACTTGAACCGCTCCTCCAGCGCCGCGAACTCCTCCAGCGCCAGCGGGTTGACCTTGCCCAGGAGGTTCAGCTCGCGCTCGGCCTTCGCGGCGCGCTTCTCCTGCGCCGGGCGGTGGTAGGGCTCGGGGTCCGGCGGGATGTCGCCGATCGCCTCAGCGGCGTCGATCGCCGCCTGGGTCGGTGGGACCGGCTGGTCGGGGCCGTACTCGCCAACGAGAGTCTCGACGTCCAGGCCGAAGTCCTCAGCCGCCTTGATCTCAAGCTGGTCGATGCGCATCCGCTGCTCAGCCCGGGCGACCTCGTCCCGGTGCACCTCGTTGGTGAGCCGGTCCAACTCGGCGGTGACGGCCTTGGCGACCGCCCGCACCTCGGACAGCTCGGCCTCCCGGGCCGAGCGCGCCGCGGCGATGGCGTCTCGGGTCTGCTCGGCGGCGGCCAGCGACACCGCCAGCCGGCGCAGCGCCTCAGCGGCCCCGGCGACCACGGCGCGGGCGATGCCGGCACCGCGGGCGCGGGCGGCCCGTCGGGCGGCGGCGCGTTCCCGGGCGGCCAGCTCGGCCTCCGCCTGGCGGGCCAGCGAGTCGGCCCGACCGGAGAGGGCCGAGACACGCTCCTCGGCGGTGCGCACCGCCAGGCGCACCTCCATCTCGTTCTGCCGGGCATGTGGGACGAGCGCGGCGAGCCGGTCCCGCTCCTCCGATGACGGATTGGCGTCGACCGGGGTGGATTCGGCCAGCTCCAGCCGCTCCTCCAACTCGTTGAGGGTGGTCAGGTCGGCGTCGCGTGAGCTCTGGGCCCGGGCCAGCGAGGAGGCCAGACGCTCAGTCTCGCCGGTAGCGGAGCGGGCGGCGGCGCCCAGCTCGGCGAGCCGGCGGGCGGCGGCGTTGCGCTCTCCCTCGGCGGCGCGCTTGGCGGCGGCTGCGGCGGCGACGTCCTCCTTGCGGGCGGCGACCTCCGCGCGGGCCGCCTCAAGCTGGGCAGCCAACTCGACGACGGACTGCTCGGCGGTGATCCGGTTGGCACGGGCCTCGTCGACGGCGGCCTGCACCTCGATGAAGCTGGTGGCCTTCCCGGAGCCGCCGGCAGCCTCGTAGGCGCCCATGAGGTCGCCCTCAGGGGTGACCGCCCGCAGCTCCGGGTTGCCGGCGACCAGTTTGGCGGCGGCGTCCAGGTCGGCCACCAGGACCACGTCGCGCAGCAGCCGGTAGACGGCCGGACGCAGGTCTTCAGCGCAGCGGACGATGTCCGGCGCCCACCGGGCGCCAGCGGGCAGCGGCGGACGCAACGCGTCCAGCGACCCCTGCATGCCGACACCGGCGGGGCCGGCGACCAGCAGCGCGGCCCGGCCCGAGTCGGTGATCTTCAGGGACCGCATCGCCTCGGCGGCCTCGTCGACGCCGGAGATCGCCACGGCGTCCGCCAGCGCGCCCAACGCGGCCGCCAGGGCGCCCTCGCAGCCGGGCTCGACGGTCAGCAGCGAGGCGACGGCCCCGAGCAGCCCGGGGACCTCGGCGGCGCGGGCCATCAACGCCCCGGCGCCGTCCTTGCGTCGCAGGCCGAGCGCGAGCGCCTCCTCGCGGGCCTGCCAGCTGGCAGCCTCCTTCTCAGCGGCCCGCTCGGCCTGGGTCAGCTCGCGCACGGTCCGGGTGGCGGCTTCGTGGGCGGCGACGGCGTCGGCGTGCCGGGCGTCGATCTCGGCGTTGTCCCGGTCGGCCTCGGTGGACTGGGCGGAGACCTCGGCCAGCTCGCCCTGCGCGGCGGCGGCCCGGCCGGCGGCGTCGCCATGGGCGACGGTCAGCCGCTCGATCTCCTCGGCGGCGGTGGTTGAGCGGGTCCGGGCGGCATGCACCTGCCCGGTGAGCCTGGCCAGACCCTCCCGACGGTCGGCGATCGCCTTGACCTCGGCGACCAGCGCCCGCTCGGCGTCGGCCAGCGCCAGCTCCAGGTCTTCGCGGCGCAGCGCGGCCTCGGCGAGGCGCTCCTGGTCCTCGTGCAGCGCCTCGCGCAGCTCGGTCTCCTGCTCCCGGACCCGCTGCGCCTCAGCGGCGAGCTGGTCGGGGTCGCGCCCGGGCCGTTCGTCCTCGGTCGGCGCTTCCAGGTGCCGCAACCGCTGGCTGGCGAGCTGCTCGGTGGCCCGAAACCGCTCGGTGAGGGTGGAGAGCTGGTACCAGGTGTCCTGGGCGGCCGACAGCAGCGGGGCGTCGGCGGCCAGACCGGCCTCCAGCTCGGCGAGGCGGCGTTGGGTCTGCTCGTTCTCGTGCTCGACGTGCCGTCGGCGTTCCCGCAGCGCCGTCTCGTCGGCGATCTCCTTGTCGAGGGCGGCACGCAGGGTGGCCAGGTCGTCGGCGAGCAGACGGAGCCGGGCGTCGCGCAGGTCGGCCTGGATGCCCGCGGCGCGGCGGGCCACCTCCGCCTGGCGACCCAGCGGTTTGAGCTGACGTCGCAGCTCGGCGGTGAGGTCGTTGAGCCGGTTGAGGTTGGTCTGCATCGCGTCGAGCTTGCGCAGCGCCTTCTCTTTGCGCTTCCGGTGCTTGAGGACGCCGGCGGCCTCCTCGATGAACGCCCGCCGGTCCTCGGGTTTGGCGTGCAGAATGCCGTCGAGCCGGTTCTGGCCGACGATGACGTGCATTTCGCGGCCGATTCCGGAGTCGCTGAGCAGTTCCTGAATGTCGAGAAGTCGGCAACTGTCGCCGTTGATCTCGTATTCGCTCTCCCCTGATCGGTACATCCGACGGGTGATGGACACCTCGGTGTACTCGATCGGGAGCTTGCCGTCAGCGTTGTCGATGGTGAGGGTGACCTCGGCGCGGCCGAGCGGGGCCCGGCCGGCGGTGCCGGCGAAGATCACGTCTTCCATCTTGCCGCCGCGCAGCGCCTTGGCGCCCTGTTCACCGAGAACCCAGGCGATCGCGTCGACGACGTTGGACTTGCCGGAGCCGTTCGGGCCCACGACACAGGTGATCCCAGGCTCCAGTCGCAGCGTCGTCGCGGACGCGAAGGACTTGAATCCCTTGACGGTCAGGCTCTTGAGGTGCACGAATCTCCGCAGGTCACTCGCTCGGCATCCGAAGATCGGATTCAAGCGACGAGGGTACCCCCGCGGCGATGGCGGCCCGCGACGGCACGCGTCGGGGCGGCAGTGACACCGCCGGGCGCTACCCGTTCGGGCGTTTCGTGCGCCGAAGGACCTTCGCCCGGGTGGTGTTTCCACCCGGGCGGGCGAGCCTCAGCCACACCGAGCGTCAGGGCTCAGGTGAGCGCCGGCTCAGCCATCCGCTGGAGCAGGTCGGCGTCGGACTCGGCGACCGCAGCGGCCAGCCGGTCGTTGTCGGCCCGCAGTCGGGCGATCTCGAATTCGAGTGCCCGCACGGTGGCACGCAGACGGGTGACCTCATCGGTGACGCGGCGATCCCGCGCAATACCGACGTGGCCATAAAGGGCCTTCGCCATATCGTCTCCTTGTCATGCGTTGCCGGTCCTACGGCTTTCGCGCGCCCATATGATTCGCTGTCGTCATCCGCGGCTGCCGAGCCATGATTCCAAGATCCCCTTTTCAGACAACCGACAGCCACAACACGAGGTCTTCGGTTCTTCTTTTCTGGATCTTGCGTGCAGCGCCGGGGGACTCACGGCCCTGCCGGTACTCGATATCTACACCGATGACGATCTCCGCGGGCCGCTTCTGCGGCGCCTCAGGCCCTGTCACCGAAATCATGGCTCCAGCCGGGCGCGACTGGCGACATTCCTATAGTCCGTCGGTATCCGCCATGAGTCAAGCGGACGCTCGTCGCCATCGTGCGGCTGACCTGCGCATCACCGTCACGGACAGCGCTGATACGGACTCTGAGCGCGACCTTCGCAGACATAGCAAAACTTTAAGTCTGCCTTTCCCCGGTTGCCTCCACGACAACACGATCGATAGCGTCCGATTCCGCCTCTCCCGGCGAGTTCGACCGAAATCGAGGAGGAACGTCGTGGCACGCCCCACCGGACCCCGACCGGAACACCTGAACAGGGCCGAGATGCCACGGCCGCGCCGCAACGACCACCCGGACGAGCACATCTGGGTAGGCGACCTCAACGCACAACGGGGGCACTTCGACACCGCGGCCGCCGCCAGCGGACACCGGGCCAGGCACGTTGCCCCGAGGCAGCGACCCTGGCGCGCCGCCGGCATGATCGGCGGTCTGCTGGCGCTGCTGGGCGCCGTCAGCTTCGTGGCGTACTCGCCCACCGACGCCGAGCCGATGCCGGTGGCCGCTGACGCGCCGCCCGCGGCCCTGGCGCCGGGCGGCGGGGCCGGCGCGCCCGCCGACGCCGGAACGCCGACGCCCAGGACACCGGCCAGCGCCAGGGCCGCCGCGCCCGCCGCCGCCACACCCGCCCGGCAGCCGACGACCAGCCGCACCAGGACGCTCCAGCGCCGGCCGAACCGCCCGGCCCGTCCGGTGACCAACGGCGGCGGCAAGACGGCGATCGAGGACAAGGTCACGGCGCTGATCAACAAGGAACGCGAAGCGAACGGATGCGATGCCGCCCGCACGGACGAGAAGCTGCGCGCCGCGTCCCGGGCCCACAGCGCCGACATGGCGCTCCATGGCTACTTCGACCACACCAGCAAGGACGGGCGCTCGCCCTGGGACCGGGCGAAGGCCGCCGGCTACGAGGCGCCGACCGGCGAGAACATCGCCAAGGGCCACCGGACCCCCGAACTGGTCGTCCAGGGTTGGATGGACAGCCCGGGTCACCGGGCCAACATCCTCAACTGCAAGTCGAAGGCGACGGCCGTCGGCCTCGCCTACGACAGCGGCGATACCCCGCTGTGGACTCAGATGTTCGGCGCTCGCTGACCCATCGGGTGACCGGCCTCAGCCAACCGGCCATTTATTGACAAGTTTCGACTCAGTTTGGCCTCAGATTCTCGCCCGAGGCATCGATATCGGTAACCTGCCGTGCCGTGACATGGCTTGTTACCGGCGGCGCAGGTTACATAGGCGCCCACATCGTGCACGCCCTCTTGGAAGCGGACGAAAAGGTTGTCATACTCGACGACCTCTCGACCGGCTTGGCCACGCGGGCGCCTGCCTCCGTGCCCCTGATCAAAGCGGATGTGTCGGACTGCGCGGCGGTGACAGCCGCGCTTCGGGACTACGACGCCGAGGGTGTCATCCACCTCGCCGCCCGCAAGGACGTCGGGGAGTCGGTCGCCGACCCCCTGCGGTACTACCGGGAGAACATCGACGGGCTTCGTTCTGTTCTCCAGGCTGTCACGGCCACCGGAGTCCGGTCGTTCGTCTTCTCCTCCAGCGCGGCCGTCTACGGCGAGAGCGCCGCCGGCCGGGTGAGCGAGTCCAGCCCCACCGCGCCCAGCAACCCGTACGGGCGCAGCAAGCTTGTCGGCGAGTGGATGTTGCGGGACGTCAGCGCCGCCACCGACCTGCGCCACATCGCGCTGCGCTACTTCAACGTGGCCGGCGCCGCCTCGATGCCCCTGGCTGACATCGGCGAGACGAACCTGCTGCCCCGCCTGCTGCGGGCCGTCGCCGAGGGCCGCCGCGCCCAGGTGTACGGCGGCCGGCACCCCACCCCGGACGGCAGCTGCGTCCGTGACTTCATCGACGTGCGTGACCTCGCCGAGGCACACGTCGCCGCCGCGCTGGCGCTCCGCGGGGGGACGGTCCGCCAGGATGTTCTCAACGTCGGCCGCGGCGTCGGGATCTCCGTCCTCGAGATGATCGAGGCGGTCCGCCGCATCTGCGATGTCGACCTTCCGGCCGACATCGTGCCAGCACGCGCCGGCGACCCACCCGCCGTCGTCGCCATCGCTGATCGCATCCGAACGGTGCTGGGCTGGCAGGCCCGGCACGACCTCGCATCGATTGTGTCCTCAGCCTGGTCCGCCGTCGTGACCCGGTGAGCACCGCTCCACCCTCACACCTTGGAGTCCATATGTCCAAAGACCGCAACCGGTCGGGTCGACGCTCACGACGCGGCTGGTTGGCCGCAGCCCTGGCCGCAGCCGCGCTGGTCGCGGCCCCGCTGCCGGCGAGCGCCAACGCTGAGACCCAGATCGACATGAAGCTGCTCGTCATCACCGACGGGCGCTCCAACGTCGGCGCCGTCACCGCGACGCTGGAACAGGAAGGGGTTCCGTACACGATCGTCGACACCCGGGACGCCAACCGACCGAAGATCACCGAGGCGTTCCTGTCCGATACGGTCGGCGGCCGCCCCCGGGCCAAGTTCCAGGCCGTGGTGCTGGCGGACGAGAATGCGCTGCCCCAGGCGGAGCTGACGGCGCTGACCGAGTTCGAGAAGGAGTTCGAGATCCGTCAGCTCATCGCCTACACCTGGGCCAACCCGGCTGTCGGCCTGGGGCCGGCGCGGTGGAGCGGCACAGTCGACGGCATGACCGCCACAGTCACCCCGGCGGCCATCGCCGACGGTTTCGGCTACCTCAACGGCCGCGTGCCGTTCGACAACCTCAACCCGACCGTGGACGAGAGCTACGCGGCGGTGGCGGACCCGCTGGTGAACCTTCCCGCCGGGGAGTCGTTCACACCGCTCGTCACCATGCCGGTTCCCGGCGCGCCGGCAAACGCCGCGCCGGGCGTCGTCGCCGGGGTCTACGCCCACGACGGCCGCGAGGACCTCGTGCTGACGGTCACCCTCGGGGCGCAGCAGACCCACGCCAGGGTGCTGGCGCACGGCATTGTCGAGTGGCTCACCAAGGGGGTGTACGTCGGCTACTGGCGCAACTTCCTGAGCGTCCACATCGATGACGTGCTCATGCCCAACGCCCGCTGGCAGCGTCCGGACAGCGTGGGCCCGGCGCCGGAGCAGATCCGGATGGTCCCGGCCGACGTCGAGCACCTGGTCCGGTGGCAGCGGGACAACAACGTGTCTCTGGACGTCGCCTTCAATGCCAAGGGCTCCACGGACGCCGGCGGCGCCGCCGACCCGCTCACCAAGTCGGTGCTGGCGAACAAGGACGAGCTGCGCTGGCTCAACCACACATGGGGCCACGAGTACCTCGGCTGCCAGCGCGACGCGGCGATGAGCTGCGTCAACGACGCCAACGGCAAACGGCAGTACATCAGCCAGAACACGATCAGCACCCAGATCTCGCAGAACGTCGAGTGGGCGGCGAAGAACGGCGTCTCGATGGCCCCCACCGAGCTGGTCACCGGCGAACACTCGGGCCTTCGCAGCGTCCCGAAGGAGCCGATCGACAACCCGAACCTCGCTGCGGCGCTCAAGGCCAACAAGATCGGCATCATCGCGTCGGACAACTCGTTGGAGAAGGCCAGCCGCAAGATCGGCACGGCGCTGACCCTGCCCCGGCACCCGATGAACATCTTCTACAACGTCGGCACCCGCATGGACGAGGTCGACCAGTACAACTGGATCTACACGTCGAAGGCTGACGGCGGCAGCGGCAACTGCGAGGCATCGTCGTCGTGCATCCCGCCGCTGGTCGGCGCGGACGCGTTCGACAAGCACATCGTGCCGGTGGAGGCGCGCGTCATGCTCGGCCACATGATCACCAATGACCCGCGGCCGCACTACGTCCACCAGTCGAACATCACCGAGGACCGCATCCTGTACCCGGTCCTGGACACGGTGCTCGCGGAGTACCGGGCGATCTACGCCAACCATGTCACCCTGCTCAACCCGACCATGACCGAGGCCTCGGAGCTGCTCGAGGACTTCAACGCATGGCGGGCGGCGGTCCGGAGCGGGGCCGTGCGGGCATACCAGATCGGCGACCGGGTGCATGTCGTCAACGACAGCCGCCGGGCGGTGCGGGCGCCGTTCACGGCGCCGCGGCAGACCCGGGTCAGCGGGGCCGAACGGGGCTTGCGGGTCCCGACCGGATATGGCCCCGGCGTCTCCGGCTGGGCCACAGTAGATTCACGCAGTCCGCTCACGCTGCGCCTGCCCCGGGACTAGCCGCCGACCATCTCCCAGAGGACCGACGTTGCGCATTGCACTGATCAACGAGGGCACGTACCCGCTGGCTCACGGCGGGGTCAGCACCTGGTGCCATCAGCTCGTCAGCGGGCTGACCGGGCACACGTTCACCCTCGTGGCGCTCAGCGGGCTCGCGGCCAGCGGAAAGCTGGCCTACGACCTGCCGGGCAACGTCAGCACGGTGCGCAACGTCGCCGTCTGGGATCGACCGGCGCCGGCCCGCGGAATGCTGGCCCGGCGCCGCCGGCGTCGGGCCGCCGCCGAGGCAGCCGCCGGCCTGCTGTGGGGCATGTTCACCGAGGGACCGGCCGGCGTCGACGCCTTCGGGGCCGCGTTGCGGCAGCTGGCGGTGTTGTCGGACGACGGCGCGCACCCGCTGCACGACGTGCCCCTGGCCGGGCCGCTGCGCCATGCCTGGCGCAGCGCCCGGCTGACACAGCAGGACATCCGGCTGCCGTTGCCGGGCCTGTCGCGGCAGGAGGCGATGGACGCCGGCATGCTGCTCGAACACGCATTGCGCCCGCTGGCCCACCAGCTCGGTCAGGTGGACGTGTGCCACGCGGTCGCTGCCGGGCTGCCGCTGCTGGTGGCGCTGGCAGCGAAGTGGCGCGACGGCGTCCCCTACCTCATCACTGAGCACGGCGTCTACCTACGCGAGCGCTACCTGGAGCGCAACCCTGCCGTCACCCCGGCTGTCAAGACCATCATGCTGCGGTTCTACCGCGCGCTCGCCAAGATCGGCTACGCCGAGGCGGGGTTGGTCACCTCCGTCAGCCGCTTCAACCAACGCTGGGAGCGGCGTCTAGGGGCGCCAGCAACCCGGACCATGGTCGTGCCCAACGGAGTCTCCCCCGACCGCTACCCTCCCCTGACCGCCACACCGCAGACGCCGACGATCGTCTGGGTAGGACGGATCGACCCGCTCAAGGACCTGCACACCCTCGTCCGGGCTTTCGCCCTGGTGCGCCGGAGCGTGCCGACGGCGCAGCTCCGGCTCGTCGGTCCGGTCCCGTCGACGAACCAGCCGTACGCCGACAGTTGCCACGCCCTCGTCGGTTCGCTCGGCCTGGGCGGGTCCGTCACGTTCTGCGGGCCGGTCGCCAGCAGCCGGGAAGCGTACGCCGCCGGCCACGTCGTGGCCCTGTCGAGCATCTCGGAAGGCATGCCGTACACCGTGGTCGAAGCGATGATGTGCGGACGCGCCACGGTCAGCACCGACGTGGGCGGGGTCGCCGACACCGTCGGGGACGCCGGCCTCGTGTGCGCCCCCGGCGACCCGGCGGCCTTCGCCGCCGCCTGCGTGACCCTGCTGACCGATCACGCCCGCCGCGACGCGATCGGCGCCGCCGCCCGCGCGCGGGCCCTGGAGAACTTCAGCCTCAGCCGGATGCTCGACACCTACGACGCCCTCTACACCGAGGTCCGGCTGGGCGTCGGCGGTCGTCTGGCCGAGCCTGCCCCGATACCGGCGCGCGCTCTGCCCGCCAGGCACGGCGCCACCACACGGCCGGTCGCCGGGTCGCAACCGGTCAGCGGGCCGCAGCCGCTCAACGTCGGGCCGAGCATCCGGTCCCGGACCATGGCCCGGATGCCGCGTCAGGTCCGTCGGCAACCGGTCGAGACCGACGCGGCGGCCCTCTCCGGCCGGCGGTGAGCCGGTGAGCGCCTCGAGCGTCCTCACCGGCGGCACGCCCCCGCCCACCCCGGCCGGGGTGGGCGCCGCCACCGCCGTCCCCGAGCTGGCCGAACGGCTCGCCCCTGAGTTCCTGGACGTCGTGGACGTCGACGAGGTCGCCGCCCGGATCGAGGCGGCGGGCATCAACGACCGGGTCGCCGCCGGCCGCTTCGGCCACCCCGACGTGTTCAGCCTCGCCGACGCCGTCCTCACCCACCTGCACCGCGACTACCGGCACCAACTGGCCCGTCGGGCCGTGCGGGCGGCGCCTCCCGCGCCACCGCGCCCCTACCTTCGGCAGGCGTTGCTCCGGGCGGCGCTGTATCTGACGCCGCTGATCCTTGCCCTGGCCGCCGACGACGCGCTCCGGCGCACCCCGTGGCAGGCCCCGGCGGCGGTGATCGTCCTTGGCTGGGGCACCGGCCAGCTCCTGGGCTATCTGGGTCATGTCGTGGCCGCACACCGTGGCCCCGGCCCGGCAACCCGGCTCCTGGGACTGGGCTTCCTCGGCGTGGCCGGCGCGTGGCTGATGGCCCTGGTGAGCGGGCCGGCCTGGCTGCTGGGCGAGGAGCCGCTGATCACCGCCGTCGTCACCACAACGGAGCTGGCATTCTTCGCCGCCGTCGCGACCGCCCTGGTTACCCGGTCGGAGGCCGCGCTGCTGCGCTGGCTCACCCCGGCGATCGTCGCGGCGGCGCTGTCCATGGCCGGCTGGCTGCCGCCGAGCCCGCTCCCGGATGACGCGCTGCTGCTGGCGCTGCTCGTCCCCGGGCTTGCCCGGGCCTGGCGATGGCTACCCGAGCCGGCCACCGGCGATGGCGGACGACTCGGCCGGATCGCCGGCGCCGACCTGCTCCCGGCAGCGGCGTACATGACTATCGGACTTGC
Source organism: Pilimelia columellifera subsp. columellifera (assembly GCF_039532605.1). Taxonomy (NCBI): domain Bacteria; kingdom Bacillati; phylum Actinomycetota; class Actinomycetes; order Micromonosporales; family Micromonosporaceae; genus Pilimelia; species Pilimelia columellifera. The sequence goes on from NZ_BAAARY010000002.1 coordinate 176,245, forward strand.
CCAGGCGATCTCCTTCGTCATGGTCTGGCGGCTCGGCCCGGTCGACGGCTCGGCCGCCGTGGCGCTCGCCCCGCTGGTGGCCGCGGTTCCCGCGCTGGAGCTGTTCATCGGCTGGCACAGCGCCGCCCACGCTGCCAGCCTGCGGGCCAGGGACGAGAACGACGAACGCGACGCCCCGCGCCGGGTCCGCCGGTTGGCCGCCGCGGCGCTGGCGATGCCGCTGGTGCTCGGCGGGACCATCGCCTGGCTGGTGCTGGCCGAGGCCGCGAGTTGGCAGGCGTCAGCGCTCGTCGCGGACGCCGACCGACGCCTGCTGCTGGCGGTGTCCGCGGGAACCATGCTCGCCGGAATCTTCGGCGCCGTGCTGCTGATGAGCGCCCGCCGTCGACTCGCCGCCGCCGCGGCCCTGGCCGCCGCCCCGGTGCTCGGATCGGTGGCGCTGGCCGGCATCTACCACGACAGCCGGCTCGATGCCGGAGCGCTCCCCTTGGTCGTCCTGGCCCTGCTACTGTCGCTGCTCGCCGGCGTGGCCATGGCCGCCAAGCCCGAGGAAGGCGAGGACGCGGAATGAGAGCGCTGCTCCCGCTGTACAAGCACCCTGTCGACGACCCTGACCTGTGGGAACGGGCGGCCGCGCTCGGCGCCCGCGCCACGATTGTCGTCAATGTCCACAACGGACCCGGGGTGGAGCTGGAGCCGCCGTACGTGGCGGCCACCGGCCGGCTCGCCCAGCGCGGGACGCCGATGCTCGGCTACGTCGACCTCGGATACGCCGAGCGGCCATTGCCGGCCGTCCTGGCCGACGTGGCCGCCTGGCGACGCTACCCGGTGAACGGAATCCTCTTCGACCAGGCCCCCACCGGCGTCGACCAGGTGACGGCGGTCGCGGTGGCGGTCAGCGCGGCTAGGCGGGCGGGTTTCGACGAGGTCGTCCTCAACCCGGGAACACCGCCAGCCCCGGTGTACCGGGAACTCGGCGCGCAGCTGTGCGTCTTCGAAGGCCCCTGGTCGGCCTACCTGCCGTGGACCGGAGAGGGCGTCCGCCGTGGCGACGGGCACCTCGTCTACGCCGTCCCCGACAACCTCGTCGACGATGCCCGGCGCACGCTGGCGGCGCGCGGCGCGGGCTTCGGCCTGGTCACCGAGCGCCGGGCGCCGCTGCCCTACGCGGGCCTGCCCCGGTGGATGATCAGCCCGGCGCCGGCAACGACGTAGGACCTTCGCCCGCTACGCAGTCTGGGCAGCACGCGGACGGGGCTGGCACCGCGGGCACGAGAACGACGACCGGTTCATGAACGACTCCCGCCGGATCGGCGTGCCGCACCGGCGGCACGGTCGGCCTTCCTGCCCGTAGGCGTTCAGCGACCGGTCGAAGTAGCCGCTCTCGCCGTTGACGTTGACGTACAGCGCGTCGAAGCTGGTGCCGCCGGCGGTGATCGCCTCCGCCAGCACCGCGCGCGCCTCGGCGAGCAGGGCCCGCGCGGTCGGGTCGGTGAGGGCGTCGGCGGGGCGCTCGCCGTGCAGTCCGGCCCGCCACAGCGCCTCGTCGGCGTAGATGTTGCCTACCCCGGAGATGAGGGTCTGGTCCAGCAGGGCCCGTTTGACGCCGCCACGGCGGCGGCGCAGCGCCGCGACGACCCGGTCCTCGTCGTAGGCGGGGTCGAACGGGTCGGGCGCGATGTGTGCGATCTCAGCGGGCAGTTCGGCGCCGCCGGCCGAGACGGCCAGCCCGCCGAAGGTGCGCTGGTCGACGAAGCGCAGCTGTGGCCCGTCGTCGGCGAAGTCGAACCGCGCTCGCAGGTGCGGTCCGGTGGGCGCGTCGGCCGGCAGCAGCAGGAACTGGCCGGACATGCCCAGGTGGCCGACGATCGCGTCGCCGCTGTCCAGCGGCAGCCACAGGTATTTGCCGCGCCGCCGCACGGCGGTGATCCGGCGGTCGGCCAGGACGGCCACGAAGTCGTCGGCGCCGGCCGGGTGGCGACGCACCGCCCGCGGGTGCAGCACCTGCGCGGCGGCGATCCGCCGGCCGGTCACCCATCGCGCCAGGCCCTGCCGGACCGTCTCCACCTCGGGCAGCTCGGGCATGTCACACCTCGGACGCGGCAACCCGGCCGGGCTTGGACAGCTCCAGCCAGGCGGCTTCGGCCGCCAACTGCTCGGCCTCCTTCTTGTTACGCCCGGTGGCTCCGCCGTACCGCGCCCCAGCGACGACAGCCCAGGCGGTGAACGTCTTGGCGTGGTCCGGGCCCTCTTCCTCGATCCGGTACTCCGGAACGCCGGCGCCGAGCGAGGCGGTCAGCTCCTGGAGGCTGGTTTTCCAGTCCAGACCAGCGCCGCGCTGCGAGGACTCGGCCATGAGCGGGTCGAACAGCCGGTGGATGACCTCGCTGGCCTTGTCGAGACCGTGCTGGAGGTAGATCGCCCCGAGCAGCGCCTCCAGGGTGTCGGCCAGGATGCTGGCCTTGTCCCGGCCGCCGGTGGTCTCCTCGCCCTTGCCCAGCAGCAGGTACGGCCCCAGTCCGTCCGGGCCCAGGCCCCGCGCGACGGTCGCCAGCGCCCGCATGTTGACGACGCTGGCCCGCAGCTTCGCCAGCTGTCCCTCGGGCAGGTCCGGGTGCCGGTGGAACAGGGCGCTGGTGACGACCACGCCGAGGACGGAGTCACCGAGGAACTCCAGCCGCTCGTTGGTGGGCAGCCCGCCGTTCTCGTAGGCGTACGAACGGTGCGTGAGCGCCCGCCGCAGCAGGTCCGGTTCCAACGTCGCCCCGACGGCGGCTTCCAGGTGCGCGATGGGAGGTCGCCGTCGGTCGGCGCGGTCGGTCATCCGGTGGCCTCCACAGGCTCGGGGAGCAGACTGGTCAGACGTGCGACGACGCCGTCGCGGGCCAGCGCGGCGGCCAGCGCGATGCCGGAGGCGATGTCCGCCCCGTCGGCCGCCCCGTGACAGACCACGACGACGCCGTTGACGCCCAGCAGCGGCGCGGCGGCCGGGGCGGGGTGCGGGGCGCCCGCCATCGCGTATGCGCCCTCGACGCCCTTGAGCAGGATGTTTCCGGTAAAGCCGTCGGTCACGACGACGTTCGCCCGGCTACCCAGCCCCACCTCGTGCCCTTCGACCAGGCCGACATAGCCGGCGCCGGCCGGCAGCGGCGCCTTGGCCAGCGCGACGGCCGCCAGCCGGCGGGACCGGTCGCCCTTTCCCGGCTCGACGCCGATCGACAGCAGCCCCACCCGGGGCGGGACGTCGGGGCGCACCGCGGCCGCGTACGCGGCGCCGAGCTGGGCGTGACGCAGCAGCGTGGCCGGCGAGTGGTCGAGCGAGCCGCCCACGTCGAGCAGCACCAGCGAGCCGGCGGCAGCGGGCAGGGTGGCGGCCAGCGCGGGCCGACGCACGCCCGGCAGACGGCCAAGACCCAGGGCCGCCGCGGTCACCGACGCGCCGCTGGCGCCGGCGGACACGACAGCGTCCGCGACGCCCTCGACGACGGCGTTGACAGCGCCGCGGACCGAGGTGTCGGCACGACTGCCCCGGCTTGGCGCGTCGGCCATGCCGACAGCGCCACGGGCGGGGCGCAGCGTGAGCCGGCCGTGGGCCGAGGCCGGGAACGCACGCACCGCCTCATCGAGCAGACCCACGCTGCCGACGAGCAGCAGGCGCAGATCAGGGTCGGCGGCACAGGCCCGCACAGCGCCGTCAACCACGACGGCGGGAGCATCGTCCCCGCCGAGGAGGTCAAGGGCGATCCGGACCGGCCCCGGCGACGTCGTCGACGTCGAGGTCACGGAGGGATGCGCGCGTGCCGGCCGACCGTTGGTCGGTGGCGCCACTGGGCTCCTTGGGTGCTCAGCCGACGGGACCGGGGCGACGCCCGTTACCGGCGCGGCCTAGGTCCCGTCGGACAGAAAGTCTTCAGACCTCGATGACCTGACGACCGTTGTAGGTCCCGCAGACGGCGCACGCGACGTGCGGCAGCTTCGGCGACTTGCACTGCGCGCAGGCGACAGTCGCGACGGCCGTAGCCTTCCAGTTCGCCCGGCGGGACCGGGTGTTGCTACGCGACATCTTGCGCTTCGGGACGGCCACGGCTCTTACTCCTCAGTCATGGTCAACGTGCTCAGCGCGGCCCAACGAGGGTCGCCCTGAAGGTGGCTGTGGTCAGCCGGCAGATCATCCCAGAGCCCGCCGCAGTCCGGGCACAGGCCCTGGCAGTCCGGGTGGCAGAGCGGGTTCGTCGGCAGCACAAGCACCACCGCGTCCCGCAGGGTCGGCTCAAGGTCGATGAGATCGTCCTGAAGCCTACCGATCTCGTCATCCTCGGCCGTGGCGTCGGTGGTGCTGCCCGGGTACGCGAACATCTCCTGCACGCTGACCCGCAGCGTGTCGGAGATCGGGCGCAGGCACCGTCCGCACTCACCGACTAGTGGGCCGGTCACCACCCCGGAGACGAGCACCCCCTCGGAAACCGACTGAAGCCTCAGATCCAGGCTCAGGTCGGCGCCGTCGGGCACCCCGATCATCTCCACACCGAGATCCGCCGGCGCCGGGGCCGCGCGATTGACGGCACGCATCGCGCCCGGACGTCGAGGCAGGTCTCTCGTGTCGAGGACCAGCGGCGACCGGGCGTCAAGGCGCGGTACGGGATGTTGCGGCATGTTGTGATCAGGACCCGATGGTGGTTCCACACGCGGCGGGACTCACGCTGGCTCATGCCGACGGGAGCGCACGTCACTGGTGCGGAGAATGGATAATCTCGGCCTGGCAGGCCGACACGACAGGTTACCCGAGCCGCGGCGGCCGCGTCGAATCCACGGCTCAGATGGCCAGCGGGCGCTGTTCCTCGTCCCCGACGAACGAGCCGATCTCCCGCAGGGCGTGCATCTTGTCGCGCCCGCGTTCGATCGACGACAGCGATCGGGTGAGGAACTGCTCGAAGTTCGCCAACGCGGTGTCGACATAGTCGTCGACCTCGTCACGGAGCCGCTGCGCCTCCGCCCGCGCCTCGGCGACCAACCGGGCCGCCTCGTGCTCGGCGGCCACCGTGATCTCGTTGACCGAGACCAGCCTGGCGTGCTCGGCCTCGCCCTCGGTGATGATCCGGTCCGCCTCCCGCTTGCCGGCATCGACGATCTTATCGCGTTCGTCGAGCAGGGCCGAGGCCCGACGCAGGTCGGCCGGCAGCTCGGCGCGCAGATCCTCCAGCATGCCGATCAGCTCGGCGCGCTCCAGCACGCAGTTGCTGCGCGACATCGGCGCCGACCGCGCGCTCTCGGTCATGGCGATGATCTCGTCGATGCGATCGAGCGGATCCACCGGCGCATCACTCCCGTCATCATTGGGCCGACCAGTCGGGTCGGTCGCATCAGCATCCCGCACGTACCCATAATGCGGCCGCCGGGCAAGCTTCGCGTCGATCAACACCGCGCGTCGCGTATTCGTCTTGCCCAGGAACCGCGGCCTGACGCTCAACCGCGCTCCGACAATCGGGTCTCCCGACGCGCGACCGCCCATCGCCGGTGCTCAACCGCAGGTCGTCGCCGTCAGACAGCCGAAGATCCCTGGACGATCATTCGGGCTGAGCGCCGCTGTCAAAACGCGAGCGTAGCCGCCGATGGACCGATTCGGGTACATGCTGCGAGACGTCGCCGCCCCATTTCGTGACGTCCTTGACCAGACTCGACGACAGGTACGAATAGAGCGGGTTGGTTGGCATGAACAACGTCTCGACCCCAGCGAGCCCGACGTTCATCTGCGCCATCTGAAGCTCGTAGTCGAAGTCGCTCACCGCGCGCAGGCCCTTGACGACCACGGGAGCATCGTGGGTCTTACAGAAATCCACCAGAAGCCCCTGGAAGGTCTCCACCCGGACGTTCGGCAGGTCGGTCGTTACCTCGCGCAACATCGTGATGCGTTCAGGAACCGAGAACATTCCGGATTTCGAGGGATTTATCATTACGGCAACGATGACCTCGTCGAACAGCCGACTAGCCCGGCCGACGATGTCGAGGTGCCCGTTCGTCACCGGATCGAAGGAGCCCGGACAGACAGCGCGTCTCATGACCGGCGACCGTACCAAACGGCGGTCTCCCCGTAGCGCCGACCGCTCAGCGGCTCAACCCCCCGCGGCCAGGTCGGCTCCGGCGAGCGCCGGGACCGCTCGACCACGACCACGGCGTCCGGCGCCAGCCAGTCACGCTCCCCCAGTGCCGCCAACACCGCGTCCAGCTCCGCCTCGTCGACGGCGTACGGCGGATCGACGAACACCACGCCGTAACCAGCCCCGGGCGGCCCGGCGGCAAGAACTGTCTGGACCTTCCCCGCGGCCACCGACGCGACGTCCGCGACGCCCAGGGTGGCGATGTTCTCGCGTAGGACCCGCAACACCTTCGGATCGGCCTCCACCAGCAGAGCATGCTCAGCGCCACGCGACAGCGCCTCCAGACCCACCGCTCCGGATCCGGCGAAGAGGTCGAGCATCCGGGCGCCGTCGAAGTCGACCAGCGACTCCAGCGCGCTGAACAACGCCTCCCGCACCCGGTCCGCCGTGGGCCGGGTCCTGTCCCCGGCCGGGACGGCCAGCCGCCGGCCGCCATACACGCCCGCCACGATCCTGGTCACGTCCGCAGACGCTACGCGACCACGCCGACGGCCCCACGCCGCGGGCGCGGGCGTCGGCGCGGACGGGCTTGACCGAATGCTGCGGGGCTGGCCCTGACGGCGGCGCACGATCTCATTGGCTGGAACGGCAGAACTGGCACACGCCGGGGGGGCGTCCAGATCACCAAAAAGGTAGACGATGTCATCAGACTGCGCCTTCCATCTGGTGACGTTCATCCGGTCCGGAGCGCCTGTGCCGCCAAACTCCAACCACAGATTCTGATACGGCGTGAACGACTCGGGGCCGTCCATCTCCCAGACTCCGGCGCCGGAGTCCTCCGGCCCGTTGCCCCTCTCATCCACGCAGGCCGCAAGACCGGATGCCGAGAACGTGCCGTCAGGGAAGAACATCACCACTCCACCGGAGTCGTTGACCCAGCTGCCGCACAATACCGACCCGTACCCTCCAATGTGGCCCGCGCTGGCCGCGTCAGCCCTTCTCCAGGAACTCGGCGCGGTCGGCGTCGACCAGGGCGTCGACGGCGGCGGCGAGACCTGGCAGAGAACGCAGTTCGGGGTCGGCTTCCAGGGTGGCGATGGCCTGTTCGCGCGCCTCGCCGATGAGCTTCTCGTCCCGCTTCAACGACAACATCCGCAGGTGCGAGCGCCGCCCGGACTGGGCCGCGCCGAGCACGTCGCCCTCGCGGCGCTGCTCCAGGTCCAGCTCGGCGAGCCGGAAGCCGTCCAGGGTGGAGGCGACGGCGTCGAGGCGCTCGCGGGCCGGCGTTCCCTCGTCGGCTTCGGTGACCAGCAGGCACAGGCCGGGGGCCGAGCCGCGACCGACCCGTCCGCGGAGCTGGTGTAGTTGGGAGACGCCGAAACGGTCGGCGTCGAGGACCACCATGGCGGTGGCGTTGGGGACGTTGACGCCGACCTCGATGACGGTGGTGGCGACCAGGACATCGAGGTCGCCGGCGGAGTAGGCGCGCATCACGGCGTCCTTGGCGTCGGCGGGGAGCCGGCCGTGCAGGACATCGACGCGTAGACCGTGCAGCGGGCCGTCGGTGAGCAGCGGCGCCACTTCGGCGACGGCCAGGGGCGGCCGGCGGGTGGGCTCGTCGGCGGGGGCGTCGGGGTCGGCGGCCGCGTCGTCGTCGGCGGCCGCGTCGCCGATGCGGGGGCAGACCACGTACGCCTGGTGCCCGGCGGCAACCTCTTCGCACACCCGCTGCCAGGCGCGTTCCAGGTAGGCGGGTTTGTCGGCGGCTGGGACGACGTGGGTGGCGATGGGCGAGCGCCCGCGCGGCAGCTCCGTGAGGGAGGAGACCTCCAGGTCGCCGAAGACGGTCATCGCGACGGTGCGCGGGATCGGGGTGGCGGTCATGACCAGGACGTGCGGGGGCTGCTCGGCCTTGGCCCGCAGCGCGTCACGCTGCTCGACGCCGAAGCGGTGCTGTTCGTCGACGACGACCAGTCCCAGGTCGGCGAAGTCGACGCCTTCGTAGAGCAGGGCGTGGGTGCCGATGACCAGTCCGGCTTCGCCGCTGGCGACCTCGGCCAGGGCCCGGCGCCGGGCGGCGGCGCCGAGGGACCCGGTGACCAGGGTGATCCGGGTTCCGCGCGGGTCGCCGTCCAGCTCGCCGGCGCGCCCGAGCGCCCCGAGCAGCTCGGCGATGCTGCGCTGGTGCTGGGCAGCCAGGACCTCGGTGGGGGCGAGCAGCGCGGCCTGGCCGCCGGCGTCGACTGTCTGGAGCATCGCGCGCAGCGCCACCAGCGTCTTGCCGGAACCGACCTCCCCCTGGAGCAGCCGGTGCATGGGGTGGGCGGTGGCCAGGTCTGCGGCGATCCGGTCCCCGACGAGCCGCTGACCCGCGGTCAGCTCGTACGGCAGGGTGGCGTCGAACGCGCCGAGCAGGCCGTCATCGCGGGCTGGACGGGGCCGGGCCGGCCAGGCCGCGGCGGCGTGTTTGCGTTGGACCAGGGTGAGCTGGACGGCGAACGCCTCGTCCCACTTGAGGCGGCGCCGGGCGCGGGCCAGCTCGGGGTGGCCGGCCGGGCGGTGAATGTCCCGTAGGGCGGTGAGCAGGTCGGTGAGGTTGCGGTCGGCGCGCAGGGTGGCCGGCAGAGGGTCGTCGACCTCGGTGAGGGTGTCCAGGACGACGCGGACGCTGCGGGCGATCGTCCAGGTCGGGACGGCGGACGCCGCCGGGTAGACGGGGATGAGCGCACCGGCGAACTCCTCGATCTCGCCGAGGGCGTCGTCGGAGTCGGCCAGCAGGATGTAGTCAGGTCCGTTGAGCTGCCGTTTGCCCCGGTACTCGGTGACCTTGCCCGCGAATAGGCCCCACCGGCCGGTGGTCAGGTCCTTCTGACGCCAGGGCTGGTTGAAGAACGTGCAGGACAGGACGCCGCCGGCCCCGTCGGCGAGGGTGACTTCGAGCATCGTGCCGCGGCGGGCCCGCATTGGACGCGCCGACGCCCCGCGCACCTGCGCCAGCACTGTCGCCTCCTCCCCGACGGCGAGCTGGCTCATGTCGGTGTGTTCGCCGCGCTCGTCGTACCGGCGGGGGAAGTGCCGCAGCAGGTCGCCGACGGTGTGCAGGTCCAGGTGGGTGGAGAGGGCCTTGGCCGTCTTCGCGCCGAGGGGCGCGGTCAGCGGAGTGTCCAGGGTGGTCTGCTCGCTCATCTGGGCCCCCGTCGGCTCGGCGTCCGGCACCGGTGCAGCGTAGCCAGGGGCGCATTAGCGTCCGGCGTTGGTGAGGGCGCGGCGTGTCGGGGTCCAGGTCCGATTGTCCCCGAGATCGGCGGTCAGGTAACCTGGCGAGGTTGCTCGACCGGGACGGCGCGCTCCACTGCATGCCCTAGCCTGAACCCAGCTGCGATCAGCTCTCGCTGACTCAGGCTGTGCCGTGAGACGACGCCGACCGGTTACGTATGACTTTAAACCTCAGGAGATTCCCGTGGCTAGCGTGTGCGACGTCTGCGGCAAGGGGCCGGGCTTCGGCCACAACGTGCCGTGGTCGAAGAAGAAGACCAACCGCCGCTGGAACCCGAACATCCAGTCGGTACGTACGCCTGCCGGCGGCGGCACTACCAAGAAGCTGCAGGTCTGCACGTCCTGCATCAAGGCCGGCAAGGTCGTCCGCGCCTGACGCGGTCCACCAGCGCGTCGAAAGCGGCCGGGCTCCTCATCGCGAGGGCCTGGCCGCTTTTCGCTGCGTCGCTTTGGCTCTGCTTGCGGTACGGCTCGGCTTCGGCTGGCGGGACGGGTTCGGATGATGCCCGTTTCCGGACCTGTCAGTGAAGGTCACGCCCGAAGGAACGAACACCCGGGTACTCCTTGTAGAACCCGAAGTTGTCTATCGCGGCGTACCCACACGCCTGGTACATGGCGATCGATTCCGGCTGCTTCGAGCCGGTCTCCAGGATCAGCCGCCGCCGGCCGTGCTCGCGGGCCGAGTCCTCCACCGCGGCGAGCATCCGACGGGCAAGGCCCTTACGGCGGGCCTGGGGAGCGGTGTACATGCGCTTCAGCTCAGCGACGAGCCCGTTGTCGCCGTGGCTGCGCCAGCCGGCGCAGCTCACCGGGTCAGCGCCGAAGTAGCCGACGAGGAACGCCCCGTGCGGCGGATCGAACTCAGTCGGATCCACCGGCGTCTCGTCGCCGCTGCTGTTGTACCGCTCGCCGAGGTCCCGCAGGGTCGCCCGGATGAGCAGCTGGGCATCCGGGTCGGTGTACCGGGCAACGACGATCTTCAGTTCACTCACACACGCCAGACTACGACTGCGGCCCGGCGGCGCGAAAATGGTCCCAGCCAGCGGGGCCGTCCCGGTACGGCCGGCCGTCGACCGTCACGTCGGCGCCCTCGGTGACCGCGCCGACCGCCTGCCAGCCCTCGGGCAGGGTGACATGCGGCGGGAACGTGGCGGCGAAGGCGTGGTCGTCGCCGCCGCCGAGCATCCAGGTCATCGGGTCGACGCCCAGGGCGCTGGCGGCGTCGCGCATCTGCGCCGGGACCACGAAGGCGTCCCGCCGGACGTTGATCCCCACCGAGCTGGCCCGGGCGATGTGCCCCAGGTCAGCCAGCAGGCCGTCCGAGACATCGATCATGGACGTGGCGCCGGCGACGGCGGCCCGCGGTCCCGCCAGATACGCCACCTGCGGGCGGCGGTAGGCGTCCACGAGCAGTTTCGGGGTGCGGAAGCCGCGCGAGAGCACGGTGTAGCCGGCCGCGGCGTAGCCGATCCGGCCGGCCACCGCGACGATGTCGCCGGGGCGGGCGCCGGTTCGGAGCACCGGCGCCCGCCCCTCCAGGTCACCCAGTGCGGTGACGGCGATCGTCAGGGTCGGGCTGGCCGACATGTCGCCACCGACGACCCCAGCGCCCACCAGAACGGCCTCCGCCGCCAGGCCGTCGGCCAGCTCCTCAGCCCAGGTGGCCGCCAGGTCCGGCGGCGAGCAGAGGGCGACGAGCAACGCGGTCGGACGCGCGCCCATGGCGACGATGTCGGCCAGGTTGGCGGCGGCGGCGCGGTGGCCGACGTCCTCCGCGGAGCACCAGTCGCGCCGGAAGTGCCGGCCCTCCACCAGGACGTCGGTCGAGGCGACGACCCGACCGTCGCTGGCGGTTACCACGGCGGCGTCGTCACCTGGACCCAGCAGGGTGTTCGGCGCTTCCGGCAACCGGGCGGTGACCCGTGCGATCAGCCCGAACTCCCCCGCGTGCGCCACACTCATCCGTTACTCCCCATCGTGGTGTGCCCGTGTCCCCGTACCAGAATCGCGCAGTCGTCGGCGGCGGCGCCGACGCCCCCCTTGGCGGGTCTGTCAGGTGCGGTAGCGTCGAGCTACGGACTCCCACCAGCGCTGACCGAGGAGTTGTCGTGGTCCAGGCATACATCCTGATTCATACCGAAATCGGCAAGACACAAGACGTTGCAGCAACTATTTCGGGTATTTCCGGTGTTGTCCGAGTGGACGTCGTCACCGGACCGTACGACGTCATCGTCGTCGCGGAGGCCGACACGCTCGACGCGCTCGGCAAGCTCGTCCTCAGCGAGATCCAACGAATACCCAGCATCACCCGCACCACGACCTGCACCGTGGTGAACCTGTAGATGGCTGACGAGATCGCGCGTGGCGCGGCGCGCTGGGCCACGGCGGTCGCCGTTCCGACCGCGCTCGCCATCGGCCTCGGCGGTTACCTCCTCCTCAGCCCCGCGCCGGCCGCCGAGTCACGACAGCCAGGCACGCCGCCCGGCGTCTCGGCGACCACCCCGGTCACCATGCCAGTCGTCCCGACCGGCGCCGCCACCCGACGCGCCTGCGCGGATGTCGTCGCCCGGACACCGCCGGCGATCCGGCACCTGGCCCGCCGTCCGGTCGTCGGGGCCGACGCCACCAGCACCGCCTACGGGGAACCCGCGATCACGATGGCCTGCGGCGGCACGGCGCCGACCTACCCTGGCACGGATTTGGTGTTCAATCTCGACAGCGTCTGCTGGCACTCGACCGTCACCCCGACCGGCATCGACTTCACGACCGTCGATCGGACCATCCCGGTGCGGGTCCACATCCCCACGGTCTACGGCAGCGCCGGCCAGTGGGCGATCGAGTTCTCCGGACCCGTCGCCGCCGCGCTGCCTCCAACCGCGAACGTGCCCTTCGGCTGTCGCGGCTGACTGGGCGCCCTGGCCAACACGCTGACCACCGGGACCCCTCACCACCCATCCGCCCATCCACGGCTCAGCGGCTCAGCGGCTCAGCGGCTCAGCGGCGAACGGATCAGCCTGGCCACGAGCTTCGGGTACTCCAGGCCGGCAGCCGCCCACATCCGCGGAAACATCGACGTCGGGGTGAACCCCGGCATCGTGTTGATCTCGTTCAGTAGCACCTGACCGTCGTCGGTGACGAAGAAGTCCACCCGGGCCAGGCCCGCGCAGTCGACGGCGTCGAACGCCTGGCAGGCCAGCTCCTGGACCCGCCGGGTGAGCTCCTCGGACAGCCGCGCGGGGACGTCGTACTCGCACGAGTCGTCCAGGTACTTGGCCTCGAAGTCGTAGAAATCGTGGGCCGCGACCACCCGCACCTCGGCGATCGGTGACGCCTCGGGGGCGCCGCCCGCTTCGCCTTCGAGCACCCCGCACTCGATCTCCCGGCCGACGATCGCCGCTTCCACCAGCACTTTCGTGTCGATCGCGCGGGCGGCGGCGACGGCGGCGTCCAAGGCTGCCCAATCGGTCACCTTCGAGATTCCGAACGACGACCCGGCCCGGGACGGCTTGACGAACACCGGCAACCCGAGGCGGTCCCGCTCGGCTGGCGGCAGCGACTGGCCGGCGCGCAGCACCGCGTACGGGCCGACCGGAATCCCAGCGGCGACGGCGAGCTTCTTGGTGAACTCCTTGTCCATCGCTGCCGCGGAGGCGAAGACCCCGGCCCCGACGTAGGGGACGCCGGCCATCTCCAGCAGGCCCTGGATAGTGCCGTCCTCGCCGTAGGCGCCGTGCAGCGCGGGGAAGACCACGTCCACCCCGGACACCGCCAGCGCGACGGCCGGGGCGTCGGGCGCCACCACCGCGTCCGGGTCGGGCGCCGGTAGCAGCGCCGCCCGGGTCGGGTCGGCCGGCAACATCACCGGCTCGCCGGAGTTGTCGGTGATCTCCGGGAGCCGACGGTCCGCGATGGCGAGTTGTCCGGCGTCTCCGGCGACGAGAACCCAGCGGCCCTCGCGGGTGATACCCACCGGGACCGCCTCGAACTCGTCCGGATCGAGCGCGGCCAGGATACTGCCGGCGCTCACGCAGGAGATGCCGTGCTCGGGGCTACGGCCACCGAACACCACCGCGACACGGATCTTGGGCTCAGCCATGGAGCCACCGTACCCGCGCCCGACAAAGCGGCCGGGAAGGGGCGGCAGCGACCAAGCCCGCTGGCATGGGCGACGCAGCCGCCCTCCACCAACTCGCCGACGGCGGCTTCGAACAGCTCACGGGTGGGGTTCTCCGCGCGGGCGTAGACGGCCGTCTCCGGCGGGCCGGACGGGTCCAGATGTTACGGCGCGGCGAAGACCGGCCCGGGTAGGAACGGCTGGCCGGGACGGGTTCGGGCAGCCTGACGTGCACACGCAGCGGGTCCCGTCGCCGAGTGAGGCGTTCATTCAGCCTTGGTGTCCCGGCTCATGAGGGTCCGCAGCGCCTGCCGGGGGTCGAGGCCCTCATGGCACACCCGCTCGACCTGCTCGGTGATCGGGACCTCGACGCCGTGGGCGTGGGCCAGGTCGCGGATGGCCAGGCAGCTCTTGACGCCCTCGGCGGTCTGCCTGGTGGCTTTCTGCGCCTCTTCCAGGGTCTCCCCTCGGCCGAGGTGCTCGCCGAAGGTGCGGTTGCGCGACAGCGGCGACGAACAGGTGCCGACCAGATCGCCCAGACCGGCGAGCCCGGCGAACGTCAACGGGTCGGCGCCGAGCGCCTGGCCGAGCCGGGCGGTTTCGGCGAGGCCGCGGGTGATGAGGGTGGCCTTGAGGTTGTCGCCCAGGCCCATCGCGGTGGCGACGCCATAGGCGAGCGCGATGACGTTCTTGACCGCCCCGCCCAGCTCACACCCGACGACGTCGTCGTTGGTGTAGGGCCGGAAGTAGGGGGTGGTCAGGGCATTCTGGACCTCGGTGGCCCGGTCCATGTCGGCGCAGGCCACGACGGTGGCGGTGGGCTGCTCGGCGAGGATCTCCCCCGCGAGGTTCGGGCCGGAGACGACGGCGACCCGGTCGACGGCGACCCCGGCCGTCTCGATGATCACCTCGCTCATCCGTTTCGACGTGCCCAGCTCGATGCCCTTCATCAGGGACACCATGGTGGCGCCGCTGGCGAGGTGGGGCGTCCAGCCAGCGAGGTTTCCGCGCAGCGTCTGCGACGGGACCGCCAGGAAGACCAGCTCGGCGCCGCTGATCGCCGCCGCCGCGTCGGTGGTGGCGCTGACCCGCGCCGGTAGCCGGGCCTGGCCGATGTAGTCGGGGTTGACGTGCCGCTGGCTGATGTTGGCGGCGACGCTGTCGCGACGGGCCCACACGACGACGTCCGACCCCGCGTCCGCGAGGATCTTGGCGACGGTGGTTCCCCAGGACCCGGCGCCGAGCACCGCAGCCTTCACGCGGCTCCTTCCAGCGGCGTGACATCCACGACCGGCGAGGCGCCGGCCGGGCGTCGGCGCCTCGGATACAGCGGCGGCGGCGTCTCGGCTCTGATCTCGGCAAGCATGTCCCGCACCCTCAGCATGATCTTGTCGGTCATCTCCGCCAATGTCTCCTTGCTCGGCTCCCCGTCACAACGCCCACCGAGATCGATCGGCGGTCCAGCCACCACGGTCACCGGGGTCCGTGGCCGCAGCCGCAGCGCCCCGGTGCGTGGGTCGAATATCCGCTGGGGGCCCCAGATGGCCAGCGGAACCACCGGCGCCCCGGTCGCCAATGCCAGCCGCGCCGCCCCGGTCTTGCCGGTCATCGGCCACAGATCAGGCTCCCGGGTCGTCGTGCCCTCTGGATAGATCATCACGACGCCGCCAGCGCGCACGACCGCTTCCAACATCTCCAGCGAACGGGCCGCGTTGACCGACCCCCGCTCGACCGGGATCTGACCTACCCGGGACAGCAACAGACCCACCAGCGGCATCCGGAACAGACTGGCCTTGCCCAGAAAACACGGCCAGCGCCCAGCCTCGTACACGAAATGACCCGTGATGAGAGGATCCGCGTGTGAGACGTGGTTCGCCACGACGATGACGCCACCGGCGGCGGGCAGATGTTCGGCACCTCGCCAGACGCGGCGAGTGAGCAGCAACAACGCGGGCTTGGCCAGCACGATCGCCAAGCGGCGCCAGAAGCCCAGTCTGCGCCGTGCCACCGATCTCCTTCCGGCCTCCGCGCCGCCGCCGGGAACGACCCGGCGCCCGGCCGCGTCGAACGCGCCCGCTGGCCACAATCATGCCTGGTCGGTGGGGGCCCCGGAAACCCGGTGGCCGGGCCCAACCTCCCGACCCGCCGGTCGCCTACCTCCGCCGACCAGCCATCATGCGCTCATGCGCTGGATGGTTGTCGTCCCCCTCAAGCGGCTCGCGACGGCCAAGAGCCGGCTCCGGAGCGCCGTCGACGCCCCCGGGCCCGCGCTGGCGCTGGCGCTGGCGTGCGACACCGTCGCCGCCGCGCTGGGGCATGTCGAGGTGCTCGTCGTCTGTGACGACCCCGTCGCCACGGCCGCTCTGCGCCAGCTCGGCGCCACTGTCGTCGCCGAGCCCGAGTACGCCGGTCTCAACGGCGCGTTGCGGCACGGCAGTGCCCTCGCCCGCCGCGCCGACGCCCGACCCGCGGCACTGACCGGGGACCTACCCGCGCTGCGGGCCGCCGACCTGGCCGCGGCGCTCGACGCCTGCGGACCACGCGCGACGTTCGTCGCCGACGCCGCCGGCGCCGGAACGACCCTGCTGGCCGCCGCCGTCGGCGCCGACCTGGCACCCCGCTTCGGGCCCGACTCGGCCGCGGCGCACCAGGCCATCGGCGCCGTCGCGCTGACCCCCGCCCCCTCCCGGCTGCGACTGGACGTCGACACCGCCGCCGATCTTGCCGCCGCCGCCGCTCTCGGCCTCGGCCCGCACACCCGTGCCGTGCTCGCAGGCCAACTCACCGCACCACTCGCGAGCTGAGACCACACCGCCGGGGCGGACAGGACGGCGCGACTGAACTACCCTGCCTAACTGCTGTGTCGGTTGTGGACGCGCCGGCCAGTGGCAACGGCGCCGCCGCGGCAGCCAAGACGTCGTGAGGAGATTCCATGCCGGTCGACCAGGGCGGCGCGCCGCCATCCCGGGGAATCCGGGTCGAGCTGGACGGCCTGACCGACTTCGCCGGGCAGGTCCGCGCCGAAACCGACAGCAACCTGCGGCCCCGCGCGCACGAGGCCGTCAACCAGTTCGGCCAAGGGGTGCCCTTCGGGGAACGGGCCATCGCGCCCGGCGTCCAGGTAGCCCAGGAGATCTACCGGCAGTCGCTGGTCAGCGCCCTCGACGCCCTCGACGCCTACGTCGCCGCCGCCGACGCCATGGCCACCGCCGCCGAAACGGTGGCCAAGCGCTACGGCGCCACCGACGCGATGGCCGCAGCGAACGCCGACCTCGTCAGCCGCGAGCTCGCGCGGGCGCTCAACAGGGTCCCGCCGGTCCCCGACACCGCGACCGATGGTGGCGCCGCGCCAGAGGAGGTCTGGTGACCGACCCGCTGTCCGGACTTGTCCGCTCCGGCCCGGCGCCGGTTGACGCATGCCTCAACTGGAACGCCTACACCGTCCCGACCATCTGCGAATCAGCGCACGGCGAAGACGACCCGCGCGGATGGGAGCAGGTCCGCACCTGGATGCGGGTGACGGACGCCGTCCGGGCGCAACGCGACCGACTCGTCGCCTGCCGCGAGGCGATCGTCCGACGATGGCCACCGCAGGAGAGCGAGGCCGCCGCGGCCTTCGTAGCCAGACTCGACGAACTGTCCGAGAGCATGACAGCGGCCGGCGTCGCCGCGTCGGCGAACACCCACGCGCTGTGGGGCGTCATGGAAACCCTGGCGACAGCGAAACGGGAACTGGAGCCCATCCACCGGGAGTACCGGAAGAAGTCAACAGACTTGACATTGGCGTCCTGGGACGGCGCCGAGGACGCGCTGAACCAGCGCGCCCGCGAAGTGATGGCCCGCGCCGAGGCGGCGGTCAGGGACTACTCGGCCAGCTTCGCCCAAATGGAACGTATGCGTTGGAAAGATGTCGACTCGATCGACGACTTTCCCAACACATCGCTACCGGGCGACATTACCGTTCCTCCGCTGACGCGTGGGAGTGGCGCGCCGGCCAGCACCGGATTACCAGGCTCGACAGAGGAATTCGGCTTAGCGGGATCGTCGTCGGCTGGCGCGGCGCAGCCAAGCGCCATTGGCGGGCCGGGCCCGACCTCAGCGCTGGCACCGGCCGGTGTTCACGCATGGCCGCTCATTCCGAAGTCTCCGACGACGCCATTTCAACCGGCACACCCCGGCGTGGTCGGAAAGCGCAGCGCCCCGCCGTCGGGTTGGGTCATCGGCGGTGGGAATCCAGCGCCTCCCGCATCCGGTTCGGGACTGGCACGGCCCGGTCCTGGTGGGGTCATCGGCGGGGCTGCTCAGGGCAGTTCGACTGGTACAACGCGTACGGCCGTTCAACCGCCTGGCGTTCCGATCGGAACCAACCTCGCTGGCGGCGGCCGGCCGGCCCGAGGCGAGGGTACGACTCCGACCTATCGAGCTGCCGACGTCCAGTGGAAGGGTCCGGTCGGTGTCCCGCCGGTTATCGATACACCGCCAGCGCCTAAACCGCACGATCCGGGTCCAGGAAAGGTAATTGGTCAGTGAGGTCGCTGCTGGTTAGCCTAAGGTTTGGCCTGTCTGCACTGATGGCTGGCGGCCTCATCTGCATCGGCGGCCTGCCCGGCGCAGCGGCAGACACCGTAAGAGCCAGCCAATGGCACTTGAGATCACTGGCTATAGGAACGGCACACTCCTTGTCGCAGGGCGATGGCGTGACTGTCGCAGTGATTGACACCGGTGTCGACGCTGACCACCCAGATCTGGTGGACGCGATCCTTGCCGGCAAAGACTTTCGGGAACCCAGTGGAAATGACTTGGAGGTCCGACGTGACATGGATCGCAGAGGCCACGGCACGTCCATGACTGGGCTGATCGCCGGCCGTGGCCGTGGCGGCGCTGGGGGAGTCCTCGGTATTGCTCCAAAGGCCAAGGTTCTTCCAGTCCGTCACACATGGGGCGGATTAGATTTCAAAGGCGAGACACCCACCGCCATCCGCTGGGCCGCAGGCCAGGGCGCCAAGGTAATTTCGATGTCCTTTGGAGATCATGGCGGAATCGGCCTCGAACTCGCAATCCGCGAGGCACGGGCAGCGGACGTTTTGCTCGTCGCTTCGGCAGGGAACCGACCAGAGTCGCGACAGGTGCGGTTCCCGGCGCGCTACGACGGAGTTGTCGCTGTCGGCGCGGTCGACCGGAGCGGGCGGCGCGCGGGTTTCTCGGTCACTGGCCCGCAGCTCGCGCTGACCGCCCCGGGGGTCGGCATCACCTCGACGAGGCCGCGAGGCACCGGCGGCGGGTACGGGACCGGGAGCGGGACGAGCGACGCCACCGCGATCGTCGCCGGGGTGGCCGCTCTGGTACGTGCCCGCTACCCCGACCTGTCGGCTCCCGAGGTGGTCCACCGGATGACGTCGACAGCGGACGACAAGGGACCAGCCGGACGCGACGAGGAGTACGGATTCGGCATCGTCAACCCCGTCAGGGCGTTGACTGCGGAGGTGCCGCCGCTGGACCCCGCGCCGGACCCGGTCGGGCCCGGCCGCCCAGGTGATGCCACCACACAGGGCACACAGATCCTGCCGGGCGGCGGCGAAAGGGCCTGGAGTCAGCGAACGCTGTTGGTCGACGGCGCCGGTGTTGTCGTGCTGGGGCTGGCGGTCGGCGGCGCGGTGCTGCTGACACGCACGCGTCGCCGCAGGCCGTGATCGGCTCGGCTGTGTCGGGTTAGCCTGGTCGGATGCAGGGCACAGTGGCGACCTTCGATCCGGACGAGCGCAGCGGAACGGTGCTGCTCGATGACGGCAGCGAGGTGGTCTTCGACGGGTCGGCCTTCGCGGCTTCCGGGCTGCGGTTGCTGCGCCCGGGTCAGCGGGTGGCGTTGGCGTACGGCGTGGACGGGCGGGTGACCCGGGTCGGATTGCCGACGATGCCCGCGCGCGCCTGATCTGCACGCTGCGTTTGGGTTTTGTTCACCTCAGACGGGCGATGATGTGGGGGTGACGCCCCCTGTTGATGTTGAGCTGCCGCCTGACCGTTTCCTCAACCGCGAGCTGTCGTGGCTGGATTTCAACGCCCGGGTGCTCGCCCTGGCCGAGGACCCGGCCACCCCGCTGCTGGAGAGGGCGAAGTTCCTGGCGATCTTCGCGGGGAACCTGGACGAGTTCTTCATGGTCCGGATCGCCGGCCTCAAACGTCGTCTTCAAGCGGGCCTGCCGGTCCGCAGCGGGGACCGCGCCCCGGTGCGGACACAGCTACGGCTGGTGGCGGAGCGGACGGCGGAGCTGGTGGAGCGGCACGCCCGGTGCTTCGGTGACGATGTTGCCCCGAAGCTGACCGACCAGGATGTGCATCTGGTCCGCTGGGCCGACCTGACCGACGACGAGCGCCGCGGCCTTCGCGGCTACTTCCGGGAGAAGGTGTTCCCGGTCCTGACGCCGTTGGCGGTCGATCCGGGGCACCCGTTCCCATACATCTCCAGCCGGTCGCTCAATCTCGCGGTGACGATCCGCGACCCGGACGGCGGCACGGAGCTGTTCGCGCGGGTGAAGGTCCCCAACAACGTGCCCCGGCTGGTGCCGGTGAGCCGCGAGTCCGGGGACTGGTTCCTGCTGTTGGAGGAGCTCATCGGCAACCACCTGGACGAGCTGTTCGCCGGCATGGAGGTGATCGAGCATCACCTATTCCGGGTGACCCGTAACGCCGACTTCGAGGTCGTCGAGGACCGGGATGAGGACCTGCTCCAGGCGTTGGAGCGGGAGTTGGCGCAGCGCAAGTTCGGGCCGCCGGTGCGGTTGGAGGTGGCGGCGGACGTTTCGGATCATGTGCTTGACCTGCTGGCCCGCGAGTTGGACATGGACGCCCACGACATCCTGCGTGTTCCGGGCGTCATCGATCTGTCGTGTCTGTGGCAGCTCTACAGCGGCGTGGACCGGCCGGAGTTGAAGGACCCGGCGTTCGTGCCGGCGACGCATCCCAGGCTGGTGGACGGCGAAACCCCGCGCAGCGTGTTCGCGACGCTGCGGGAGGGCGACATTCTGGTCCACCACCCTTACCACTCGTTCAACACGAGCGTGCAGCGTTTCGTCGAGCAGGCCGCCGCCGACCCGGACGTTCTGGCCATCAAGCAGACGCTGTACCGCACCAGCGGCGACTCCCCCATCGTGGACGCCCTCGTCGACGCCGCGGAGGCCGGCAAGCAGGTGGTGGTGCTGGTGGAGATCAAGGCCCGGTTCGACGAGGTGGCGAACATCGGCTGGGCCCGCAAGCTGGAGCGCGCCGGCTGCCATGTGGTGTACGGGCTGGTGGGGCTCAAGACGCACTGCAAGACAGCGTTGGTGGTGCGGGCCGAGGGCGGCCAGCTGCGCCGGTACTGCCATATCGGCACCGGCAACTACCACCCGAAGACAGCCCGGTTGTACGAGGACTTCGGGATGCTGACGGCCGACCCGGAGGTGGGGGCCGATCTGACGGAGTTGTTCAACCTGCTGACCGGTTACAGCCGGCAGCGGTCGTACCGGCGGCTGCTGGTGGCCCCGTACGGGATCCGCCGCGGGTTGATGGAGCGGATCGAGCGGGAGATCGAGCACGGCGAGGACGGCCTGGTCCAGATGAAGGTCAACGCCCTGGTGGACGAGGACCTCATCGACGCGCTGTACCGGGCATCGCGGGCGGGCGTCCGGGTCGATCTCATCATCCGTGGCATGTGTTCGCTGCGGCCCGGGGTGCCGGGGCTGTCGGACAACATCCGGGTGGTGTCGGTGTTGGGGCGGTTCCTGGAGCATTCGCGGGTGTTCCGGTTCGGCAACAACGGCGACACGGAGATCTGGATCGGTTCGGCGGACCTCATGCACCGGAATCTCGACCGGCGGGTCGAGGCGTTGGTGCGGGTGACCGACCTGACCGCGTCCCGCGAGCTGGATCGGGTGTTGGCGTTGGCGATGTCGGATGAGACGGCGGCGTTCGATCTGGCCGGCGACGGCTCGTGGACCCGCCGGGTGGGGTCGCCCGAGGCGCCGCTGCGAGACCTGCAGGATGTCCTGCTCATCAAGGGGTGAGCCGGCGGCGTGAAGATCCCGTGACTCGTGACACAGTTCGATCCCGCGGACGGGTCGCTTTGTAGGAACCCTACAAAGCCTGCTGTGCGACTTGGTGACTCCCGGCACCAACATGTGATCGTCTTTTCCGGGAGAGTTCGTGACGTGCTCGCCGTACTCTCGCCCGGTCAGGGCGCCCAGAAGCCAGGTTTCCTCGCCCCGTGGCTCACGCTGCCCGGGGTCGAGGCTCGTCTCCGTTGGTGGTCCGCGCTGTCCGGGGTCAATCTGGTCCACCTCGGCACGGATGCTGACGCCGAAGAGATCAGAGACACCGCCAAGACGCAGCCGTTGCTGGTGGCCGCGGCGCTGCTGGCCGCCGAGCAGCTCCCGCTCTACGACGTGGCTGTGGCCGCCGGCCACAGCGTCGGCGAGCTGGGCGCCGCGGCGCTCGCCGGGGTCATCAGCCCGGACGCGGCGGTCACCCTCGCCGGGGTGCGCGGTCGAGAGATGGCCGCGGCGTGCGCCCTGGAGGCCACCAGCATGGCAGCCGTCCTGGGCGGCGACCCCGACGAGGTCGTTGCCGCTGTTGAGGGCCTGGGGCTGTACGCGGCGAACCGCAACGGCGCCGGCCAGATCGTCGCCGCCGGGGCCGTGGACGCGCTGGCCAAGCTCGCCGACAACCTGCCGGCCGGGGCGCGGGTCCGCGCGTTGAGCGTGGCCGGGGCGTTCCACACCCCGTACATGGCGCCGGCTGAGCGGGCGCTGGCGGCGGTGGCGGCCGGCATCACCCCGAGCGACCCGTCGCGGATCCTGTTGTCGAACGCCGACGGCGGCGCGGTCAACCACGGCCGGGAGATGCTCCAGCGGCTCGTTCGCCAGGTCATCGCCCCGGTGCGCTGGGACCTGTGTATGCGCAACCTCGCCGATCTCGGCGTCACCGCAGTCATCGAGCTGGCCCCCGCCGGCACCCTGACCGGCCTGCTCAAGCGGGAGCTCAAGGAGCGCGGCGCCCCCGAGCTGGTCAACCTCAACACCCCGGACGACCTCCCGGCCGCCCGCGACCTCATCGCCCGCCACGGCGCGGCGCCCAGCCACGAGCCGACCCCCCAGTTCCGGGTCGTGGTCTGCCCGGCCGCCGGCACCTTCTCCCCTGACCCGGAGCTGGTCGAGGGCGACGCCATCCGCGACGGCCAGAGGATCGGCCGGGTCATCACCCGGCAGGGTCCGCAGGACATCGTCGCGCACAGCGCCGGGACGCTCACCGAGTGGCTCGCCGACCACGACGACCCGGTCGCCCCGGGCCAGCCGCTCGCCCGTCTCGGA
This sequence comes from Pilimelia columellifera subsp. columellifera, assembly GCF_039532605.1. NCBI lineage: Bacteria > Bacillati > Actinomycetota > Actinomycetes > Micromonosporales > Micromonosporaceae > Pilimelia > Pilimelia columellifera. Next base: position 199,071 of record NZ_BAAARY010000002.1, read on the forward strand.
GGTGCCCGCTGATGGCCACTGGCCGCATCGTGTCGCTCGGTCACTACCAGCCGAGCAAGGTCGTCACCAACGACGACCTGTCGAAGCTGGTGGACACCAACGACGAATGGATCCTTTCCCGGGTCGGCATCGCCAGCCGCCGGATCGCCGCCGAGAACGAGACCGTCGCCGACATGGCCACTGCCGCGGCGTCCAAAGCGCTCGCGGCCTCGGGGCTGACCGCCGCCGACATCGACACCATCGTCGTGGCCACCTGCTCGTCGGCCGACCGGTGCCCGAACGTGGCCACCCGGGTCGCCCGCAACCTCGGCGTCGACGCCCCGGCGGCGTTCGACGTCAACACCGCCTGCTCCGGTTTCTCGTACGCGCTCGGCCTCATCGACCACGGCATCCGCGCCGGGGCGATCCGCAACGCCATCGTCATCGGCGCCGAGAAGATGTCCGAGATGATCGACTGGTCGGACCGCGCCACCTGCGTCATCTTCGCCGACGGCGCCGGCGCGGCTGTGGTGAGCGCCAGCGACGACGCGACCCCGGCGATCGGCCCGGTCGTCTGGGGCTCGGTGCCCGAGAAGAGCGACGCCATCCGGGTCGAGGGCTGGAAACCGCGGGTCGCGCAGGAGGGTCAGACGGTGTTCCGCTGGGCCACCACCGCGCTGGCCCCGCTGGCCCGGGAGACATGCGAGAAGGCCGGTATCGACCCGACCGAGCTGGCCGCGTTCATCCCGCACCAGGCCAACACGCGGATCATCGACGGGATCGTCAAGCGGCTCGGGCTCACCGAGAGAACCGCCGTGGCGATGGACATCGTGGAGTCGGGCAACACGTCGGCCGCGAGCGTCCCGATGGCGTTGTCGAAGATGGTCGAGCGAGGTGAGATCCCCAGCGGCGCCCCGGTGCTGTTGTTCGCCTTCGGCGGCGGCCTCACCTACGCCGGTCAGGTCATCCGCTGCCCGTAGTCTCCCAACTTCCGTCGTACGGCCGATCCGCACGACGGTTCTCACCCGATCGGAAGGAAACCAAACGCATGACCCGCGAGGAGATCACCACTGGGCTCGCCGCCATCCTTGAAGAGGTCGCCGGGGTCGCTCCCGCCGACGTCGCCGAGGAGAAGTCGTTCACGGAGGACCTGGACGTCGACTCGCTGTCGATGGTCGAGGTCGTCGTGGCCGCCGAGGAGAAGTTCGGCGTGAAGATCCCGGACGACGAGGTGCAGAACCTCAAGACCGTCGGTGACGCCGTCTCGTTCATCGAGAAGGCCGCCTGAGTTTTCCGGCCGACTGAGTTCTAACCAGCACACGAGAGAAGCGAGGCATCGCGTTGACTAAGCCAGACGTCGTTGTCACCGGCCTGGGGGCGACCACGCCACTCGGGGGCGACGTCGCGTCTACATGGGACGCGATGCTCGCTGGCCGCTCCGGGGTGGGCCTGCTCACCCAGGAGTGGGCCGCTGAGCTGCCCGTGCGGATCGCCGCGCAGCTCGTGGTCGACCCGTCCGAGGTGTTGGACCGGGTGCGGCTCCGCCGGCTCGACCGGTCCGAGGCGATCGCCCTGATCGCCGCCCAGCAGGCGTGGGCCGATGCCGGTCTCGCCGGCGCCGGCCTGGACGTCGAGCGCCTCGCCGTCAGCCTCGGCTCCGGCATCGGCGGCCTGCTGACCCTGCTCGCCCAGGACGACATCCTGGAGACGAGCGGCCCGCGGCGGGTCTCCCCGCACACCGTCCCGATGCTCATGCCGAACGGGCCGGCCGCGCACGTGGGCCTGGAGCTGGGCGCGCAGGCCGGCGTCCACGCGGTCGCCAGCGCCTGCGCCACCGGCGCCGAGGCGATCGCGCTGGGCCTGGACATCATCCGCTCCGGCCGCGCCGACGTGGTGATCGCCGGCGGCACCGAGGCCGTGGTGCATCCGTTGCCGCTGGCCGGGTTCGCCGCGATGCGCGCTATGTCCACCCGCAACGACGACCCGGAGCGGGCCTCCCGCCCGTGGGACAAGGCCCGCGACGGCTTCGTCCTCGGTGAGGGCTCGGGCGTGGTGGTGCTGGAGCGCGCCGACCACGCCGCCGCGCGCGGGGCGCGGGTCTACGCCCGGCTCGCCGGCGCCGGACTCACCTCCGACGGCTACGACATCGTCCAGCCGCACCCCGAGGGCGCGGGCGCGGCGCGGGCCATCGCCCGGGCGCTCGCGGACGCCGGGGTCGCCGCCGGCGACGTGGTGCATGTCAACGCGCACGCTACGTCCACCCCCGTCGGGGACATGGGCGAGATCAAGGCGCTGCGCGCGGCCCTGGGCACCCACCCGGTGCTCACCGCGACCAAGTCGATGACCGGGCACCTGCTCGGCGCCGCCGGCGCATTGGAGTCGATCGCCACGATCCTGGCGATCCACAACGGCGTCATCCCGCCGACCATCAACCTGGACGACCCCGAGGACGACCTCGACATCGACGTGGCCGCGCACAAGGCCCGCCACATGGAGGTGCCGGCCGCGTTGAACAACTCGTTCGGCTTCGGCGGGCACAACGTCGCCCTCCTGTTCACCCGGGTCTGACCATCTCCGCCGCCCCAGAACAAGCAGGAGGCTTGCAGTGAACAGTTCCTCCGTCGTCTCCGCCCAGCCGGACACCGACTACCGCGACCCCGAGCTGCGCCTGCGCACGCTGTTCGACCCGGGCACCCTGCGCCTGGCGATTCCCGCCGACGACTCGGGCGTGCTGTGGGCGCGCGGGGAGGTCGAGGGCGCCCCGGTGGTCGCCTTCGCGACCGACGCCACCCGGATGGGCGGCGCCATGGGCGTCGAGGGCTGCCGGCACGTCGTGGATGCCATCGACGCCGCGGTGCGGGACCGGATCCCGGTGCTGGGCCTGTGGCACTCCGGCGGGGCCCGGCTGGCCGAGGGCGTCACGGCGCTCGACGGCGTCGGACAGGTCTTCGCGGCGATGGTCCGCGCCTCCGGCCGGGTGCCGCAGATCTCGGTGGTGCTCGGCCCGGCCGCCGGCGGCGCCGCCTACGGGCCGGCGCTCACCGACATCGTGATCATGAGCGACAAGGGTCGGATCTTCGTGACCGGGCCCGAGGTCGTCCGCAGCGTCACCGGCGAGCAGGTCGACATGGCCCGGCTGGGCGGCCCCGAGCCGCACGGGCGCCGCTCCGGCGTCGTCCACATCACCACCAAGGACGACGAGAGCGCGTTCAACCAGGCCCGCGCGCTGGCCTCGCTGCTGGGCCGGCAGGGCCGGATCAGCCCGCCGGACGCCGAGGCCGAGGGCCACGACCTTGCCGCGCTGATGCCGGCCGAGGCGACCCGCGCCTACGACGTCAAACCGGTCGTCAAGGCGTTGCTGGACGCCCCGGGCGTCGAGCTGCACGCCAAATGGGCGCCGAACATCGTCACCACGCTGGGCCGGTTCGCCGGCCGTACCGTCGGCGTCATCGCCAACAACCCGCTGCGCCTGGGCGGCTGTCTGGACTCGGCGAGCGCCGAGAAGGCCGCTCGGTTCGTCCGGATGTGCGACGCGCTCGGCGTACCGCTCATCGTCCTGGTTGACGTCCCCGGCTACCTGCCGGGCCTGGGCCAGGAGTGGGACGGCGTGGTCCGCCGCGGCGCGAAGCTACTGCACGCCTTCGCCGAGGCAGTCGTGCCGCGGGTGACCCTGGTGACCCGCAAAGCGTACGGCGGGGCGTACATCGCCATGAACTCCCGGTCGTTGGGCGCCACGGCTGTGTTCGCCTGGCCGAACGCCGAGGTCGCCGTCATGGGCGCGTCGGCCGCGGTGAACATCCTGCACCGCAAGAAGCTCGCCGCCGCCCCGCACGAGGAGCGCGACGGGCTGCGGGCCAACCTCATCGCCGAGCAGATCGAGATCGCCGGCGGCGTGAACCGGGCGCTGGAGATCGGCGTCGTCGACGAGATGATCACCCCGGCGGACACCCGCCGGCGGATCGCCGAGGCGCTCGCCGCGGCCCCGGCCGCCCGTGGGGCGCACGGCAACATTCCGCTGTGACCTGGTCTCGCGTCGCGTGCAGGGCTTGACCCTCACGCGACGTGAGGCGGCACGGTAGGGACATGACCGCGATGACACAGGCCGTCACCTGGACAGTCGGGCAGGTCGCCCGGGAGTTCGGGGTGACCGTCCGCACGCTGCACCACTACGACGCGATCGGCCTGCTGACGCCCAGCGACCGCACCCGGGCCGGCTACCGCCGGTACACCGAGCCGGACCTTATCCGGCTGCGGCACATCGTGCTGTACCGGCGGCTCGACTTCTCCCTCGACGAGGTCGCCGAGCTGCTGGCCGCCCCCGACACGGTGGGCGAGCACCTGCGGCGTCAACGTGACGCGGTCACATCCCGGCTGGACGAGCTGGCCCAGCTCGTGACAGCCCTCGACCGAGCGATCGCAGCGGAGGAACACGGCATGAAGCTGACCAAAGAGGAACAGCGGGAACTGTTCGGCGACCAGTTCGAGGAGTACGCGGCCGAAGCCGCCGAGCGGTGGGGCGACAGCCCGCTGTACGCGCAGTCGCAGAAGAAGGCCGCCCAGTACACCAGGCAGGACTGGGAACGCATCAAGGCCGATGGCGACGTGGTGAACGCCGCGTTCGTCGACGCCATGCGGGATGGCTCGCCGGCCACCAGCGAACGGGCGATGGACGCCGCCGAGGCGCACCGGGCGCACACCACCCGCTGGTTCTACGACTGCTCGTTGGAGATCCACGAGAATCTGGCCGACATGTACATGGCTGACGAGCGGTTCACGGCGTACTACGACCAGCTGGCGCCCGGCCTGACCGCGTACGTGCGTGCGGCCATCCACGCCAACGCCGCCCGCCGACGGCGTTAGCAACGGCGCGGGGCAGCGCCACGGCCGGACGGTGAGCCGGTTTGTTCGGCTAGGGTGGCCGGCGTGGAAGCGACCGAGATCCGGAAACTGGCCGCCCTGGAGGACACCCACTGGTGGTACCGGGAGCGCCGGGCCCTGCTGGCCCGGGATCTGCGCCGGATCGCCCGCTCGGGTCAGCGCCCCGGGGCGGCGCTTGACATCGGCGCGGCCGGCGGCGGCAACACCCGGGTGCTACGGGCGCACGGTTGGCGTCCGGTCGCGTTGGAGTACAGCGAGGACGGTGCGCAGGTGGCCCGCGAGCGTGGCCTGAACGTCATCCGCGCGGACGCCCGCGCCCTGCCGCTGCCGTCGGCGAGCCTGGACCTGGTGGTGGCCTTCGACATCCTGGAGCACATCGAACAGGACGACCAGGCGGCGGCGGAGATCACGCGGGTGCTACGTCCGGGCGCCAACGCGCTCATCGCCGTGCCGTGCGACATGCGGCTGTGGTCGGCCCACGACGAGGCGGTCGGGCATGTGCGCCGGTACGACCGGGCTGGTCTGCTCGAACTGGTGGTGCGGGCGGGTCTGGTGGTGGACTCCCTGTGGAGCTGGAACGTCGTGCTGCGGCCGGTGGCCGCCTGGCGCCGGCGCAGGTCCACCGGCAGCGACCTCGACGCTCTGGCCGCGGTCGTCAACCTGGGTCTGTCCACAATCATCACGGCCGAGCGGTACCTGCCGGTGCGCGCGCTGCCCGGGGTGTCGCTCATGCTGCGCGCCCACCGACCTGCCTGACCGCCACCCGACCCAGCAGAACACGACGCCGGGAGGCGGGCGCGGCGCTATTCGCGCAGCCGGTAGACCGCGGCGCGGCCATTCTGGTAGCTGAGGTCAGCCAACGCCGCGAGCGCCGCTGACTCGCGTCCCGCCTGCCGGTCCACGACCAGCCAACGCACGCCGTGCCGGTCGCGCAGGGCGGTCAGTCCCTGGGCGGTGGGGGCGGTGAAGGCCGCCTCGTTGGCGCCGAACAGCGCCTGGTCCCAGAACGGCCCGTACGGGCTCGTTCCCAACGAAACGGCCCGGGGAGCGAACGCCCAACCTTCGATGAGGACGGTGCGCTCGGCGTAGGCGCTGAGCCAGAACGACCGGGCGTCGCAGTGACCCTCGACGATCTCCCGGCAGTGCGCGTTGGTGGCGACGATGTCGTCGGGCCGGCTGTGCCGGTGGACGTGCCGGGCGGCGTCGACGAGGGTTCTCGGCATCGGCACGTTGACGTACGCGCCGCCGTTGGGGCTGGCCCGGTTGGCGGCGGCGTCCATCGGCAGTCCCGGGGCGCCGGCGACGAGCGCGAGGGTCAGCGCGGCGAGGCCAAGCCGGCGGCGCAGCAGCGGGCCTGGCCCGCAGGCCAGGCGCCAGCCGAGGAACGCGACCGCGGCGACGACCGTCAACAGCGCCGCCCACAGCAGCAGCGGCAGCAGCGGGCGGTGCGCCGGCGGGGCGACGGATCCGGCGGGCCCGGCCAGGAACTGGGCGGCGACGAGAGCGAACCCGACGGCGGCCGCGCCGACCGCCCACCGCCAGCGGGCGGCGCGGGTGAGGGCTGAGCGTTCCCAGAGCTCGACGTACCCCCAGGCGGAGAGCATCACCCCGAACGCGAATGCGGCGCGCAGGAAATACTGGTTGCTGCTGCCGGGGTGCCCGAGCGCCAGGTAGACGGCTGGTCCGGCGAGCGCCCCGCCGGCCAGGAACGCCTGGTCGGGGTCGAGCCGGCCACGGCGACTCCACAGCAGGGGCGCGATACCGGCCAGCCGGAGCTGCATGTTGAGCGCGAACGCCACCGTCACGGCCACCCAGCCGAGGGCGGCGCCCGGCTCGACGTACGGGCGCAGCCCGGAGAACGGGTCGACGACGACGCCATGACTCTCGAAGTTGAACAGCACGACGGTGGCGAATGCCTGGGCTGCCACGGCGGCCCCGAACAGCGCCCACGCCGGGCGGGCGGGACGACGACGCCACAGGCAGACGAGCACGGCGAACGCGGCGGCGCCGGCGACGACGGGCGCCGAGCTGGCCTTGGCCCCGGTGGAGGCGAGCAGCAGCAACGCCAGCAGAGCCCAGCCGCCGCGCCCGAACGGCGGCGGCGCGTCGCCGTCGGTCGGTCCACGCAGCAGGCCGGCTGCGGTGGCGATCAGCGGCAGGAGCAGCACCCAGCTGTACGTCATCGACGGGCTGCCCCAGACGATGAAGGTGGCCTGGGTGCCGAACAGCTGCCGGACGCCGTTCTCGAACCCGAACTCCCCGATGGCGAACATGAGCGCCGCGGCGAGCGCCCCTGCGTACGGGCGTGCGCTGATCCGCCATCCGGTGACGGCCGCCGCCAGCGCCGCCAGCGCGCACAGCGCCGGCACCGCGAGCCGGAAGAACACTGTGGGCAGATCGACCCCGCTGATGAGGCTGGCGGCGGCCATGTGGGCGAACCCGAACCAGTGGTAGCGCAGCGGCTCGCCGGCGGCCTGCGGCACGTCCAGCGGGAAGCTGTGGGTGGCCTCCCCCGCCAGCGAGAGTTGGAAGGCCAGGTCGATGTACTGCTGCTGGCTGTCGTCGCCGGGCAGGACCGGGTTACGGAACAGGAACGACTCGCTCAGATACCAGGCGAAGCCGACGATCACGGCGCTGACGGACCAGGACCAGCCGCGCGGCGCGGCGGTGGGGTAGGTGGGCCGCCAGTGCCGGCGCAGCCGCGGCGCGGCCAGGAACGGGGCGATCACCAGCACCGGCCACAGCCACAGCCACCGTTGGGCGCCCGCGAGGGAGAACAATGCCCAGGCGGGCAGCTCCAACGCCAGGCCGACGATGGCCCCGTAGGTCAGGTCTTCGACCAGAGTGTGCGGTCGTCGGCGCAGAGCCCGGAATACCAGCGTTCCGGGCAGGAGCACCGCGAGGAGACCGTATGCGGCGTAGGCGGCCAGCGCGGCCGGCGGGGCGCCGGCGGCCAGCAGCAGCGCGCCGACCGCGGCGACGGTTACGACAGCCGGCGCCCACGCGCGCGCCGCGTCCTGGGGTTTCACCCGCGGCACGCTACCAGCGGGCCCGTCCCGGCGGACGTGACGCCGCCTCAGCACACGCCCCGTGCCAGCGGCCCGACCTGAACCGGCGCCCGGCCGGTGGGGCGGAGCCGTCCGACCAGGACCGCCGCCAACGCGGCCATGGCCAACGGCGTGGACGAGTAGGTGGCCAGCAGCACCGGCGAACGGGCCGACGCCAGCACGTACGGGGTGTCCATGGCGACCGTGACGTGGGCGTCGCTTCGCAGGTCGGCGGCGGTGTCGCCGTAGCCGACGAGGTGGACGACGATGCCACCGGAGTCGGTGACGGTGGCGCCGGTGGCGCGTAGCTCGGTGATGAGGCGGTCCCGTGCGGCCTCCCGGCCTTTGGCGGCGGTGACCGTGACCGGCCCGCGGATCGGCGACCCGCAGGGGCCGCGCAGGGCGGTGACGGCCGCCCGGTCCAGCGCGGCCACGGCCCGCTGGTGGGCGACGGCGCCGAGCACGTCCATCCCTGGTTGGGGCCGTCCGGTCAGTCGTCGCTTCAGCTCAAGGATCCGGCCGACGGCCTGGACGAGCCGAGGTCGGGGCAACCGCCCGTCACCCAACGCGGCGAGCAGGGCGGCGTGGACGGCGGGCAGTTGGTCGGGCATGAGCAGCAGGTCGTTGCCGGCCAGCAGGGCGCGCAGCGCGGCCTCCGGGGCGGGCCACCGCTGGGCGGGGGCCATGTTGAGGGCGTCGGTGACGACGACGCCGGTGAAGCCGAGCTGCTCGCGCAGCAGGCCGTTGAGGACCTTCGACGAGAACGAGGCCGGAACGCCCGGATCGACGGCCCGGACGTCGAGGTGGCCGGACATGACCGCCCACGCCTGTGCCCGGAGCCCGGCGACGAACGGGGGGAGGTCGTCGCGGGCCAGTTCGGCCCGGGTCTGCGCCAGCCGGGGCAGCCGGTGGTGACTGTCGGCGACGGTGTGCCCGTGCCCGGGAAAGTGTTTGACGACGGCGGCCACCCCCGCGGCCTGAAGCCCCTGCACGGCGGCCCCGACCTGTTGGGCGACCGCAGCGGGCTCAGCGCCGTAGGAACGGGACCCGATCGCCCCGCCGGGCCCGTCGCCGAGCACGTCGGCGACGGGCGCGAAGTCCATGTTGACGCCCAACGCCGACAGTTCGACGCCCGCGGCCCGCCAGGCGTCGCGGGTCAGCGCCGGGTTGGCGGCAGCGCCGAACGCCATCGCCGACGGCAGCGCGGTCACCTTGTCCTCGATCCGCCGGACCACGCCGTACTCCTGGTCCACGCCGACCAGCAGCGGCGCCCGGGCGGGCAGTTGGCCGGCGGCTGCCTGGAGGCCCCGGGTCAGCTCGCGTACCTGCGGGGCACTGTCGACGTTGCTGGTGGGTTGGCTGGCGGCGGTGGGGTCGTCGGCGGAGAATCCGACCAGGATGAGACCACCGAGCCGGTACCTGGCGATCATTTGCGCGGGCGTGTCCACGCCCGCGAGCCGCTGGTTGCCGGCGACCGAGCCGGCGCTCACCGCGGTGGCGGACGAGCCGTAGGCGTAGGGCATGAGCACTTGGCCGACGAGGTCGGCGTCGCTGAACCGGTCCAGACCCGGCAGACTCACCGACGGCGCCGGTGGCGGCGCCGAGGGGGCGGCGCCTTGGGGGTCCGCCAGCCGGGACTCGGCGACGGAGCAGCTGGCCAGAGCAGCGACGAGAGCCAGCGCGGTCAGCGGTCGCAGGCGCCGGAGCCGGCCGCCGATGTCCATCATGGCGCCGACGGTACCGGAGCGTCGGCCCGGCGCCTGGTCGACAGATCGTCGACGATGGGGCACTCAGCCGACCTGGGTGAGCAGGGTCACCGGGGCGCCGTCGCCGGCCAGCCGGTAGGGCTCCAGCTCGGCGTCCCAGGCCACCCCGAGCGCCCGTTCCAGGGCGTGGGCGAGCCCCTCGGGACCCCGGACGCCGGCCATCAATGCGTGGATGCGGTGCTCGCTGAGCTGGATGTCTCCGGCCGCGCCGGTGACGCCGTGGAACAGGCCGCGGCCCGGCACGTGCATGAAGCGCTCGCCGTCGCAGCCGGGGCTGGGCTCCTCGACGACCTCGAAACGGATCATGGGCCACTGCCGGAGGGCAGCGGCCAACGCCGCGCCGGTGCCCGGGCGGCCGGTCCAGTCGCACTCGGCCCGCCTGGCCGACGGGTCGGCCGGCTGGGCGGACCAGCGCAGGTTCACCGGGGTGTCGAGGACACGCCCGATGGCCCACTCGACGTGCGGACCGACGGCGAGCGGGCTGGAGTGCACGTAGACAACGCCACGCGTGGACACCGGTGACCTCCTGGAGACGAGGTGCGTCTTCCCCAACGACCTCGGCGCCCGGCGTGTCGACAGCTGGCGAAAGTCCCTTGACGGCCGCTGCCGGCGTCCCATGGAGCGTTACCATGATGACGCCTGAGGCCGTTGGGGCGCCAGGGAACTGCGAAATCCGACTCCTCCGACCGCGCTGTCGGAGGCAGGCGACGCGGTCGTGTAAGGTTCGGCGTCAAGCTTCGTACGTTCCCAAGGAGTGCCTCCCGTGGCGAGCAACACCTCGAAGACCGCCCGCGCATCCGTCCGCGCCGGCCAGGCCGGCCAGGGTGGCGCACTGAGCGTGCTTGGTGAGTTCAAGTACGTCATTCCGCTCAATGGCGGCAAGCACGCATACGTGCGTAACCTCACCAACGGCAAGACGACCCATCTGTCGACCAGCTCGGACGCCTTCGTCGAGGAGATCCGGGTTCTGGCCGTCGCTGGGCACGGGCCGAAGATCCGGGTCGAGCTGGCGTCGCTGGCCGAGACCCACCCGAACGACGCCTGGGACGCCACCGAGGCCCGACTTGTCGAGGCCGGTGTCTTCGAGAGCTGATCCACCCGCTGTCACGCATGGGCCGCCACCCGGTTGGGTGCGGCCCATGCGTCGTCTGGCATCTCCGACCACGCCGCGACGGCGTTAGCCGTCGGGTCAGCTTCACGGACCGAATGGCCCACCGGTACGGCAGTTGCCTTGACAACTAGTCGACGATCACCGTTACTCACGAGTACACCTTGAGGTAGCGCTTCCCGCTGGAGGTGACCGATGAACCGCCCGCCAACCCCGGACGAGCAGATCACGGTGCGCCTGCGCGACGGCGTCCGGCTTCATCTGGAAGCCCACGGCCCCACCGACGCCGCGGCCACCGCGGTGCTGCTGCACGGCTGGACGCTCGACCGACGGATCTGGCACCGTCAGGTAACCGCCCTGACCGCGAACGCGGCGGCGCCGCTGCGCGTGGTCGCCTACGACGCCCGGGGCCACGGCCGCTCCTCGCCGACGAACCGGCGCGCCGCGACGCTGGAGCAACTCGGCGACGACCTGGCCGAGGTCATCCAGACGGTGGCGGGCGAAGGCCCGATGGTGCTCGTCGGCCACTCGCTCGGCGGGATGACGATCATGGAGTATGCGGCGGCTCACCGGGCGGCCTTCGACGCCACCGTCGGCGGCGTGGTCATGGTGTCCACCACGGCTGAGGGTCACACGCACACCGAGTACGGGCTGCCGCATCCGCTGTCGCGGATCGTCCGGGCGATCGAGCTGTCCAGCACGTACGTCATGGCCCGGTGCGGGGATGTGCGCCCGCACCGCCCCCTCATGCAGGCGCTGCGCCCCGGTATCCGGTGGCTGATGTTCGGCGACCGGTATGACCCCGACGACCTGCACCTGGCCTGCGCTGCGGTGGCCGGGTCGTCGCTGCGCTCGATCGGGGGGTTCCGCGCCTCGCTGGGCACCCAGCACCGCCTGGACACCCTGCGCGGCCTGCCCGGCCTGCCAGCGGCGGTGCTCGTCGGGGACCAGGACCGGATCACCCCGCCCACCTGCGCCCAGGGCATCGCGAACGCCCTGGCCGGGACCCGGCTGGTGACCTGCCCCGGGGCCGGCCACATGCTCATGTTGGAGCGCCCGGACGCGGTCAGCGACGTCATCATGGACGTCGCGCTCGCCGCCCTCGCGACCGGCGCCGGCGGCGCGAGCCAGGCGCCGTTCGCGGCGTGAGCCCGACGCCGACGGGCGCCTGGCGAACCGGATCAGCGCCGACCGATGAGGACCGGCAACGGTGGCGGCGTCGGGTAGGTTCGTGAGGCTCACCCGTCGTCGCCCCCGTTGAGGTCCCGCCGTGCCCGACGTCCAGTCCTGGCTCACCGCCCTGCCAATCCAGGGGCTCTACGCCCTCATCTTCCTGATCATCGGTCTGGAGAGCATGGGCATCCCGCTGCCCGGCGAGATCGCCCTGGTCAGCGCCTCGCTGCTGGCCGCCGCGGGCAAAGCGGACCCGTTCCTGGTGGCCTCGTTCGCCGCCGCCGGCGCCATCATCGGCGACTCGATCGGCTACGCCATCGGCCGGCGCGGCGGCCGACCGTTGCTCGAACGTCTCGGCCGTCGCTTTCCCAAGCACCTGGGGCCGCCGCAGTTGGCGCAGGCCGAACGTCTGTTCGGCCGCTGGGGCGTCTGGGCGGTGTTCTTCGGACGTTTCGTGGCGCTGCTGCGCATCCTGGCCGGGCCGCTGGCCGGGGCGATGCATGTGCCGTACCGCAAGTTTTTGCTCGCCAACGCCGGCGGGGGCCTGGTCTGGGCGTTCGGCACGGTGTTCGCGCTGTACTACCTCGGCCAGGTCGCCCAGCAGTGGCTGAAAGGCTTCTCGTGGGTGGGCCTGGTCGCCGCGGTCGTGGTCGGGCTCGGGACGACGTGGTGGCTCAAGCGGCGCGCCCACCGCGCCGTCGCCGACGCGGACCAGACGCCCGCCGGGGACGGGTCCGCCGTCGACGCGACCCGTCAGTAGCGTCCGGCGCTCACCCGCCCCGGAACGGATGAGTAGAGTCGCCAGACACGCCCTGCCCGCTCACGCCCCAGGAGATCAATGACCGACGAGCCGGTCGACGTGGACCACCGCGCCGACGCCGACTCCAGCGCCGACGGTGTCCTCGCCCGCGAGATGGCAGTCGAGCAGCGCCATCTCGACCGGGTGTACGCGCGGCTGGCCACGCTACGCATCGAGGCGGCCGCGGCCGAACGTGCCGGTTACGGGATCGCCCGGGTCGGCAACTTCGGCGCCCTGGTCGAGCGGGACGCGATGGTCTTCCACGCCGCCCAGCGCCGGCACACGTTGGACGCCGAACACGAGGGGCTGGTCTTCGGCCGGCTCGACCGGCTCGACAAGCAGGTCCACTACGTGGGCCGGCTGGGGGTCCGCAGCGAGACGTCCGAGCTGTTGGTGATCGACTGGCGGGCGCCGGCGGCGGCGGCTTTCTACCAGGCGACGCCGGCGGACCCGCAGGGCGTCGTCCGGCGCCGGATGATCCAGTCGAGCGGAGAGACCGTCACCGGCATCGCCGACGACCTGCTCGACGCGACCAACGCCCCCGACGGCATGGACCTGGTCGGGGACGGGGCGCTGCTGGCGTCGCTGTCACGGACCACCACCCGCGGGATGCGCGACATCGTCGCCACGATCCAACGCGAGCAGGACGAGGCGATCCGCTCCCCCGCGTCCGGGGTGACGATCGTGGCCGGCGGCCCCGGCACGGGCAAGACGGCCGTGGCGCTGCACCGCGCCGCGTACCTGCTGTACTCGGACCGGAACCGGTTCGCCGGCAGCGGCGTGCTCGTGGTGGGCCCGTCGCCGGTGTTCGTGGAGTACATCAGCGCCGTCCTGCCCTCGCTCGGCGAGGACGCGGCGACGCTGCGTTCCCTGGGCGGGCTCATGGCGAGCGTCCGGCCGACCCGTCGGGTGGACCCGGTCGCGCTGTCGTCGGTGAAGGGCTCGCTACGGATGCGGACGGTCCTGGATCGCGCGGCCCGTGGATCGGTGCCGGGGGCGCCACGTGAGTTGCGCCTGCTGTACCGGGGCGGGCTGCTCCGCCTGGACCACGACGAGCTGGAGAAGGCCAGGCGCGCCGCCCTACCCAAGGGCGCCCGCCGCAACGAGGTCCGCAGGGTCGGCTTCGACAACATCTTCGCCGCGCTCTGGCGCCAGGCGCCGGCGGCTCTGGGCGGCCGGCTGCCCAAACGGGCGGTCTTCGAGGAGGAGCTGTCCGAGCACGCCACGTTCCGGGACTTCCTACGCGCCTGGTGGCCGCGGTTGACGCCGCTGCGGGTGCTGAGTTGGCTCTCCGACGTTGAGCGGGTCCGCCGGTGCGGGCGGGGCGTCCTCAGCGACGCCGAGACAAAGGCGCTCGCCGGCTCGTTCGCCGAATTGCTGGAAGTCGGCCCGACGGTGGCCGACGTGGCGCTGTTGGACGAGCTGGACGCCATGCTGGGCCAGCCCCGCCGGCCCAGGAAGGTCAAGCGGGACGCGTTCCAGATCGCTCCGGGCGTGAGCGAGGTCTCGACGTTCGCGGACCGTCAGCGAGCGGCCCGGGAGGCCTCCCGGCAGCGGCCGGACGACTACCGCGACTACGCGCACATCGTGGTGGACGAGGCGCAGGACGTCAGTCCGATGCAGTGGCGGATGCTGGGGCGGCGCGGCAAACACGCTTCGTGGACGATCGTCGGTGACCCGGCGCAGAGCGCCTGGACCGGCGACCAGGCCGAGGTCGACCAGGCCCGGGAGGCCGCGCTGGGCGCCAAGCGCCGCAACGCGTACACGTTGTCGACGAACTACCGGAACTCGGCGGAGATCTTCGCGGTGGCCGCCGGGGTGATCCGGCGGGTGGCCCCGGAGCTGCCGCTGCCGGTGGCGGTGCGCTCGACCGGCGTGGCGCCGCGTCACGTCGTGGTCGCGGCCGGGGAGTTGGCGGCGGTCGTCGCGGCCGAGGCAAGGGCGTTGCTCGGCGAGGTGGACGGCACGGTCGGGGTGATCACGGCGGTGGAGCGTCGGGACGAGGTCGCCGGGTGGGTGGCCGGGTTGTCCGCCGAGCGGTTGCAGACGGTGACCAGCCTTGAAGCCAAGGGCATGGAGTACGACGCGACTCTGTTGGTGGAGCCGGCGCAGATTCTCGGCGAGGCGTCGTCGGGGGCTCGCACCCTGTACGTGGCGCTGTCCCGGGCCACCCAACGGTTGACGACGGTGAGCGTGGACGCCTCGTGGCTGCCAGAGGATCAGGTCAGCTTGCAACACATGCGCAATTCACTATAGATTACATCGGCGACGGCCGGTGGAGGGCAAATGGGAGCAGGTCACGACCACGGCGCGGACATCCTCCGCGCCGGCAGGAAGCATATCGGCCGGCTGACCGCGGCGGTCATCATCATGGCGACGCTCACCATCGCCGAGGCGGTGATCGGCTACCAGACCGGGTCCATCGCGCTGCTGTCCGAAGCCGGCCACATGCTCACCGACGTGCTCGGCATGTGTATGGCCCTGGCGGCGCTCATGGCCGTCCACAGCTCTCGGCCCACTCGTCCCGACCCCCAGCGCACCTTCGGCCTGTACCGGCTGGAGGTCCTCGCTGCCCTGGCCAACGCGGTCCTGTTGTCCGGGGTGGCGGTCTGGGTTCTCTACACGGCGATCGGGCGGCTGTTCGACCCGCCGGAGATCGAGGCGGGGCCGGTCATCGCGGTCGCAGCGGCCGCGGTGGTGGCGAACATCGTGGCGTTCCTGCTGCTGCGCTCTGGCGCCAAGGAGAACCTCAACATGCGCGGCGCGTCGCTCGAGGTGCTCAGCGACCTGTTCGGCGCCGGCGGCGTGCTGCTGGCCGGCCTCATCATCCACTACACAGGATGGGCCTATGCCGACCCGCTGGCGGCGATCGCCGTCGGAGTGTTCATCCTGCCGCGCACCTACAAACTCGCCCGCGCCGCAGTGCGCATCCTCATCCAACACGCCCCGCACCACATCGACGTGGTGGATGTCGAGCGGGCGCTCGCGGAGGTCGCTGGCGTGGCGGACGTCCACGACCTGCACGTCTGGACCCTGGCCTCCGGGATGGAGGTGGCCTCAGCCCACCTCAAGCTCGACTGGCACGCCGACGTGGCCACCGTGCTGCACGACGCCAAGCGGACGTTGCACGAGAAGTTCCACGTCGAGCACGCGACGTTGCAGGTGGAGCCGCCACGGTCACACCCGATCTGCGAGCCGGTGAGCTGGTAGCGCTCCCGGTGGGCGCCGTCGCGGGCGGTCGCTCAGGCGAGCGCCGGGGCGGGGGCGCCGAAGAGGCCGTGTAGGCCGGTCACCCACAGCTGCCGGTGGACGACCGTCGACGGCTCGGTGACCTTCAGCTTCGCGCCGCCGATGCCGGCCGCCTGGAACCCGGCGACCAGGACGCTGATGCCGACCGAGTCGATGAACGACACCAGGCGCATGTTGAGCCGGATCTCCTGGGGGCGCTCGGCGACCAGGACCCGGTTGATGACGTCGCGGACATCTGGGGCTGTTTCCATGTCGATCTCCCCGACCGGCGCGATCTCGACGACGCCTTCGGTGGGGCGGTCTTCCCTGATGGTGAGGTTGGTCACGGGGTCCTCCTGTGCCGGGTCATGTCGGACTGGTCGGCGGCTCCGGCGAACGAGTCGCCGAAGCCGCCGTTTCCGGCCCCACCCTCCGGGGGGCAGCGATACCCGGCCCCGCATGCCGGCAAACCGCCCCTTGCTGTGCTGGCGATGTGACGGCGGTCTCAGCGGCGCGGTTCCCGGCGGCGGCGGATTTTCTTCAGCGGTTAGCGGTGGCGCGGGCTCTGATGGCGTCCCGGCGCTCGGTGAACCGGGTGGCGTGGCCGTCGAGCTGGTCGAGGAAGGCGCCCAGCTCGTCGCGGGCGACGGCGCCGTCGCCGGTGAGGCCGGCGGTCTCCAGGACCCGCAGCTTACGCAGGACCGGGGCGAGGACCTCGTCGTGGTGGATCCGCAGGTCGTAGATGCCGGCCATGGCGATCTGCACCGACTTGCGCTGGAAGTTCTCGATGCCGTGTCCGGGCATCTGGAAGTTGCTCACCACGTTGGTGATGGCCCGCATGGTCTGGTTGGGGGCAAGCGTCATGGCCGCCTCAAGCAGGTTGCGGTAGAAGACCATGTGCAGGTTCTCGTCCTGGGCGATCTTGGCCAGGAGCTGGTCGCAGATGGGATCGTCGCTGATCCGACCGGTGTTGCGGTGGGCGACCCGGGTGGCCAGCTCCTGGAACGACACGTACGCGATGGAGTCGAGCATCGACATCGTGTGGTCGCTGATGAAGCCCGACTCCATGTGCGTCATCCTGGCCCGCTCCAGCGCGATCGGGTCGACCGCCCGGGTGACCAGCAGGTAGTCCCGGATGGCCATGCCGTGGCGGCCCTCCTCCGCGGTCCACCGGTGCACCCACTCACCCCAGGCGCCGTCGCGACCGAAGATCGCGGCGATCTCGTGGTGGTAGCTGGGGAGGTTGTCCTCGGTGAGCAGATTGACGATGAGCGAGGTGCGCGCCACCTCGCTGAGCTTCGACTGGCCGGGCTCCCACGCCTGGCCGTCGAGCGGTCCGTCGAAGTCCGAGCCCTGGCTCCAGGGGACGAACTCGTGCGGGAACCACTCTTTCGCGATCGCCAGGTGCCGGTTGAGGTTCGTCTCGACGACGGACTCCAACTCGTGGAGCAGTGCGGTCGCAGTCGGTTCGTGAGAGGTCACGGTCCCTCCCGGGGCGCCGAGGTCCGTCCCCTCCACCGGGGCGCCGGACCGCGCCGGGCGAAGGTCGCCGGCACAGCCGATGAGCGCCGGCGGGGCCGGACAGAGAAACTTACGGTGTCGTAACCTACGATACCGTAGGTCCGCGTCCGCGCTTCCCTCTCCGGCAGGTCGTCCGTTCTGTACGATCAAGTCGCTTAGGTAACTCTCCCGGGTACCGAAGGCCAGTTGTACGGCGACGCGCCAGTACGCCGCTTTACGGCGACTGCGACGGCGAGGGGGGCCATGAATCCGACCTTCTACCCCCTGCTGGACGCGCTACGCCGGATGGGCGTGGACCCGGTCTCGATCGACCAGGCGGTCAAGGAGACCGAGCGTAGCGGCCGCACCATCCGTGACGTGCTCATCAACGACCACATCGTCACCGAGAGCGAGCTGACCAAGGCCGCCGCGGACGGCTTCGGTTACGCCCACGCCGACCTGGCCGACTACCCCCTCGACGACGAGGCGCTGGCGAAGGTACCGCTCTCGCTCATCCTCCGGCACCGGGTGGTCGGGCTGTCGATGACCGCCACCGAGCTGATCCTGGGCATCACCGACCCCGCCGACGTCATGGCGATCGACGATGTGCGCGCGGCCACCGGGATGGTCGTCCGGCCGGTCGTGGTGGCCCGCAGCGAGGTCCGCAAGATCATCGAGCGGTTACAGCGGGAGGGCTCTGACTTCGCCGAGTCCACCGCCGGGGAGATCGAGCGCTCGGTCGCCGAGGCCGAGGAGCTGGAACAGACCAGCGAGGACGCGCCGGTCGTCCGGTACGTCAGCTCGCTGATCGAACAGGCGATCCAGAACCGGGCCTCGGACCTGCACCTGGAGCCGACCGAGAACGAGATGCGGGTGCGGTACCGGATCGACGGGGTGCTCCACGAGCTGGACTCGGTGCCTCGGGGCGTACAGGCGTCGCTGCTGTCCCGAATCAAGATCATGTCGAACATCGACATCACTGAGCGGCGGATCCCGCAGAACGGTCGGGTCACCGTGCGGGTCGGCCGGCGCGCGGTCGACCTGCGGGTGGCGACCCTGCCCACGGTCTGGGGCGAGAAGATCGTCATGCGGGTGCTCGACACCGGCGGCGTCGAGCTGGACATCAACAAGCTCGGCTTCACCGAGCACAACTTCGACCTGTACGGCGGCGCGTTCTCCAAGCCGCACGGCATGGTGCTGGTCACCGGCCCGACCGGCTCCGGCAAGTCCACCACCCTGTACGCGACGCTCAGCGCGATCAGCGAGCCGACCATCAACATCATCACGGTGGAGGACCCGGTCGAGTACCGGCTGCCGGGCATCAACCAGGTCCAGGTCAACCAGAAGGCCGGGCTGACGTTCGCCGCGGTGCTGCCGGCGATCCTGCGCTCGGACCCCGACGTCGTGCTCATCGGCGAGATCCGGGACAAGGACACCGCGCAGATCGCCGTCGAGGCGGCGCTCACCGGCCACCTCGTTCTGTCGACCCTGCACACCAACGACGCCCCCGGCGCGATCACCCGGTTGACCGAGATGGGCATCGAGCCCTTCCTGGTCGGCTCGTCCATCGACTGCGTGCTCGCCCAGCGGCTGGCCCGCAAACTGTGCGACTGGTGCAAGGTCGAGTACGCGCCGACAGCCGAGGAGCTGGGCAACGTCAACTGGCCCGTGGAGCTGCTGGGGATGCCGGAGCGGCTGTGGCGCCCGGGCGGCTGCCGGTCCTGCTCGGCCACCGGGTACCGGGGACGGGCCGCGCTGCACGAGGTGATGCGGGTGAGTCAGGAGATCGAGGCGCTGGCCGTCGCCCGGGCCCCGTCCAGCGAGATCCAGAAGGTCGCCATCGGCCAGGGCCTGCGCACCCTCCGCGTGGACGGATACACCAAATGTCTGGATGGCAAGACCTCAATCCAGGAAGTCCTGCGGGTCTCTGTCTGAATGGCCGACCACCTGGCCCCGAAATCGGCCGAACCGGGCGGCTAAGGTCCCCGCCCGCGGCGCCGAAGCTTCAGTCGAGCTGACTGTGGCACGGGAGGGGATCGGGGCGGCATGGGCAATCACTTGGTGGGCTACGCCGCGCCGCCGGCCGCCGTCGCCGGCGACCGGGCATACCTCAACCGGATGCTCGGCGACATGGTCGCCGCCGGGGCCTCGGACCTGCACCTCACCGCGGCGGCCCCGCCGACCGTCCGGGTGCACGGCTCGCTCGGCAGGCTCGCCGGCTACGACCAGCTCAGCCCCGGCGACACCACCATGCTGGTGCGCGCCGCGTGCGACCCCGAACAGCTCGCTAAGTTCGAGCGTGATCACGAGCTGGACTTCGCCTACAGCGTCGAGGGCGTCTCCCGGTTCCGGGTCAACGCCTACGTGCAGCGCGGCTCCTACGGCGCCGTGTTCCGCGCCATCCCCGCCGAGATCCGTCCACTGGAGGACCTGGGCGTGCCGGCCGGGGTGGCGTCCTTCGCCCAGCTCCAGCGCGGGCTGGTGCTGGTCACCGGGGCCACCGGCTCCGGCAAGTCGACCACGCTGGCGTCGCTGCTGGACCTGGCCAACCGCAACCGGGCCGGGCACATCGTCACCATCGAGGACCCGATCGAGTTCCTGCACCCGCACAAGCGGTCCCTGGTCAACCAACGTGAGGTGGGCAGCGACACCGCCTCGTTCAGCGCGGCCCTGCGGCACGCGCTGCGCCAGGACCCCGACATCATCCTCGTCGGCGAGCTGCGCGACCCGGAGACCACCGCGACGGCGTTGACCGCCGCAGAGACCGGCCACCTCGTCATGGCGACGCTGCACACCCAGAGCGCCGTCCAGACCATCGACCGGATTCTTGACATGTACCCGCCGCACCAGCAGGGCCAGGTGCGCTCGCAGCTGTCGGCGACGTTGCAGGGCGTGGTCAGCCAGGCGCTGTGCAAGCGGGCCGACGGCAGGGGCCGGGTCCTCATCGCCGAGGTGATGACGGCGACGTCGGCGATCCGCAGCCTCATCCGCGAGGGCAAGACCATGCAGATCCCCACCTTCATGCAGGCCGGCACCGGCGACGGGATGGTCTCGTTCGACCAGAGCCTGGCAGAGCGGGTCGCCCACCAGGTCATCAACTACCAGGACGCCATCGCCCTGGCCCACTCCCCCGACGATTTCAAGCGACTCACTGGACGGGCGTGATCGTATGACGGCGACCAAGAGCAAGACGTACGAGTACCAGGCGGTCGACACCAAGGGGAACCGCGCCAAGGGCCGGGTGGAGGCCCTCAACCAGGCCGCTGCCGTGCAGATCCTGCGCCAGCGGGGCGACATGCCGCTGGTGGTCGAGGAGGCCGGCAAGGGCCTGCGCCGGGACATCACGGTTCCGGGCTTCGGCCCCAAAGTCACCCTCAAGGACCTGACGGTCCTGTCCCGACAGTTCGCCACCCTGGTGTCCTCGGGGATGTCGCTGCTGCGGGCGCTCGGGGTGCTCGCCGAACAGACCAGCAACGCGGTGCTCAAGGAGGCCGTGACCGAGGTCCGGTCCGACGTCGAGGCCGGTATCGGGCTGTCGGACGCGCTGGGCCGCCAGAGCGAGGTGTTCCCGATGCTGATGGTGGCGCTGGTGCGGGCCGGGGAGGCCGGCGGCTTCATCGACCAGGCTCTCGAACAGGTCGCGGTGACGTTCGAGAAGGACTCCGCGCTCCGCAGCAAGATCAAGAGCGCGTTGACCTACCCGGCCATCGTGATGGCCTTCAGCGTCATCCTCATCGCCGCCGTGCTGATCTTCATCGTTCCGATCTTCGAGGACATGTTCGCCCAGCTCGGCGGGGAGCTACCGCTGGTCACCCAGCTGATCGTCTCGGCCAGCCACGCGATCGCCTGGGTAGGGCCGGTGCTGCTGGCCCTCAGCGTCGGCGGCGTCCTGCTGTTCCAGCGGGAACTCAAACGCAACCCTGCCACCAGGTTGGCGTTCGACCGGTTCAAGCTGCGCCTGCCGGTGTTCGGTCCGCTGCTGCGCAAGCTGGCGATGAGCCGGTTCTCCCGCAACCTGGGCACGCTGCTCAACGTCGGCGTGCCGATGCTCAACGCCCTCAGCGTGGTCGGCGCGACCACCGGCAACGCCGTGGTCACCGAGGCCATGAAGGGCCTGCAGGACGCGGTCCGGGAGGGCCGTCCGATGTCGGCGCAGATGGCCGAGCAGGAGCTGTTCCCGGCCATGGTCACGCAGATGGTCGAGGTCGGCGAGGAGACCGGCGAAATCAGTCAGATGCTCGGGAAGATCGCCGACTTCTACGACCGGGAGGTCGACACGGCTACTGAGCAGCTGACGTCGTCCCTGGAGCCGATCATGGTCGTCGTGATGGGCGCCCTGGTCGGCGGAATGATCATCTGCCTCTACCTCCCGATGTTCACGATCTACGAGAACATCCAGTAAGACAAAAGGGACGCACCCCACCTAAGCCCCCCCGGACTCCGGGACGCACCACACCATCCACCGAGGAGGAACCACCATGCAGCACCTACTCCGAGACCTGCGCGCCCGGCGTGACGGCGGGGACAACGGCTTCACGCTCATCGAACTGCTCGTGGTCGTCGTGATCATCGGCGTTCTGGTGGCCATCGCCATCCCGACGTACAGCAACTACCGCAAGGGCGCGGCCGACAAGGCGGCCCAGTCCGACCTGCGGGCCGGCATCGCCGCGGTCGAGGCCGAGTACACCAAGAACCCGATCGCCGGCTACCCCGCCACCCAGGCGGCGTTCGACGCGGTCGCCAAGAAGTCCGACGGCACAACGCTCAAGTACGCCGGCGGCGGCGCCTCGTTCACGCTCTGCGCGGTGAACTCCGGCGGCGAGAACTACTTCACCTACGAGAGCGCCTCGGGCGGCTCGCCGGCCAAGGCCGCCGGCACCGCCTGCCCGTAACCACCTGACAGCGCGCCACCCGGAGAGGAGGTGACCACCATGACGGCGCTGTATCTGGCAACCGCGGTCCTCGGACTGCTCGTCGGATCGTTCCTCAACGTGGTCATCCACCGGGTGCCGCGCGGCGAATCGCTCGTGCGGCCCGGCTCCCGGTGCCCGCGCTGCGAGACGCCCATCGCCGCACGGCACAACGTGCCCGTGCTGGGCTGGCTGATGCTGCACGGCCGGTGCCACCACTGTCACGAGCCGATCAGCGTGCGATACCCGTTGGTCGAGGCTGTCACCGCGATGCTGTTCGTCGCGGTGACAGCCCGACTCGGACTCACCCCGGAACTGCCCGCGTACCTGTACCTCACGGCCGTCGCCGTCGCCCTGGCCGTCATCGACCTGGACGTCAAGCGACTGCCCAACACGATCGTCCTTCCCTCCTACGTGGTCGGCGCGGCGCTGCTGGCGCCCGCGGTGATCATCGACGGGGCCTGGGGAACGGCGGTGCGCGGCCTCCTCGCCATGACCGTCCTGTTCGGGATCTACTTCGCCCTCGCCCTGGTCTACCCCGGCGGAATGGGCTTCGGCGACGTCAAGCTCGCCGGCCTGCTCGGCCTGTACCTGGGCTGGATGAGCTGGGGAACGGTCTGGGTCGGCACCCTCGCCGGGTTCATCATCGGCAGCCTCGCCGGACTGACCCTCATGGCTGTCGGCCGGGCCGGACGCCGCACCGCCATCCCGTTCGGGCCGGCGATGCTCGCCGGCGCCTTCGTCGCGATCTTTCTCGGCGGACCGCTCGCCTCCTGGTACGTGGCGCTGCTCGCGCCGCCAGGCGCCTGACCCGCCCGCACTGCCCGCACCTCCACCGTCAGAAGGGAACCAACATGGCCGCCGAGACGCCCATCGGCCTGGACATCGGCGCGATGTCCATTCGCGCGGTGGAGACTGCCCGCGGCAAGGACGGCCTGGCCGTCAGCCACTTCGGCATCGCGCCCCTGCCGCCCGGCTCCATGCGCGCCGGCGTCGTCGTCGACCAACCGGTCGTCAGCGCCGCGCTACGCAAGCTCTGGTCGCAGACGAAGTTCCGCAGCCGCGACGTCGTGCTCGGGATCAGCAACCCGCAGATCGTCGTCCGCGAGATGGTCGTCACCAACCTGCCGCCGCGTGAGCTCAAGCAGTCCCTGCCGTTCCAGGTGCGCGACTCGCTGCCGCTGCCAGTCGAACGCTCCCTGCTCGACTTCTTCCCGCTGGAGGACGCCGGCGACCGCAAGACCGTGCGCGGGCTGCTCATCGCCGCGCCCAAGGACGCCGTCCTGTCGGAGGTCAAGGCCGCCGCGAAGGCCGGGCTGAAAGTGGTCCGCGTCGACCTGGCCTCGTTCGCCCTGCTGCGCTCGTCCTCACGCCTGGACCACCAGGTGGAGGCGCTGGTCGACATCGGCGCGCAGACCACCACGGTCGTCGTCCACCTCGACGGGGTGCCCCGCATCGTGCGCTCGGTGCCGCGCGGCGGCGCGGAGATCACCGAAGCGATCGTCGCCCGGTTCGGCGTCAGCGCCGAGGAGGCCGAGGCGCTCAAGTGCCGCGTCGGACTCCAGCTCCACGAGGGGCCGGAGGTCGCCGAGCTGATCCGGGAGAGCCTGCGCCCGCTGGTCAACGAGATCCGCAGCTCGTTCACCTACCTGACCGCCGGCGACCAGACCACCACCGTCCGCCGGATCTCGCTGACCGGAGGCGGGGCCCAGCTGGCCGGTCTGGTCGAAACCCTTCGCGTCCAGCTCGAGATGGACGTGATCCTCGCCGACCCGATCATGCGGCTGACCCGCCCCAGTCGGGGCAAGCACGACAGCCTCGACCGATCCCGTTCGTCCGCGGCCGTCTCCATCGGCCTGAGCCTGGGAGCAGCGGCCTGATGTCCACGAACCTTGTCAAGAACGCCCAGCACCTGCAGGACCCGCTGCGCATCCCCGCCATCTACGCCGACCTGCTCCCGTTGGAGATCAGCGACGCCCGCCAGCACAAGAGGTCCCGCCGCCAGGCCATCGCGCTCCTGGTCGCCGCCGGGGTGGTCGTCACCGCCGGGTTCGCCGGCACGTTCGCCTGGTCGACGGCGACCCAGGCGCAGCTGACCGACGCCCAGGACGCGGTCGCGTCGGCGCGTAAACAGCAGACCCAGTACGCCTCCGTCCTCGACGCCCAGACCCAGACCGCGACCGTTAACCGTCAGCTCGCCACACTGATGGCCAACGACCTGCGGTGGGCCGGGCTGGTCACGTCGCTACGTGCCACGGCGCCCAGCGGGCTGAGCTTCACCAGCATCAACGGGACCGTGGGCGCCGCCGCCGGGCCGGCCGGCGTCGGCGGCGCGCCGGCCGCCGGCGCCGCGCCCGGCGCCCGCCTGCCGGACGCCACCGGCGAGCGCCTCGTCGGCTCCATGACGATCAGCGGCAAGGCACGCGCCAAGACCGACGTCGCCACCTACCTCAACACGCTGCGCGCCACGCCGGGCGTGGGTAACCCGATGCTCGACGGGATCACCCAGCAACCCAAGAGCGGTGTCGAATTCACCCTGCACCTGGACATCACGGCCACCGCGCTCGGCGGCCGGCACTCGACCACCAACGGGGGACGATGATGAAGCGCAGCACCACAGACCGGGTCTGGCTGGCCGGCGGCGCGTTGGGCGCCGTCGCGCTGATCGCGCTCTCCTGGCTGCTGCTCATCGGCCCGGCCGTCACCGAGGTCAGTTCCCTGCGCGAGCAGGCTGAGCAGAGCGAGCTGGAGTTGGTGCGCCAACAGCGCCGGCTGATCGAGCTCAGGGCTGCCAGCGCCGACGCCGCCCGGTACCAGCAGGAGCTGGCCAGGGCCCGGTTGGCGCTGCCGACCGACGCCGGGATGCCGGACTTCATCACCGAGCTGCAACGGGCCGGCGCCGACACCCGGGTGTCGGTCACCAACGTCAGCGTCGCCGCGCCGATCCCGATGACCGGACAGAGCCCGGCGGTGTTCGCGCTGCCGGTCACCCTGACGGTCACCGGGCGTCAGCAGCAGACGGAGGCGTTCGTGGCCCGGGTCCAGGACACGATGGACCGTGCCGTCCTCATCGGCAACGTCTCGACCAGCACCGACGACAACAAGCTGGTCACCATGACGCTGACCATGCAGGCGTACGTGGGCGCGGCGCCCGCCGCCGCCAAGTAGTCACCGACCGCTGCTGATCAGTTGGGCGCGGCCGGCGTGAGCCGGCCGCGCCCGCTGTCGTCGTACCGACTGGCGTCCCGGCAACCCTGACCGGTCAACGGCCCGACCTTACGCAGGGCGGCCCGGGCTCGGGCCCGGCCCAGGTTCCACTCGTGCCAACGGTCCTCGCCACGAAGCTCCTCGCTGATCCAGGACAGCGCGCAGGCGCGCATCTCCGGCGGCAGCTTGGCCAGCGCCGGCGTCGCATCGGCCGACAATGCCCGCAGGTACCACAGGTCGATCTTCCCGGTGTCCTGGTAGCGGGCGACGTTCGCGCGCGCGGCGAAACCCTCCGGGTTGATCCACGCCAGGCCGAGCAGCATCGCCACCAGCAGTCCGACGACCGCTCGCGGAACCCAGGCCCCCCGCCAGGCGACGCCAGCGGCCAGGATCATGAGGAACACCAGGCCGAGCAGCAGCTCCACCGACATAACGAAGATCCGTTCCCCGGTGAAGCTGTACGCCCTCTGGTAGGTGTACATCCGGCTCAGCGCCGACAGGACGATCACGACCGACAGCACGCACAGCGGGCCCAGCAGGACGCGCAGCAGCCGCCGGTCCGGGCCCGGGGCCTGCTTGGCCCAGCGGGTGACGGCAAGCACCACCGCCAACGTCAGGATCGTGACGATCATCAGTTGCCAGAACCCGGAGCGGGCGTACTCGGCCGCGCTGAGCCCAGCGGTCCTCAGTAGGTGCTCCCGACCGCCGAACAGCGCTGTGAGCTGCACCGCGACGAACGCGCCGAACAGGACGACCAGCGTGCCGATCGGCAGGGCCCAGGTGGTTCGCCCAACCTGGTTGGTGGCCGAACCCTCCCACCCGCTCAGGTCCGGCGGCGACGCCAGCCCGAACATGATGCCTCCGGCCATGAACCCGCCCACCAGGAACAGGAAAACGCCAGAGACCACGGAGCCGAACCCGATCTCCGGGACGATCGCGAAGAGGACCTCGCCGAACGCGGCGTCCGCCGAAGCCAGCAGGCTGCCGAAGACCAGCAGCACCAGCATCGACAAGCCAACCGACAGCGTCAGCCGGCGGGCGGTCGCCACCTGGGCGCCCGACTCACGGGACACCCTGACCAGGGACCGCGCCACCCACGCCTGGCACCGGGCGGTCGCCACCGGCGCGCCGATCAGGCCGAACATGATCGCCCGGGCGGAACGACCGCCGACCGTAGCCATGATCGCGCAGCCGAGCGCGCCGAAGACGCAGAAGGTCACCAGCCACCAGGCGTTACGGAACGTCAGCACCGACAGCAGGGCCAGCGCGGCGGCCGCCCAGCCGGCGCGGATGAGGCGCTCGCGGGCGGGCAGGTCCGTGCCGATGCTCCTTGTCGCGACGGCGACGGCGCCGACGATGCCTGCGCCGCCCAACAACCAGCCGACACCGCTGGCGGTCAACGGGACGAAGAGGGCCGCCAGAACAGCCGAGACGCCGATCGCGGCCGGCAGCGCGAGAGAGCCGGAACGGGTAGGCGCGGGCCAGTGCCGGGCGACGAACCCCGGGCGAGGGGGCATCGGCCGCGGCGGCCGGCCCGGCGGCGCCGTCGGCGGCGTCTGGGGGGCGAAAGCAGGCGGAGCGTGGGGAGCCGGCGCCGGCTGTGCGTCGAGAGCCGGCGCCGGCCGGGCGTCGGGGATCGGATCCTCGTCCGGCTTCGCGGACGGTGTTGCGTCAGTCATTCGGAACTCCCGGGGTCGGCCGCGGGCGGCAGAGTCCCGGCGACGGCTGTGCAACGTACCGCCACCGCGCAACACCTCGAGCCGTTCCTGGACGCCGGACGTCAAAAGCGACCGCCGCGGACGCCCGAGGCTCGATGGGCGACCGGTCGCGAGCACGGGATCGATCAGGTGATCGCAGATCAGGACGATTCGGTCCGGGTCGTCAATACTTCGCGGTAGGTCTTCAACGACGAGGGATGATGGCGCGCAGCATGCGCACACCCTGATACCCCGACGGTCAGGGGACCCGCTCCCGCCAGCCTCGAGTCGGCGAACGCGCGGCTTCGGGGACATTCAGGCTTGCCAAAAAGAACATTCCTTTAAGCTTGCCTTTCACGGATAATTCGCCTTTATCGCCGGCATCTCGACTGCCCCGCAGCGCCGAATGGGGTGCGTATGGTCGCTGGACGGAACCTGAGCGCAGCAATCCGCCGGGCGCTCCGGTGACCGCCGAGGCCGCCCCGGGCGGTCGCCGACTGCTGCTGACGACAGCCACCGAAGACCAGGCGGTGGCCGACCAGCTCGCCGCCACGTTCGGCTACCAGCGCCTGCCGATCATCGATTTGAGCCGGACCCCCGAGCGGATCCGCGACGCGGTTCAGGCTTTCGCGCTCGCCGACGACCGGCGCCCGGACGACCGCGTGACGCTGTGTCTCCAGGGGCGTGGCGATCTCGCCGACGACGGCGAGCTGACGATCAAGGCCGTCGCCGAAGACGCCGAAGGCGCCGTCGTCAGGGCCAGGCAGTTGGTCGACTGGCTCACGGTCGACTCCCCACCGCGGTCGTCGCTGATCATCATGGACCTCGTCGTCGCGGGAGCGGAAGCCGCCGAGACGGCACACAACGCCGTCGCGGGCTGGAGCACCACCGGGACCGTCGTCGTGCTGGCCGTCCGGGAGGAAACCACCCCCGCCACCGCCTTCGCGGACGCGTTCGCCAGGGCCGTCGCGCACCCGGCCACTGGCGGGCGCGCCCAGCCGGAGCTCGACATCGCCGCTGTCGTCCGCGTCCTCGCCCTCGACCCGGCGTTGCCGGCCGCCCTGAGCGTCGGCGTCCACCAGCCCGGCGCGGGCAGGGCCACCGGGTTCCTGCCGAACCCGCGGCACGAGCCGCGGCCGGCCACCGCGCCCAGGTCGTTCACCGGGCGCCACCAGGCGCTCATCGAGATCGCCCGCTGGCTCACCAGCACCGCCGACGGGCGCCGCGCCGCCGTCGTCACCGGCCAGGCAGGCGCCGGCAAGAGCGCGACCCTGGGGATCGTCAGCGCCCTGGCGGACCCGGACCGGCAGCCGGAACTGCCCGCCGACGCCCGGCCCGACGCCGCGCTGGCGATCACCGGCCGCCTCGACGCCAGCCTCGACGCCAGCGGTTTGACCACCGGCGAGATCTTCACGCAGATCCGGGCCGCCACGCAGAGCGCGGCCGGAACCATCGAAGCGCTGCTCGAGCAGCTCCCGCCTCGTCCGGTGACGATCCTTCTCGACGGCGTCGACGAGGCCGCCGACCCCGCCGACCTGGCCCGCTCGTTGCTGCGCCCGATCATCGGGCACGAAGTCGAGCCAGGCGCCGGGGCCCTGAGGCTGCTCCTGGGCGCCGGTTCCGCCCTGCTGCCGGCGCTCGGCGGGGATCCGCTCCTGCTCGACCTGGACGCCGTCGGGTTCGCCGACTCGGACGCCCTGCGCGCCCACGTCACGGCCACCCTGACCGGCGCGCCCGCCAGCCCGTACCTGGGCGTACCCGCGGCAGTCCTCATCCAGACCGTCGACGCGATCGCCGTGGCCGCAAATGGCTCGTTCCTGGTGGCCGAGCTGGCAGCCCGGACCGCCGCGGCCGCCGCCGAGCCCGCCGACCCGGCCGACGGCAAGTGGCGCGCCGGACTGCCCACGACCATCGCCGAAGCCGTCCGCCAGGACCTCGAACTGCGACTCGGCGACGACGCGCAGCGGGCCCGGGAGCTGCTGCTGCCCCTGGCCTACGCCGAGAGCGCGGGCCTGCCCTGGGAGGACGTCTGGGCCCGGCTGGCCAACGCGCTGACGCCGGAGAGCCGCCACACCAACGACGACCTGTCCTGGCTCGGCGACGCCTGCGGCGCGTACCTGGTCGAAACGCTCTGGCAGGGCCGGTCCGTGCGCCGGCTCCCCCACCCTGCGGTGGCCGAGTGCCTGCGCGAGGACCGCGACGCCGGACAGGACCAGCGGGCGATCGTCCGGGCGCTGACCGAGGCGGCGCCCACCCGCGCCGACGGCGGTCGGGACTGGCCGCACGCCCACCCCTACACCCGCGCGCATCTGGCCACCCACGCCGCCCACGCCGGCGAGGTCGACGAGCTGCTCACCGACGCGCTGTTCCTGGTGTCGGCGGCCCCGCCGCCGGTGCTGGCGGCGCTCGCGACGGCCACGTCCGACGAGGCGCTGGCCGCCGCGGACGCCTACCGCCGGGCGGACGAGCTGCTCGACGCTGCCGGCGGAGCGCCGGCGGAGCGCGCCGCCTACCTGGAGCTGGCCGCCCGGTGCGGCGAGGTGACCGGGCTGGCCGGGGCCATCGCGGCCAGCGGCGTCGACCGGCCGTGGTCGACCCGGTGGGCCGCGTGGGCGCCCGGCGCCCGGCGGCGGGCGTTCACCGGCCACGCCAGCGGCGTGCTGTCGGTGGCGTTCGGGCAGCTAGGCGGCGAGCCCGTCGCGATCTCCGGAAGCGACGACCGCACCGCCCGGGTGTGGAACCTGGGCACCGGCGAGCAGATCGGCGAGCCGCTCACCGGGCACGACGGCGCCGTCACCGCGGTGGCCTTCGCCGAGCTGGACGGCCAGCCCGTCGCCGTCACCGGCAGCGACGACCGCGCCGTCCGCGTGTGGAACCTCGCCACCGGCGCCGCCCACCGCGCCCCACTCACCGGCCACACCGGCGCCATCACCTCCGTCGCGATCGGACAGCTCGACGGCCGCGTGGTCGCCGTCACCGGCAGCGACGACCGCGCCGTCCGGGTGTGGAACCTCGCGACCGGCGCCGCCCACGGCGCCCCGCTCACCGGCCACACCGGCGCCGTCACCTCCGTGGCGATCGGACAGCTCGACGGCCAGCCCGTAGCCATCTCCGGCAGCGACGACCACAGCATCGGCGTATGGGACCTGGTCGGGCACAAGGCCATCGGCACCCCGATCACCGGCCACACCGCCGGCGTCACCGCGGTGGCCTTCGCGCACCTCGACGGCCATCCCCTCGCGCTGTCCGGCAGCCACGACCACACCATCCGGACCTGGAACCTGGCGACCCGCGGCCCCATCGGCAAGCCGCTGACCGGGCACACCGGCGCGGTGCTGGCCGTGGCGACCGGCGAGCTGGACGGCTACCCGATCGTCGTCTCCGGCAGCGCCGACCACACCGTCGGGATCTGGGACGTCACCAGCGGCGCCGCGCTCGGCAAGGCCCTCGCCGGCCACACCGGCAGCGTCACGACGATGGCGTTCGGGCACCGCGACGGGCACCCCGTCGTCCTGTCCGGCAGCCGCGACCACACCCTGGGCCTGTGGGACTTCGCCGACGTGGACCGGCGGGTCGGCGAGCCGTTCGCCGGGCACGGCGACTCGGTGATGTCGATCGTCGCCGGTGAGCTGGGCGGAGTCCCGGTGGCGGTCTCCGGCAGCGCCGACCACACCCTGCGGGTCTGGGACCTCACCTCCGGCCACCCCATCGGCAAGCCGTTCCTCGGGCACACCGGCGGCATCTGGTCCATCGCGCTCGGCGTCATGGACGGCCGCCCCATCGCCGTCTCCGCCAGCGCCGACCAGCGGATCCGGGTCTGGGACCTCACCACCCACCAGCCGATCGGCGAGCCCCTCATCGGGCACACCGGCTGGGTGTGGGGGGTCGGCGTCGGCGAACGCGACGGCCACCCCGCGGCGGTCTCCGGCAGCGACGACCAGACCGTCCGGATCTGGGACCTGGCCACCGGCAAGGCCGTCGGGTCGCCGCTGGGCGGTCACAGCAGCGGCGTCACGTCGGTGGCGGTCGGCGAGCTGGACGGCCGTCCGGTCGCCGTCTCCGGCAGCCACGACCACACGCTGCGGCTGTGGAACCTCGCGACCGGCAGACCGATCGGCGATCGCCTCGCCGGCCACACCAGCGGCATCTGGACGGTGGCCCTGGGCGTGGTCAACGACCAGCCGGTCGCGGTCTCCGGCAGCGCCGACCGCACCGTCCGGGTCTGGGACCTCACCAGCGGGGAGGCGTTGGGCGGCCCGCTGACCGGCCACTCCGAGGCGGTCGTGTCGGTGGCCGTGGGCGAGCTGGACGGCCGTCCGATCGCGGTGACCGGCAGCGACGACAACACCGCCCGGGTCTGGGACCTGGAGTCCCGCCGGCCCATCGGCAAGCCGCTGACCGGCCACGACAGCGGGGTGCGGGCGGTTGCCCTGGCCAAGCTGGGCGAACGCCCCATCATCATCTCCGGCAGCCACGACAACAGCATCCGGATCTGGGACCTGGCCACCGGCGCCCCGATCGACCACACCGCCGCCGGCCACGCCCACGACGTGCGGGCGGTGGCGCTCGGCGAGGTCAACGGCACGCCCGTGGCCGTCTCCGGCAGCCACGACCACACGCTGCGGATCTGGGACCTGGTCACCGGCGCTCCGATCCGCGAGCCGCTCACCGGGCACACCAGCGGCGTCACGGCGGTGGCGGTCGGGAGCCTGGAGCGGCGGGCGCTGGCGATCTCCGGCAGCGACGACGGCGCGGTCCGGGTCTGGGACCTGGCGGCCGGCAAGCCGTTCGGCGAGCCGCTACACGGGCACGCCAGCGGGGTCAGCGCGGTGGCGTTCGGCAAGCTCAACGACCAGACCGTCGCTATCTCCGGCGGCTACGACGACACCATGCGGATGTGGAATCTGGTGGGCGGCGCCCCCATCGGCGACCCGCTCACCGGTCACGCCCGCGGCGTCATGGCGGTGGCCAGCGGGGAGGTCGACGGACACCCGGTCGCGGTCTGCGGCAGCGGCGACGGCACGGTCCGGGTCTGGGACCTGACCACCGGTCGGCCGATGGGCGACCCGTTCACCGGCCACAGCGGAAGCGTCACGGCCGTGGTCACCGCCACCCTGGACGGCCATCCCGTGGCCATCTCCGGCAGCCGGGACCGCACGGTACGGATCTGGGACCTGGACGCCGGACGCAAGCGGCGCTGGCGCCTACGCCGCGAGCCGGCAGCGCTGACCATGCCTGAGCTGCGGTTCGCTGAGCCGGTCAGCGCGCTGGCCTACGCGCCGTCGACCGGTCGGGTGATCGTGGCGGTCGGCGCGGCGGTGGAGTCACGGACCCTCAAGGGCGAGGGGGCGCGCCGCATCGAGCTGGGCAGCGAGGCGGTCGCGGTCTCAGTCGCCAACGGCGTCATCGGGGTGGGGACCGAGAGCGGCCTCGTCGTCGTCGACTGGATGTCAGAGGCGGATGCGACCCTGCGGTCATGAGCGCCCAACTACACACACTTGTCATCGACGCGGCTGACCTCGCCGCGACGGCGCGGTTCTACCAGGAGCTGGCCGGCTTCAAGGAAACCGCCGACACCGACGCCGACTGGATCACCATGGATGCCGCGGTCGGTGTCCGGGTCGCAATCCAACGGGCCCCTGACCACGTCCCGCCCCGCTGGCCGGACCAGCAGGAGGCGCCCCAGCAGTTCCACCTCGACCTCCAGGTCCCGGACCTGGCGACGGCGACGGAGCGGGCGGTGGCGCTCGGCGCCGTCCGGCTCGACGGCGGCAGCGACCGCCATGTCGTTGTCGCCGACCCGGCCGGGCACCCGCTGTGCCTGTGCGCCAGCGACGGCGCCACCGGCGTCGCCCTGGCCGACGTGGCCATCGACGTGCCCGACGGGCGGGCGGCAGCCCGCTTCTACGCCGCCGTCCTCGGTCAGGAGATCACCTACGAGGGCGACGAAGGGGCCATGATCAGCGCGTCCAACGGTCTGCCGGTGATGTTCCAGAACGTCGCCGGCTACCAGGCCCCGCGCTGGCCGGACCGGGCATACCCGCAGCAGATGCACCTGGACATCGAGGTCGACGACGTGGACGCCGAACAGGCTCGGGTCCTGGCCGCCGGCGCCACCACGCTCCCCGGCGGGCAGGACGGCGACGGCGGCGGGTTCCGCGTCTTCGCCGACCCGTTCGGGCACCCGTTCTGCCTCGTCTGGGGCCAGTCATGAACGACGAGACGCTGTCGCGGGAGCGGGCCGACCTGCTGGAGTCGCTCGCCACCCACCGGTTCTTCCTGCGTAACACCTGCCGTGACCTCGACGACGAACAGGCCGCCCGACGGACCACCGTCAGCGAGCTGTGCCTGGGCGGACTCGTCAAGCATGTGACGCTGATGGAGCGCAACTGGCGGGGCTTCATCGAACGCGGGGCCTCGGCGATGCCGGACTGGCAGGAGCCGTCGACCATGGAACAGTTCACCAACTCGTTCCGGATGCTCGACGGGGAGACCCTCACCGGGCTGCTGGCCGCCTACGACGCGGAGGCCAGCCGCACCGATGAGCTGATCCGGGCCCTGCCGGATCTCGACGCCGCGCACCTGCTGCCGGAGGCGCCGTGGTTCCCTCCCGGCGCCAGCTGGAGCGCCCGACGGGTGCTGCTGCACCTCATCGGCGAGACCACCCAGCACGCCGGGCACGCCGACATCATCCGGGAGGCGCTCGACGGCGCGAAGTCGATGGGCTGAGCCGTTGCCGGCCGACTCGTCAGCTACAGGCGGCGGCACGGCAGCTCACCGGTCGGCGGCGAGCAGCCCCCTGACGTACGCGGCCTGGCCGGCGTGCTGGAGGTCGTCGTCGGCGATGCTGACGAGCCGGACGCCGAGGGTGACCGGCGGGTCCCAGCTCTCGTCGACCACCCGGTCCAGGTCGTCGTCGGCAAGGGCGCGCAGGAACGCGTCGGTCCTGGCGGCGACGGCGTCGAGGTAGGCGGCCAGGTCCTTCCAGCTCCGCGGACGGACCTGGCTCACCTGCTCGGGCGTGTGCCCGTAGCCGGTGTCGTCGGGATCGGCCGCCAGGCCGAAGCGCGTCGCCCAGTCGCCGCCGGCCCACACCTGGTCCTGGCCGGTGATCTCGGCGATGTGGCTGTCCTGGACCCGGGTCAGGTGCCAGACCAGCCAGCCGATCGGGTTCGCCCCGGCGGCCGGGGCGAACCGCAGCTGGTCCGGGGTCAGCTCCTCGACGGCGGCGCGCGCCAGGTCGGGCAGTCGTCCGTACTGCTCGACGAGCAGCTCGCTGACGTTCACCGCCAGCCCGCCGTCGCCGCCCGGGCGGGTCCTCCGCTCGTCCCATTAACCATGGGTCCAAGCGTCTCAGCCCGGACGGCGACGGCGGCGGTCTTCGTCAAATCCTGGTGGTGTTTCTGATCCAGGCGCGGTGCGGGTGGATCGGGGTGTACATCGCCGGGCTCTTGCTGACCGAGGCCACCCCGACCTGCCATCCGTCGACGAACAGCGGACCACCTGAGTCACCGTTGTTGGGGTGCCCGTTGCCCTCGGTTACGGCCATGGCCCCCGGGTTCCCTCGTAGTCGTAGCCGTGCGGTCTGACGTAGGTGACGGTGGCGGTCTTGAGCCGGGTGGCGATAGGACCTCCAACCGGAGCCGGCGCGATCACGCGTCACTCGGCTGATCGATCGCTGCCTCGTAGAAGGCGTCCGCGAGCGCCACGATGACAGCGTTGACGCCGGGTCCGTCGCTGAAGAAGTAGTCGGCCATGGTGTTGTGGGCCGCCTGGTTGTCGACGACCGCCTCAGTGACCGCCGCTTGGAAGTCCCGTGATTCCATGAACTGCTTCTTCGAGTTGACTTTGGTCTGGTTGATCAGGTCGGGGTCGGTGAGCAGTTGCTCCACCAGCCCCTGCACGAACTCCCGCACCTGGGACGCCGTGAACGACTCGGCGCCGAACAGGTCGTTCATCTTGTCGATGACGACCTGCAGGGCGAC
The DNA here is from genome assembly GCF_039532605.1 of Pilimelia columellifera subsp. columellifera. Lineage (NCBI taxonomy): Bacteria > Bacillati > Actinomycetota > Actinomycetes > Micromonosporales > Micromonosporaceae > Pilimelia > Pilimelia columellifera. Next base: position 234,348 of record NZ_BAAARY010000002.1, read on the forward strand.
GTACTTGGGTTCCTTGCGGGTGCCGGTGCCGGCGGCGCCGATGCCCTTGAGTTCGCCGTCACCGGTGAGCGAGATGTCGACCGCGGTCCGCTTGTGGTGCTTGACGCCGACCAGGACCACGTCGGAGAGGTCGACCTCGGCGCTCCAGGACGAGTCCGCGATGACCTTCTCCAGGAGCCGCAGGAAGATCGACAGCATTTCCAGCTCCGAGTCGCCGTAGTCGACGATCTGGCTCATGAAGTCATAAAGCCGGACGTAGGTGGAGACATCCTTGCGGAACAGGTCGAGGCTGTTGAGAGTGACCTTGTCGTCGGCCTCGATCGCGGCCACGTATCGGCTGGCGAAGTCGTACTTGGGCGGGCTGATCGCCGCCGAGAGCGCGTTGTTGCCTCTGCGGGTGACCCACAGCTCGGCGACCTCGCGTACCTGCTCCGGCGTGTAGATCCCCGCCTGGGCGAGTTTGGTGGCGAGGTGGACGACCACGTACGGGTCGGTCTCGGTCTCCAGGGTCGCGTTGGTGAAGTACGGCTCGAACGCGGCCCGGATGTCCTCGGGCTTGTTCACGAAGTCGATGACGAACGTCTTGCGCTTCTGCTCCCCACCCGCGGTGCGGTGGGTGCGGTTGAGCCGGGAGAGCGTCTGCACGGCGGCGACCCCGGAGAGCTTCTTGTCGACGTACATGGCCGACAGCAGCGGCTGGTCGAAGCCGGTCTGGAACTTGTTCGCGACCAGCATGATCTTGTATGTCGTGCCCTTGAAGGCGGCGGCCAGGTCCGAGCCGGCGCCGGGGTTCAGGTTGGCCTCGGTGAACTCGTCGTCCCTGCCCGGCTGCGGCCCCCAGTCCGACGCCCACTCTTCATCGTCGGCCATGGTCACCGAGCCGGAGAAGGCGACCAGGGTGCGGTAGTGGTACGAGACGTCCTCGGCGGCCCGCTTGACGATGTAGGCGTCTATCGCCCTCTTGTACTTCACCGCGGCCTTGCGCGAGTCGGTCACCACCATCCCCTTCGCCGTGCCCTCCAACAGGTGGGCGACGTTCGTGTGGAAGTGCTCGACGATGATCTGCACCTTCTGGCTGATGTTGGTGGGGTGCAGCTTCACCCACCGCATCAACCCCTTACGCGCGGCGGCCTCCTCCACCTGGTCGCCATCGCCGCCCCCCGCCTTGCCAGCGATCTTCAACGCGGTGTCGTAGGACTGGTAGCCCCGCAGCACGTCGAGGATGTAACCCTCGTCGATCGCCTGCCGCATCGAGTAGAGGTGGAACTCGACCGGCTTCCCGTCCGGACCCTTGCGGCCGAAAAGCTCCAGAGTCTTGTTCTTCGGCGTCGCCGTGAACGCGAAGTAGGAGATGCTCTCCGACTCGGCCCGCTCGGTCATCTCCGCGGCCAGGATCGCCTCGACGTCGACCTCGCCGCCCTCCTCGATCTCCTGGACCTCCTCCGCGGTCAACACGGCCTTGAGCTTCGAGGAGATCTGGCCGGACTGCGAGGAGTGCGCCTCGTCGGCGATCACCGCGAACCGTCTGCCCTTCAGACCCTTGTCGGCCCGGATCTCCTCCAGGGCGAACGGGAAGGTCTGCACCGTCACCGCGATGATCAGCTCGCCATTCTTCAACGCGGTCGCCAGCAGCCCGGACTTCGACTTCGCCCCCGCCTTGCGGACGTCCTCGGGACTGATCGTCGTCACGATCCTCCCCGACCCGTCGATCTGCCGGATCGCGTCCTGTAGCTGGCCGTCGAGCACGGTGCGGTCCACAACCACGATCACCGAGTCGAAGACCTTCACGTCGTCCACGTGCAGCCGTGCCAGCCGGTGCGCGGTCCAGGCGATGGTGTTCGTCTTCCCCGACCCGGCCGAGTGCTCGATCAGGTAGCGACGCCCCACCCCCTCCTCGCGCACCGCGGCCACGATGTTCGTCACGGCCTCCCACTGGTGGAACCGGGGGAAGAGCATGCTCGTACGCCGCACCGACGTCCCGGTCGCGACGTCCCACTCCTCCCGGGTCTCCACGATCATCAGCCGGCCGATGATGTTCAGCCAGGCGTGCATCTCCCAGACCCGCTCCCACAGGTACGCCGTCGCCGACCGCCCGCCCTCAGCCGGCGGATTCCCCGAGCCGCTGTCGTGACCGGTGTTGAACGGCAGGAAGTGCGTCTTCTCGCCCTCCAGCCTGGTGGTCATCGCCGCCAGGTCGTTGGAGACCGCGAAATGGACCAGCGCCCGGTGCCCGAACGACAGCAGCGGCTCCGGCCGCCCGTTGGTCAGCGGGTGGCGGTGCTTGCGGTACTGGTTGATCGCGTCATCGAGCGACTGGGTGAAGTCGGTCTTCAACTCGACGGTCGCCACCGGCAGCCCGTTGACGAAGAACACCAAGTCGATGCTGCGCTGGTCGGCGGTGGAGAAACGCACCTGCCGCATCACCCGCACCCGCATCGCGGCGTACTGCGCGTTGGTGGTCGCGTTCAGGCTGGTCTCCGGGCGGAACTGCGCCATCTTCAACCGACCACCGCCGATGTACTGCACGCCGTTGCGCAGGATGTTCAGCGTCCCGCCGCCGTGCTCCAGCGGCTTGTCCAGCGCCGTGGCCAGCACGTCGAGGAACTTCGCCTGTGAGCCGGCGGCCTTCAACGCCTTCGCGTACGCCGCCTGCTGGGTCTCCTCCAACCAGGCGAACAGGTCATCGGGGAAGAGCGCCCGCTCCCGGTCATAGCCGGTGTCGTCCGCCGAGTACAGCCACCCGTGAGCCTCCAGATAGGCGCAGATCTCGGACTCGAACACGCCCTCATGGTGGTCGGCCATCACGCCATCTCCCGCACGTCGATCTGCCCCGTCACGGCCGCCGTGATCAGCGCGGACCGGCGCTCGCGAGTGAGATCAATGAATCGCCCAGTCTCAGCAATCAATGCGTCGATCTTCGCCGTCTGCCCGTCGAGATGGGCGACCATGTGTCGCTGCTCAGTCAGGGCCGGCAATCGCAGGCGAAGCTCTCGAATGTCTCGCTGAGAAATCTTTTGCATCGATTGACTCATGCCCTTGGATGCAGCACCGATCTGCGCACGCATGCGAGGAGACCCGAGAGCGTACGCCACGAACGCGGGATCCGCGTCGTCCGCAAGCGAGAGACCGTACGTAAGATCGGAGAGAAGCAACCGCGGGTAGCTCCCGTCGACCACGGCAGCAGCACCCACTAGATCTTTAGTATTAGAACGAGACATGACGAGTTCGCCCTGATTAACCGCAAGCTCTGGCCGCGGAGTCTCGTCGTCTGGAAGTCGCTTGTTTTCAGCGGGGTTGAATCGTCCAGTGTTCGCGCACCCGACCTTGAGGACCCCCCACTCCGCTACCCCGTCGGCCGGCCAACTTTCGCAGTTGGGGCTCCACCCCTGACGTAGAACCGCGATGACGCGCCGCAGTTCTACGTCCTCACCCTGCGCAGTCGCATTCGCGATGACCGCTGTGCGTCGCTCGCGGAGCATCTCGATTAGGCGCTGCTGCTCCTCGATGAGCGTGTCGATGCGGGCGGTCTCGCGGTCGAGGTAGCCGGCGATACTTCGCTGCTCGTCCAACGGGGGGATAGCGAACGGCATATCCGCGATCATCGGCCTACGAACGGAGTCCACGGTCGACTTAGCGCTTCCATCCAAGGCCATCAGATGAAACAAGTTACTGAAGGCGTAATAGAAGAATTTTGGCGTCACCCGTCGGAAGTCATCAAGTACGTACACGCGTTGGTGCGCCATGAAGCGACCTGCGACGAGGTGAAACACCTTAGCGACGCCTGCCCCGTCACCCGCAGTGAGTACCGCCGTGGTATCGAAATCCCATTTGCTCGACAGAAGTGGTGCGTCAGACCGGACATAGAACGGAAATGGACCATCTAGTTCCGCATCAACGGTATCGCCGGTGCCAGTTCGGATGCGCACGAGGTGCCGCGCTCTGGCAACATCCCAATGACTCGGAATGCGGGAGAACGTTTGGCGCGACTCGTCCCTGTAGTAGGGATACGGCGCACCTGCACTCACTGCTCCACCTCTCGCAGCAGGTCGAGAATCTTGGCGACCTGCTTTTCCAGGTCGGCGTCGATCTCGGCGAGGGGGCGGGGTGGGACGTACTTATAGAAGTGGCGGGTGAAGGGGATGTCGTAGCCCACCTTCACCTTCGTCCAGTCGATCCAGGCGTCGGAGACGTGGGGCTTCACCTCGGCGTCGAAGTACGCCTGGATGACCTCGATCTTGCCGGCCGCGCCGGCGGTCGAGCCGCCGTAGGTGAACGGGACGTTCTCAGTGTCGCGCTTCTTGCTGTCCGGCTTGGGCTTTCCCTTGCGGTCGACAACCGGCTTCCCGTCCTCGCCCAACAGCGGGCGCTCGACCGTGATGGTCCAGTAGCCGAACTCGTCGTTGCGCAGCACCTTCGAGTAGTCCGGGTCGGCATCGCGGAAGTCGGCGTACAGCTTCACGACCTTGGCACGGTCGGCGTCGCTGATCTCACGGCCCTTGGAGCCTAGATTCTTGCGCATCTTGGTCCAGAACGACGTGCCGTCGATGAGCTGGACCAGGCCCTTGCGAACGGGGTGCTTGGTGTTGTCCAGGATCCAGATGTAGGTGGCGATGCCGGTGTTGAAGAACATGTTGGTCGGCAGCGCCACGATCGCGTCGACCAGGTCGTTCTCCAGCAGCCACCGGCGGATGTTGGACGGGCCGGACTCGGCGCCGCCGTTGAACAGCGGCGAGCCGTTCATGACGATCCCGACCCGGCCGCCGCCGTCGGACGGGGCGCGCATCTTGTGGGCCAGGTGCAGCAGGAAGAGCATCTGCCCGTCTGAGGTCGCCGGAAGCCCGGGGGCGAACCGACCGTAGGGGCCGGCGGAGTCACGCTCGGCGGTGACCGCCTTGGCGTACTGCTTCCAGTCGACGCCGTACGGCGGGTTGGACATGCAGAAGTCGAACTTGCGGCTCGGGAACGCGTCGTCGGTGAGCGTGTTCCCGAAGGCGATGTTGGTCGTGTCGTGCCCCTTGGCCAGCAGGTCGGACTTGCAGATCGCGTACGACTGCGGGTTGTACTCCTGGCCGTACAGGCTCAACTTCGCGTCGGGATTCTGCGCGAGCAGGTGCTCCTCGGCCAGGGTGAGCATGCCGCCGGTGCCCGCGGTCGGGTCATACAGCGTGCGGACGATGCCGGCCTCGGTCAGGTCGGCGTCCTTCTCGGCGAACAGCAGGTCCACCAGCAGTCGGATCGCGTCGCGCGGGGTGTAGTGATCGCCGGAGGTCTCGTTCGCAGCCTCGTTGAACTTGCGGATGATGTACTCGAACGCATCACCCATGTCGGCGTTGGAGACCTTACGCGGATGCAGGTTGACTGCATTGAAGGATGTGATGACCGCGCGCAGCAGCTCCGCCTTCTCCAGGGCGAGGATTTCCTTCTTGAAGTCGAAGTACTGGAATACGTCGACGTCGGGCGAGAACCGGTCGATGTAGTCGGCCAGGTTGTCCGCCAGTCCGTCGGCGTCCGCCAGCAGGTTGGCGAAGGAGTAGTTCGAGGTGTTGTAGAACGGCCTGCCGGTCGCCTTCTTGACCTCGATCCTGAGCCGGACGGGGTTGTCGTACCTCTTCGCCAGCGCCCGCACCGTCTCCCGGTCGGGCTCCAGGATGCAGTCGAGGCGTCGCAGGATGGTGAGCGGCAGGATTACGTTGCCGTACTGGTTGGGGCGGTAGGGGCCCCGAAGCTGGTCCGCGATCGACCAGATGAAGCTACCGAGGGCGCTCACAAGGCTCCTTACGAAGATCGCTCGATGACGGATGCTGGACGCTCGGCGCAAGCCGGTGCGTGCCATCCGAGCACGCGTGGCGCACAGTCTCCGGCAGCCGGTGCGTCACAGGACATCATCGCGCATCACCAGACGGTCAGCTGCCGCCGACGCTGGGCGACTACGTACTCGGCCAGGAGTTGGCGCACCTGGCCCACCGTCAGCGCACGCCCGACTTCTAGGTTACCGTTGCCCGCGCCATGCCGAACATTGAGCGCCGCAAGGATGACCCCTCCATCACCGGCACAAAATCGTGGCTGGGCGGAAGTGCGACATGACCGTCCAGCGCTGCCCTGATCTGGTCATCTTCGATTGTGACGGTGTGCTGGTCGACAGTGAACCGATTGTCCTCGGGGTGCTGGCGGAGCGGATGCGGCGGCTCGGTGCCACGATCACCGATGCGGAATGTCTTCGGGATTTCACTGGTCTCACCACGAGCGCCACCGCTGAGCTGATCGCCGCTCGATTGGGCGCGCCGCTGCCGCAGAAATGGCTTGATGATCTCACGCTGGCCGTGGACCGGGCGCTCGCTGAGCGGGTCCAGGCCGTGCCGGGCGTGACCGCGGTGCTCGACCAGTTGACGACGCCCTACTGTGTGGCCTCGAACGGGCGACCGGAGAAGGTCGCCTTGACGCTGGCCGCCACCGGACTGGCCTGTTACTTCCGCGGTCGGGTGTTCACGGCGTCACAGGTGCTGCGGGGGAAGCCGGCACCGGATCTGTTCCTGTTCGCGGCGGAGACCATGGGCGTATCGCCGGAGCGCTGCGTGGTGATCGAGGACAGCGAGTCAGGAGTCTCAGCGGCGAGAGCGGCTGGGATGCGGGTCTTGCGCTACGTCGCCAACGCCTCGGACCAAGGTGTTGAGGGCGTCTTCAGCAGGATGGCGGACTTGCCGCAACGGCTGGGCCTGTCTCAACCTTGATCACCGCGTCATTAGGCGTCAGGAGGCTGATATGGGGCGGAGCCCAAGCGGTGGCTCGCGGTACAGTCGCCGGCATGGGTTCGACGGCGCGTAAGGTCTCGCTCACCGGTATCAAGCCGACCGGGGAGCCGCATTTGGGCAACTACATCGGTGCGATCCTCCCGGCTCTCGAGCTGGCCGACAGCTACGACTCGGTGTACTTCATCGCCGACCACCACGCGCTGACGACCATCCGCGACCGCGACCTGCTGCGTCACTACACCCGTTCGGTCGCGGCGACCTGGCTGGCGGCCGGACTCGATCCGGACCGCACGACGTTCTACCGGCAGTCGGACATCCCGGAGACGTTCGAGCTGGCATGGGTGGTGTCGTGCGTGACCGGCAAGGGTCTGATGAACCGAGCGCACGCCTATAAGGCGGTGCGCGACCGCAACCGTGAGGCGGGCAAGGATGACCTGGACGCGGGCGTGAACATGGGCCTGTTCAACTATCCGGTGCTGATGGCCGTCGACATTCTGCTTATGGACGCGGACGTGGTTCCAGTCGGCCGCGACCAGCTTCAGCACGTGGAGTATGCCGCGGACATCGCTGGCGCGTTCAACGCCGTCTACGGCGAACAGTTCGCCTTCAAGATCCCCACGCCCATTGTTCCAGCGGAGGGGACGGCGCACACGATGCCGGGCACCGACGGGCGGAAGATGAGCAAGTCGTACGGCAACACGATCCCGCTGTTCGCCCCCGAGGCCACCCTGCGAAAGACCATCCGGCGTATCCCCACCGACAGCGTCCCGGTCGAGGCGCCCAAGGACCCTGACTCCTCGTCGGTGTTCACCTTGCTGGAGCACTTCGGCACCGCGGATGTCGTGGCTGACACCAGGGCGGCGCTGCTGGCTGGCGGGATGGGTTGGGGCGAGGTCAAGGCCAGGCTGACCAACGCGCTGAACCACCAGTTCGCGCCGATGCGGGAGAAGTACGAGGCGCTGATGGCGCCGGGCAGCGAACTTGACGACCTTCTGGCCCATGGCGCGGAGAAGGCCCGCAAGCAGAGCCAGCCGTTGCTCGAGCGGGTGCGTGAGGCCATCGGCATCCGCTGAGCGCGCGGGTCAGCCGATAGCCTCGACGACCTTATCGGCGCATTGCCACGCGGTGGTCCACTTGCCTGGCAGCGCGACCATCAGGTTCGCGGTAGGAGTCCAGCCCGGCGGCGGATCGCGGAGGTCCGTAACGAGGGTCGACGGGCCGGCCTGGCCGGGCTCGCACACCGCACCCCAGCGCAGGTCGAGGCCGCCGGGATGGATGCCGCGACGGGCGAGCGCGGCGCACAGTCGGGCGTGTTCTGCTTCGGCGGTGCCGTACCGTCCGGCGACGCCGGGCAGGCCCACTCGCACGCAGTCGCGGTCCGGGCTGATCGCCAGCATGTCGCCGTCGAGCCAGTAGGTCAGCGTCTCTGGGACCGTATGCGGAAGCCGGGCCCACGCGATGCGGCGGGTTCGAAGCGTGTGCTCGATTCCCGCGTGTGTCAGCAGATCCGGGGTGGCGGCTCCCGTCGCCAGAACAACCGTGCGGGCCCGTGTCGTCACATCCCCCACTGTGACAAGCGCGGTGCTGGGGTCGCGGTGAAGGGCCACTTCGTATCCATTGTCCGTCCGCACGTCGCTGGCCCGGGCAAGGTCAAGGAGGCTGGCGTGCAGCGTCGGCAGATGCACACTGTGGTCCGGTAGACGGAACGCTGCCGCTGCCTGTCGGTTGGGTGCGGTGGTGTGGGCGTCGACTTCCGTGACGTCGATTCCGAGCCGTTGCCATGCGGTGCGGTATCGGTTAACGGCGTCGGTGGTGTGGAACAACGCCAGCCCGTTCGTTCCGCCCGCCCGTGCCGGTCCGATGAGGTCGTTCCACCGGTGGCGGTGCTGCCAGCATGCCTGCGCGACGGCGGGTAGGACCGGAGCGTAGACCGCGCCGGAGTGCAGTTGCCCGAAGTTCTCCACCGAGGCACTTGGTCCGCCGTCGCCGATGCATCGCACGGATAGGCCACGGCGTGCTGCGGTGATAGCGATGGTCAGGCCGCAGATCCCTGACCCGATAACGAGAACGTCGACGCTGGCGTCAGACACGGTCGGCTCCTTCGTGGGTAGGGGTGAATCGGGGATCCCGGTCGTCGATGACGGTCAGGCGGTAGCGGTGGGTGAAGCGGCGCACCAGTTCCGGCGGGGCGAGGCGGTGGTCAACCAGACTTCGTAGCCGCCGGGGGGTGAGGCGCAGCCGGGCGCGGGCCGCCGCACGGTGGGCGTACATCGAGTCCCGCCGCAGCAGCAGGCTGTACAGGTGAGCGAGCATCGCGGACCCCTCGCTGTGGATGGCCGTCGCGTTCGGGCCGGTCGTGGCGCCGACCCCGGCGGGAATGCGCAGGGTAAATCCTGCCGGCCCTCGCAGGGCGCAGTTGACCAGCTCCTGCGCCGCCTCGCTGAACGTGCAGCGGCTGGGGAAGGGCGGGGTTGACGCCAGTTGAGGGAGGAGGAGCGCGCCGCCGGGAAGGCCGGTGCGGGCGTACGTGACCACCTGCCGACGTTTGGTCAGCCCGTACGGTGTCTGGAGAAGTCCGGGTGCGAGGACAGCTGTGGTGCTCGCGGCGATCAACACGCACGTCCGGCCCCGTCCTGCCAGGTTCGTGTGCAGTCGCAGCACAGTCGTGGTGGCGGCGTCGATGCTTCGGCGCATGGCATCGACGCCGCTGCGGTCAAGGACGCTGTCCACCACCCAGACGTGCTGTTGTCCGGCCGTCAAGCGGTCCACGGCGGTGGCCACCGCAGTCTGAGCCCGCTGATCGGTAAGGTCCGCGCCGATCCACATACTGTCGCGCCGGGGCTCGGGTCGCGTGCGGCTGACGGCGATGACCTCGAAGCCGGCGGCGGTGAACAGCGGGAGCGCGGCGCCGCCGAGCCGCCCGGAGGCACCCAGCAGGACAATCGACCCGGTCACGGCGCGCACCGCCGCCACGTGTGGGCGAAGGCATTGAACGTGTCGCAGAATTCCCGGCGGATCTCGAGCCAGGGGCCGGGGCGTTCGGTGCGTTCAGCGCAGGCTCGGCGCGCCGCTTCGACATCCTGGACGGCCCATCCGCTGCTCAGCTCGATGGCCGACAGCAGGGCGGTCTGGCTGGTGCCGTCGTCGCTGAGCACCTGTTCGGCGATCTCGTCGGGAGTCATGTTGAGGTGGATGCTGGAGGCCGGGATGCTTTTGGACATCTTCGGGTAGCCAGCGAGCCCTTCGAGGACCCGGAAGTAGAGCGCGCCGATCCGGCCGTCCCATCCCAGGCTCAGCTCGCCGGCGTCGGCCTGCCGATGGAGCACAAGCCGGGCGAGGTCGGTGAAGTACGCCTCTTCCATCCCGGAGACCATCAGCACGCGAGACGCGCCGGAGTCGAAGGGCCCGAGCACGTCGGCGACGGTGTAGAGCGAGTCGACGACCACGCCGATCTCGCTGCCGAGGAGGCCATGGTCGGCGTACAGCTCCAGCAGGCTCTCGCGGTGCTGCTGGAAGTCGGCGCGGGACAGGTAGCGGGCGACTCGGCCAGCTCGGATGAGGTTGTCGTGGTCAAGGTGCGAGCGCAACCCGGCCGTCCGCGGATCGAGGCCCAGTTCGATCAGGAACGACGACATCTGGTCGCGTACCCGGATCAGCGCCGGCCAGGGGACGTTGCGGGAGTTCCACGCGCCGAGGTCGGAGATGACGACGGTCATGGGAGCTTCGAGCCGTCGTTGCAGCTCGACGGCACCGAGCATGACTGACAGGGTTCCGGCCGTCGGCGCGTTCGTAGGACCGAATCCGGTGACGATGGCGAGTCCGTCCCGCTGTGCGGTGTCCAGTACCGATAGGGCGTCGTCGAGGTGGGTGAACCGGCCGGCGGTCGGGCCCAGATGTCCGGACACCGCGGCGGCGGCGTGGCCTTCGATGAGTTCAGCAGGCATTTCGGGCTCCTATCGGTTGTTGGTGAGAGTTGTCAGCAGTCGCATGGCGTGGCCTGACCGGCGTGCGTCGCGGACCCGCCCGACCGCCTCCCGTGCGTTTCCGGAGGCGCCACTGGCCTCGAGGATCAGGGCGGCGTTCACTTCGACCAGCCGGGTGGCCGGGGTGTCGGCTCCGTCGGTTAGGGCTTGAGCCACGAGTGCGGCGTTGGCGTCGTGGGTGGACCGGTGCGCCACGGCTCGCCGCCAGGACTCGGTGGGTGGGGCTCCTTGGCTCAGGTCGCTGGTGATGACGCCGGCGACCTGTCGGGCGACCCTGAGCGCGCCGACGTCGCCGTACTCGTCGACGGTCTCGCCGGGGGACAGTTCCGTGGACACGACGATGCCGGTGGCGAGGTCGGGCCGAATGCGTCGCAGCGCGGCGGCCGCGAGCGTGACCTCGTGGTGGGCCAGGCCGAGGACGAAGCTGCGTGCCCGGACACACATCGTGGCGACCGGCATGAAGAAGCTGGCGGGATTCAGCGTGTCGAAGACGCCGTCGTACCGGGCCGCGTATCGAGGGCAAAACTGCGGGTACGCGACGAACGCGATGCCGTACCGGTCCAGTACCTGCGCGACGGCCGCTGGACCTGTTACCGGGCGAATGCCCAGTGCCTCGAGGATGTCGGTGGCGCCGGAGACCGCCGACACTGACCGGGAGATTCCCTTGACCACCGGCACGCCGGCCGCGGCAGCGAGCACCGCCGCAGCGGTGCTGACGTTAAACGTCTTGAATTGCTCTTTGCCGCTGCCGGCCACCACGACAGTTCCGTCGGGCACTGGCACGGGGTTTGCGGCATAGCCGGCGAGGACCGGGTCGAACTCGGTCACGACTGTCCACCAATCGTGCAGCTGCTCGGGACCGAGACGATCGCTGCGCAGCAGTTTGACGCACCATCGGCGCCAACGCACGTCGGCGGCATCCGACCGGTCGCGTAGGAGCGCATGGAGAACGGCTGCTGACCAGGAGCCAGCAGGAACGTCGGCGCACCGGGCTGGCACCGGATCGGCCGGATGATGCTTGCGCTGCTGGCTCGGCGGCGCCGCGAAGCGCAGGACGGTTGCGCCCTCTGGTGACTGGAGGCGCCTGGGGTTGGGCCGCGCGGACAGCGCCTTTGGGGTGACGAACATGCACTCAGCGTCATCGCGTCGGCCGCTGTCGTGAAGGTACGGCCAACGCACCGCTGCTGAACCGCTGTCGAACCGGCGGTCCGCGCACCACGAGTGAGGTCCCGGCCGGTGTCATGATGGGCGCATGATTCAGCTCGAAGGACAGCCGGTGAACCCGGATGACCTCGCTGCCCTGGCGCTGTGCAACTACGGGCACTTCACCTCGATGCGGGTTGTCGACGGGCGTGTCCGCGGGCTCGGGATGCACATGGACCGCCTCGTCAGCGACTGCAAGCGCGTCTTCGGAGCGGATCTGGATCCTGAGGACGTGCGTCGGTTCGTCCGCGCAGCCGTAGGCCCGAGCGGGGACGTCATCGCCCGGGTGACGGTGTTCGACCCGCACCTCCAGCTCGGTCGGCCGGCCGCCGCCTGCCGGCCGCGGATCCTCGTGACAACCCGCGAATCTGCCGCCGGCGGGCCGCTGTCACCATTGGCGCTAGGCACCGCCGAGTACGAACGCGAGGCTCCTGCCGTCAAACACGTCGGCCTGTTCGGCACGCTCAGCCACCGCCGCGCCGCGCAGCTGGCCGGCCACGACGACGTGCTTTTCGTCAACCGGCACGGGCATATCACGGAAGGCGCCACCTGGAACATCGGCTTCCTCAGCGGCTCGACGCTGCTGTGGCCCGACGGCGATCAACTCGTGGGAGTCACGATGCGCCTGGTCAGCAAGCTTGCCGAGCGGCGGCAGCTCAAGGTCGCGCACGCCACGATGACCCCCCAGGACGCTCTCGGGCGCGACGCGGTGTTTGTCACCAATGCCGCCGTCGGCCTCCGTCCGGTCGCGTCGATCAACGGTCGGCCGGTCGTAGCTGCCGGCGAACAGCTGCGCAGGCTGACCCAGGAGTTCAACGAAGACATGGGCGACCCGCTGTAGAGCAACACCGGGTCGCTGCCGGAGGTGGTCTTCGGGCCAGCTGTACCGGTCACGAACGGACTAGACTCCGCCCCGGCAAGAGGGGTGGAGGTTCAATATGGCGACGGTGCAACGGTGGACCGGCCGCGAGGCGCGCGCGCTCCGCGAAGCAGCGAGGATGACAGTCCGAGCGTTCGCCTCGCACCTCGGCATCAGCGACCGCACCGTGTCCAAGTGGGAGTCCCGAGGCGCGGCGATAGCGCCGACCCCAGACAGCCAAGCCCTCCTGGACACGGCTCTGAGCCGATTCGACGCCGCCGTGCAACAGCGATTTCACCTTGTGGTCGGTGGTCCGCCGAACGCCGTAGACGTTACCGGGACAGCAGCGGCGCCAGCCGAGCACGTCCCGTCGATCGACACGCCTGCTCCGGTGCGAAGCCCGAGCGACGGCAAAAAGATGGTTCTCGTACCCGCCGGGATCTTCCTATTCGGATCCGACCGCGAGGCGGTGTGGCTCCCTGGCTACTACATCGACGCCGAACCGGTGACCAACGCCGACTACGCCAACTTCATCGAGGCTACGGGACACCGCCGGCCAGCCCACTGGCCCAACGGCACTTACCCACCTGAGATCAGGCGACACCCGATCGTCCACGTGACCCACGACGACGCCACCGCCTACGCGCAGTGGGCACAAAAAGCGCTGCCCACCTCGCAGCAGTGGGAGAAGGCAGCGCGCGGAGAGCGCGGCCGCACCTATCCCTGGGGTGATCAGCCCACGGCCGCCAAATGCAATGTCGTGGAGTCCGGCATCGACCGCACCACCCCGGTGGACCGCTACCACAGCGGAACCAGCCCTTACGGCTGCTACGACATGAGCGGAAATATCTGGGAGTGGTGCTCCACCGAGACTGACCCCGGACGGTTCGTGCTTCGTGGCAGCGCCTTCACCAGCCCGTTCCGGCTCGCTCAGGCCTGCGCCACCAATGACGCCGCGCGAACGATGCAAGACGATGACACGGGCTTTCGGTGTGTGACTCCACAAACAGCCTTTAGCGGGTGAACCGCCTGCACACGCACCGCTCTGCTCCACCACTGAGCCACCTCCGCCTGCGCCGGGGCGACACGATGACGCCGGCAACGGCGCAGCCAGTCACCGACCGGAAGGCCACCATGCAGACCGAGTACGAAGCCCGCTTCTTCGACATCGACCCAGACAAGATCACCGCATAGCTGGATAGTCGCGGCGCCCGTCAGAGCATGCCGCGGACCCTCATGCGCCGCATCGTCTTCATCAACGACGAAACCGACGCCAAGGCGGCTGGCTGCGCCTGCGCCAACAGGGCGAGTGCACCTTCCTGACCTACAAGCAGGTAAGCAACGGCCCGTCAGCCATCGACAGCATCCTGGAAGCCGAAACCGAGGTCGTCGACCTCGACGCCACCCGCACCGTGCTACAGGCGATGGGCTTCACCGCCAAGCGCTACCAGGAGAACTACCGCGAAGAATGGCAACTCGACGGCGTCACCTACGACATCGACACCTGGCCCGACCTACCCACCTACCTCGAAGTCGAAGGCCCCGACGAAACCGCCGTCCGCCACGCCGCCCAAGCGCTCGGCCTGGACCTCGCTGACGCCTCGTACGGCAGCGTCGACGAGGTGTACCGCACCGTCCTGGGCCGCGACATCCTCACCGAGTCGTCACTGACGTTCGAGAGCCGCGGATAGCCGCACCGATAGCCGTCAGCCGTGTCCGCGCCATCGCTGAAACCGCCCCGGCGGGCAGAGCGGTGGAGGCTCGGACGCGGCCGGGGTAGGAAGGGCGGACGAAGGCGCGGTGTGCGCGATGCACCCGTTGGTGGGGCGGGTGGGACTCGAACCCACGGCCAAAGGATTATGAGTCCCCTGCTCTAACCGGCTGAGCTACCGCCCCAATGAGCGAAGAGGTTACCGGATCAACCCGTTCGTGGTAGCCCTCCGGCCGGTTGGGACTCAGAGTCCACGCACGGCGCCGCAACGGGAGAAGGCCCGCCACCACTGGGGTGCGGACCTTCTTGAGTCAAGCTCCCCGAATTGGACTCGAACCAATAACCTGCCGGTTAACAGCCGGCTGCTCTGCCAATTGAGCTATCGGGGATCGCCACGGACGGGCCGTGCGACTGGGGACAAGAGTACATGAGCTGCCCGGTCCGTACCCCACTGGGCTGACGAGTTTCGCCACCGGGCCACGTCATGCATAACGAAGGCGGAGGATGGGTATGCACTGACGCACGAACGACGCAGGTGGCGCACCGCCACCGTCGGCCCGGCGTTCAGACCTGGCCGGCGCCATCGAGGAAGGAGCGCGTGATGCGCGGAAAGCTTTGGTTCGCTGTGGGGGCCGCCGCAGGGTATGTCCTCGGCTCGCGGGCAGGGCGGGAGAAGTACGAGCAGATCGCGCTGACCGCCCGGAAGTTCTGGGACCACCCCTCGGTCCAGGAGGCCGCTGGCGTGGTGCAGGCGCAGGCCACCCGCCTCTACGAGGAGGGCAAGGGGACGGTCAACGACAAGCTCACCCACTCCAAGCTCGGCGAGAAGCTCAGTCACGGCGCTGACAAGCCGCTGGCGACCGCCGGCAGCCGTTCCGGCGGCTCGACGACCAGCACGACGGGCGCCCCGTCCACTGGTAACCGCAGTTCGGGGACGGGCATCGGCACGTCGAACAACCCGCGCTGACGCACGCCGCGTCAACGCGGCCGACGACCGGGACGGGCGCTGCTCACGAAGCGCGCCCGTTCCGTGCTGTCCACGGCCAGGCGGATTCGGAAGGGTCGGCGCCGGACTGGACGCACAGTCACCAGCCGTTGCCGAAGCAGACCAGCGGCGCGGGGTCGGCGTCGCCGCTGGGCAGCGCCGCGGCGAGCGCCGCTGACGGGCTGAGCCCGCGACGTAGCCCAGCGTGGTGCGCCGGGGCCACCGCGTAGGCGGTCTCGTCGGAGATGCGGGCTACCCCGGCGACGACGCTGCCGACGCCCCCGTGCAGCAACGCGGCGCTCATGCCGAGGGTCTCGTCCCCGGGGCGGGCGTGCGCCAGGCCGAGCTCGCACGCCGAGAGCATGACGTGCCGGGGTGGGTGGGCAAGGCCGTCGAGGTCGTGGCCGAACAGCGGCCCGTCGGACATCCGTAGGCAGGAGAACAGCGGGTTGTCGTGTTCGTGGAAGCCGTGGGCGGCGATGTGCAGCACGTCACAGCGTTCGGCGGCGTCCCGGACGGCGGCGGCGGTGGCGGCGAGCCCGCTGAGCGTTTCAGCCACCGGCCATGCCTCGGCGACAAGTTTGGCCTCGGCCTCGGCCCGGGCGACTCCCGGCCCGGCCGCTACGGCGACCTGTGGGGCCGGCGGGATGGTCGCGTTGGCCCGGGAGCGCAGCCAGGCGGTCGGTGACCGCACGACTGACAGCGCCCGACCGGCCAACGACGGGAGGAGCGGCCAGGCGATGGTGGCCATCGTGGCTGGCGGCGAGATGAGTAACGGTCCGGATGCGACGAGCGGGGCGACGGCCTGCCACAGCAGGGCGTCCAGTCTGGCCAACGAGCTGCGGGTGGAGGCCCGGACGGCTGTCCGCATCACGTCGGGCAAGCTCTCGGTGGCCAGCAGGTCGAGGTCGGCGCGCAGCCGGCGGCGCACCTCGGCGACGGGCGCCGAGGGCCCGAGCGGGCGGACGATCCGCCGCTGGGCGCTGGCGACGAGGGCGTGCAGCTGATTGTCGACGTCCAGGTAGGAGATGAGGGTGGCATCCTGGCCGGCGAGCTCGTCGACGATGTCGCGCAGCGGGGCGGGTGCGGTGACGAGGCGTGGGCCCGGCCGGTACCAGGCGCGTTGCCGGATCTGGCGTTGCAGAGCCAGGCAGCGGGTCCGCAGCGCCGGGTCGGGGACGCCGTTGAGCTCCTGGACGCGCAGCTCGTCACGGGCGTGGCGGAGTTCGGCGAGCATCTCGGCGGCGTACGGGTCGGTGGGGGCGACGACCGGGGACAGCCGCGCGGACAGGGCGCGGGCGCGTTCGGTCCAGGCCAGGACGCTGGCTGGGGCGCCCTGGTCGATGGCCCGGCACAGCCCCTGGGCGGCCAGGTGTTCAACATGGGCGGCGGCGGCGGCCTGTAGGTCCAGGCTGCCAAACGATGCCTGGTGGTGGTGCAGGTCGGCGACGGCGGCCCGTAGCTCGCCCAGCGCGCGGGCAGGTTGGCCCTCGGCGTCGGCGAGATCGGCGCGCACGGCGCGGGCCTGCATCCGGGTGCCGATAGGGTCGTCGCGGCGCAGGGTGAGCGCGTTGGCGGCGATCTGCCGGGCGGTCAGGGCGCGTTGGCCGGGGCTGCCTGCGCGGACGTCGCGGCGGAGCAGCGCGGCGGCGGCGGCGGTGAGGGCCACCCGCCGTCCTTCGTCGCGGAGTCCGTGGGCGGTCAGGCTGGCGGCGAGCGCCGCCCCGGCGGTCTGGACGGCGGCCAGGCCGCGGCCGGCGCCGACATCGGCGGAGAGCAGGACGGCGTCGGCGAGCAGACCCCAGGATGCGGCGCCGCGGGAGCTGAATTTGTGGCGGGCGGCCGTGGCCAGGCGACGGGCTTCGGACCAGCGGCGCTGCCGCAGCGCCAGCTGCGCCCTGGCCAGCTCCGCCTCAGCCTGGTCCTGGCGGCTGTGGGCGCGGCGGAACAGTTCGTCGGCCTGCGCCAGGTCGTCGTCGGCCTCGGTGAACAGGCCGGCGGTGAGCAGCACCTGGGCCCTGTCGACGTGGTAGACGGCAGCCGACGCCGGGGACTGCTCGCCGAGGGTCGGCGCGACGGTGTCCATCTCCCGCAGCGCCCGGGGGAGGTCGCCGGCGAGCAGCGACAGGTACCCGAGGTTGTGGCTGGCTTTGGCGGCGATGAGGTCGAGGCCGTGCCGGTTGGCGATGTCGACACAGCGGGCGAAGTCGGCGCGGGCGCGGGCCAGCGACCCGGGCTTGAGTCGCAGCATGCCTCGGTTGAGCAGGGCCCGGCAGATGTCCTGCGGCTCGGACTCGTCGAGCAGCCGCAGCGCGGCGTCGTAGCCGTCCAGCGCCGGGCCCAGGGCGCCGGCGCGCATGTGCAGCAGGCCACGCTGGCTGGCGACCAGTCCTCGGAGCCGGTCCGGCAGGCTGGGGGTGGCGTCCGCCTCGTCGAGCAGGGTCAGGCCGGCGACCAGGCTCTGCTGCTCGGCCTCGTGGAAGGCCAGGCTGATGAGGATGCGGGCCCGGCACAGCGCGTCTGGCCGGGCCCGCAGGGCCGCGCGTAGGAGCCGCCGGGCGCGGTCGTGTCGGCCGCGCTCGGTCTCCTGGACAGCCTGGGCGTGGAGCTGGGCGGCCTGGTCCACGCTCACACCTTCAAGTAGGTGGCCAGAGCCCGCCAGCCACGTTCCAGGGCCTGGTCCCCGGTGGCCTCCAGCGGGATGCCCTCCGGTCGGACGGCCTGGTCGAGGAGGGCTTTGGCGAGCCTGGCGGCGAACACCGGCGTGGCGTAGGAGGTGCCGCTCCCGACGGCGAACCCGCCGGTGAAGTCGGGGACGCCGGAGAAGTTGTCGAGGTCCAGCGAGCGGCGTTCCCGGCCGGTCGGGTCCGGGGCGCTGGCCGCCGGGTTGAGCCCATTGATGAACGGCGGCATGGTGCTGACCAGCGCGGCGCCGGCCTCCCAGCGCAGCACCCAGGCACCGCTGTTGCTGAACAGCGCGACGCTGCCGTCAGGGTTGAGCGCGCCGACGCTCACCACCGGGACCCGCCCGGGCTCCGGCGCGGGGCCGCCTGGTCGGGGGCTGAACCCGGCCGGGAACAGCCGCCGGATCGTGGCGTCGTTGCCGGCGGCGGCGACCACCGGGATGCCCAGCTCGCCGAAGCGGTTGAGCACCGCCAACAGGGCGGAGTCGGCGGCGGCGTCCTCGGGGGACTCGTGGTAGTAGCCCAACGACAGCGAGACGACGTCGACCCGCTGCCCGTGCTCCTGCTTATGGGCGTGCCGGGTGGCCAGGTCGGCGACCTGTTCGAGGGCCCGCAGCAGGTCCGACTCGGCGATGACCCCATCGGAGCGGATGACCCGCACGGCGAGGATGTCGGCGTCCGGGCACACCTGGCGGATGAGGCCGCTGATGAACGTGCCGTGCCCGGCCAGCGGGTCCCGACCGCCGTCGAGGGGGCCGATGAGGTCCCCGGTGCGTTCGGGGTCCGGGACGGTGTAGCCGACCGCCTCGGCGGTCCTGGTCACCGGATCGGTGATGGTGACGTCGGTGAGGATGCCGTCGGTGAGCCAGCTGTGCTCGCCGCAGCCGGTGTCGAAGACCGCGACCACCGGTCGGGTCTTGAGGTCGGCGCGGACCGGGGCAGGGGCCACCATCGCCACCGGCTGGGTGCCGCCGTACCCGGGCAGCGCGTACTGGGCGATCGTGCCCCCACCGTACGGGTTGGCCGAGTAGTAGGGGTTAGCCGAGTAGTACGGGTTCGCCGAGTAGTAGGGGGCGCCGAAGAACGTCGTGGTGCTGAACATGAGGTGGTCCAGGCCGACGCCGCGCAGCGTGTCCGGGCCGGAGCGGGCGCGGGCGGTCTGGAGCACCTGCCAGGCGTCCAGTGACACCGGCCTATCCCCCGTCGGCCGCACCCACAGCCGGACGGCGGCGGCGGACCGGCCACCCCAGCCCTCGTCGACGCCGACGCTCATCCCCAGCTCGTCGGCGGCTTCCTGGAGCGCAGGCAGCGCCCGGTCGACGGCGTCGGCGCGGGCCAGCAGCCGGTCCCCCACGTACGCGGTGGGCCGGATCGACTGGCCGGGCAGCAGGGCCGCGGTGGCGTTGTCCAACGACCGGGCGCCGTACTGGGCCAGGACGCTCGGCGGGGGCATCGGCGGATCCACGTCGCCCGGTCGGAACGCGGCGGCGGTGGTGTGTGGATCAGTCATGACAATCCCTCCGTGGTGGTGTCGTCAGAGCTGGACCGCGGGGGTGACGACCGGGCGACCCAGGGCCACGGCGGCCCCGTCGGTCGGCTCGATCCGTAGCTGGGCCAGTCCGCCAGGCACGGCGTCGAGGGAGAACCGGCCGTCGGCGTCAGCGGTGGTCCGTTGCGAGCCGGACGCCGAGCGCAGCTCCACCCGCAGCGCGGCGGCGGGGGCGATCCAGCCGTCGACGCGGCGCAACTGCTGCCCGTCGTCGTCGATGCGGTCGCCGGAGACGGTGAGCATGACGGTCAACGTCGGCGAGTTGAAGGTGATGGTCGTGGTGGCCTCGGCGCCGCGGGCGCCGGCCAGGACCGGCATGTCGGTGAGCTTCATCAACTCGACCTCAAGGTCCTCGAGCTGGAGGGTGAACAGCACCCGCTCGGCCAGATCGGCCGGGCTCGGGTCGGTGGCCTCCCACATGCCCTTGAGCTGGTCCAACAGGGCCCGGTCCTCGTTCATCGTCCGCTCCACTCTGGATCATCGGCCAGTTGGGCACGAAGTTTGTCCAGGCACCGTCCCCGGGTGGGTCCGATGCTCCCGACCGGCATGCCCAGCTCCGCGGAGAGCGAGCTGTAGTCCGGGCGGTCGTCGAAGGCGATGACGCGCAGCAGGCGACGGCAGCGGTCGTCGAGCCGGGTCACCTGGCGCCAGAGGGCGCGGGCCTCGACGGTGGCCAGGACGGCCGGCTCCGGGCTCGGCGCGGGCGGGCCGGCGACGTCGAGGACCTCGTCGGGGGCGCTGGCCTCACGTTGGCGGGCCCGGGCGGCCCGCCAGGCCTCACGGCGGGCGGTGACGGTGACCCAGCGCCACACCGCCTGCGGGTCCCGGACCGAGTCGGCGCCCCGCACCAGCGACAGCCAGGTGGTCTGGACGACGTCATCGGCGGTGTCCCGGTCCACCCCGTAGGAGCGGGCGAGGTGCCACAGCACCGGGGTCACCGCGCGCACCAGCCGGTCGAGGGCGGCCTGGTCGCCGGCCCGCCAGGCGGCGAAGTCCCGGGCGGCGGCCTCCCAGGGCGGGGCGACGGACGAGATCGTCGTGGCCATGACCCTCCTCCTCACACCTGTCCGCCGTCGGCGACAAAACCGATTTGTCAGACAGGTACGTCGTCAGGGTATGCCCGGCGGCCCTCCCCCGGAGGAACACCGGCACGATCCCAGGAGCGTCCAGGCCAGCCGGTGATACCCCGCGGCCGTCACGGGCACAGGAGCCGCCGGATCCGCCTCGCCGCCACGGCGAAACAGACCACCGCGAACGCCACCAGCGCCGACGCCGCCAGCGCCATCGACCAACCCGACTCCCCGCCGACCAGGATGCCGCGCAACAGCCGCACCCCCTGTGTCAGCGGGCTCAGCTCCACCAGCCAACGCAGCCCGGTCGGGAACCGCTCCACCGGGACGAAGGTCGCCGAGAACAGGAAGAACGCCATCTGGACGGTGATCACCAGGTCGAAGTCCTGCCAGCTGCGCAGGAACGTCGACGCGGCCATCCCCATCGCCCCGAACACCACGCCCACCAGCAACGTCGCCGGCAGCGCCAGCGCGGCAGCGCCCCAGGATGCCAGACCCATGCCCACCATCAGCGCCAGGAACACCGCGCAGTACAGCGCCCCGCGGATGGTCGCCCAACCCAGCTCGCCCAGCGCGATCTCCCACGGACGCACCGGAGTCGACAGCACCGCGTCGTACAGCCTCTGGTAGCGCATCCTGGCGAAGAAGTTGAAGACGGTCTCCGCGACCGCGCCGCTCATCGCGGCAGAGGCCAGCATCGCCGGCGCCACGAACGCCACGTACGGCACGGCTCGGCCGTCGGCCAGGCGAATGTCGCCGATGAGCGCGCCCACGCCGACGCCGATCGACAGCAGGTAGAGGATCGGCTCCGCCACCCCGGAGAGCAACACCAGGAACCGGGCCCGCCGGAACACCGCGAAGTTCCGCTCCACCACCGCGACCACCCCGGCCGAGCCCACGCCGAGCCGGATCAACGCCGAGGTCACCATGTGGCCGCTCCCGCCCTCGCCGCTGCGCCGCCCGCCGCGGTCACTGGACCAACCTCCGGGCGAACACCCGGACCATGACCCAGGTCCCCGCCACACCCCAGGCGACCAGGACCGTCAGGTGCGCCCACACCGGCCAGGACGGATCGACGCCCAGCATCGCCACCCGACACAGGTCGACGCCGTGCCACAACGGAAACACGAACGACAGCCAGCGCAGCGCCTCCGGCAACTGCTCCACCGGGAAGAACACCCCGGAGAACAGCGTCATCGGGAGCACCACCAGCCGGTACAACAAGTTGAGCTGGAGATCCGAGTCGACGGCGGCGCTCAACGCCATGCACGGGCCCACCGTCGCCCAGGCCAGCGCCGCGCACACCGGCACGGACGCCAACGCCCACACCGACCGCGGCACCCCGAACGCGTACGCCACCGCCAGGAACACCACCACCGGAATCATCACCCGACTGACGATGTACAGCAGCCGGCCCACCGCGATGTCGGCCGGGCTCGGCGGCGCCGCGGCCTGCGCGTAGTGCAGCCGGTTCCAGATGAACGCGTCCAGCACCGGCCAGGTCGCGTCGCCGACGGCCGTCTGCATCGCCGTCGAGGCCAGCAGCCCGGCGACCACGAACGACAGGTACGGCAGCCCCTCGACGCTCGGCACATACGCGCCGACGCCCACCCCGAACCCGAGGATCGTCAACAGCGGCAGGATGAACGACATCGTCACACTGCTGCGCCACACCCGCCGGAACGCCACCCACTGGTACTCGAACACCCCGATCACCGCAGTGGTCATCAATCCACCAATGTCCGGCCGGTGAGGTGCAGGAAGACGTCCTCAAGGGTGCTGCGGCGCACCAGCACCGACTCGGGCGTCAACCCGCGGGCGTGCACCGCGACCATCGCGGCGTCGCCATCGTCGGCGTACACCAGCAGCCGATCCGGCAGCACCTCGCGGCGCTCGCCGACACCGTCGAGCTTGCCGGCGTACGGACGGTGGTCGTCGGCGAAGCGCAGCTCGACCACCTCACGCGTCGAGTGCTCGGCGATGAGAGCCCGCGGCGACCCCTCCGCGACGATCCGGCCGCCGTCCATCACCACCAGCCGATCGCACAGCTGCTCGGCCTCGTCCATGTAGTGGGTGGTGAGCACGAGGGTGACGCCGCGCTTCCTGAGCTGGAACAGCCGCTCCCAGACCAGGTGCCGGGCCTGCGGGTCCAGGCCGGTGGTCGGCTCGTCGAGCAGGACGACCTCGGGGTCGTTGACCAACGCCCGGGCGATCGCCAGGCGTCGCTTCATCCCGCCCGACAGCGGCTCCACGCGGCTGTCGGCCCGGTCAGCGAGCTGGACGAACTCCAACAGCTCGTCAGCGCGCCGTCGGGCGGAGCGCCGGTCGATGCCGAAGTAGCGGGCGTAGGTGGTGAGGTTTTCCCGTAAGGTCAACTCGCCGTCGAGGTTGTCGCTCTGCGAGCACACGCCGAGCCGGGCGCGGATCGCCGGCCCGTCCCGCCGCGGGTCCCTCCCGACCAGCCGGAGCGTGCCCTCGGTCGGCGGCGAGACGCAGCCGACCATACGCATCGTCGACGACTTGCCGGCGCCGTTGGGGCCGAGGAACCCGAACGCCTCGCCCCGAGGCACGTCGAGGTCGATCCCGGCGACGGCGGTGAAGCTCCCGTAGCGCTTGACCAGCCCCCGCGCATGAATCATCAGGTCGGCGTCAGGACCCGCCGCGGTCGCGTTGTCAGCCACGGCCGGGACCCTAACGCCCGCCACCGAAAGTCGCGAACGGTTTCCGGAACCCACCCCGACCAGCCGGTCAGCCCGGGGGCCGACACCGCCGGTCAGGGTTTGTCGAGGACCCCGGCCCGTGCGGCGGCGACCAGATCGTCAGTCGCGACGCGCACCCCGGGGCCGTCCGGATCGACGCCCTCGTCGTAGCGGACCGTCCAGGTGAGACCGTCACGGCCGGCGACCCGGCGGGCCGCCACCCGCAATCCGGGCCCGTTGTCCGGGCCGGCGTAGTGCTGGGTTGGGCCGACCGAACCGGTGACCCGGGCCCGCACCTCGTCGGGCAGGTCCCCCGGGCTGTCGATCAGCAGCGAGATCGCGGGCAGGTCGACCACGACCTGGTATCCGTCGCGCTCCTGGATCGCCTCGGCTGCCACCACCGTCAGCTCCCGGCCGGACCAGGTGGCCTTGTTGATCTCGTGCCAGCCCAGCCGGGGGCGTCCCGGCAGCCACAGGCCGCGGTTCGTGGCCACCACCGCCACGTCGCCAACCAGCGCCCACCGCGCCACCCGCTCGTCCCGGTCCAGGTCCGGGCGGCGCCCGGCCGGCAGTCGGTCACGGTTCCAGAACGCCATCACAGACCTCCCACCGCCTGCTCCCGCAGAGCGCGGGCGTGCTGCTCCAACGAGAACAGCTCCCCGGCCAGCGAGAGGTACTCGTCCTTGTGCGCGACCGGGTTGATCCGCTGCACCTTCGACTTCAACTCCCGGATCCGCCCCGACACGGCGCCCAGCTGCAACTGCGCCAGGGTGACCGCAACGTAGTACGGGTCCGGTTCGCCGTCGACCCGCAGCGGCTCCACCGCAAGCTCGATGGCGAGCGCCTGCCCGGCCAGGTCCGGGCAGTGGTCCCGGACCTGGTGCAGCCAGCCGGCGCCGCCGGCGGCCGCCGTGGCGCTGGCCGTGCCGCCGGCGTCGGCCACCGCCTGCCGGACCGCGATGCTCACCGGGTGCCGGTAGCTGTCGGCGCCGACCGCGTCGAACATCGGTCCGGCCAGCACCGGAACCTGAAGGGCCAGTTTCAGGGCCTCCCGTTCCACCAACGCCTGCGGGCTGTCCGGCGCCGGGGACGACCGGCGCTGCTGGGCCGGCGCCGACGCCGCCCCACGGACCGCCTCCGCGACGGCCCGTTGCACCGGCTCCAGGTCCATGCCCAGGTCGCCGGCGAGTTTGCGGACGTACTCGGGTCGCTTCTCCCGGTCCTTGAGCTGAGCTACCAACGGCGCGGCCCGGCGCATCGCCTCGACCCGCCCGTCGACGGTGTCCAGGTCGTAGCGGGCCAGGGTCTGTCTGAGGGCGAAGTCGACCAACGGCTCGCGGCTGGCGATGAGATCCCGGACGGCCAGGTCGCCACGGGCCAGGCGCAGCTCGCACGGGTCCATGCCGTCTGGGCTGATCGCGATGAACGTCCGGCCGACGAACTTCTGGTCCGAGTCGAACGCCCGCAGCGCGGCCTTCTGACCGGCGGCGTCGCCGTCGAAGGTGTAGATGATCTCACCGGCGACGTCGTCGCTGTCCATGAGCAGGCGGCGCAGCACGCCGATGTGCTCGGC
This sequence comes from Pilimelia columellifera subsp. columellifera, assembly GCF_039532605.1. NCBI lineage: Bacteria > Bacillati > Actinomycetota > Actinomycetes > Micromonosporales > Micromonosporaceae > Pilimelia > Pilimelia columellifera. The sequence continues at coordinate 259,413 of NZ_BAAARY010000002.1, forward strand.
GCCGAACGACGTGCCGCAGGTGGCCACCGCCGTCGTGACGCCGGCCAGGTGGCAGGCCATGACATCGGTGTACCCCTCGACGATGACGGCCTGGCCGCGCTTGGCGATCTCCCGCTTGGCCTTGTCTACCCCGTAGAGGACGGTCGACTTCTTGTAGATGGGGGTCTCGGGGGTGTTGAGGTACTTGGGGCCGTCATCGTCGTCGAACAGTTTGCGGGCGCCGAAGCCGATGACGTCGCCGGACAGCTCCCGGATCGGCCACACCAGGCGGCGGCGGAACCGGTCGATGAACGATCCCGAGCGGGCCGGTTTGGCCAGGCCGGCGGTGTTCAGCTCGTCGCTGGTGAAGCCGCGGGCGCGCAGGTGTTTGGTGAGGGCGTCCCAGCTGTCGGGGGCGAACCCGCAGCCGTACGCGGCGGCGTCCTCGCGGCCGAAGCCCCGCTTGGCCAGGAACTCGCGGGCGATCCTGGCGCCGGGGCTGATCAGCTGCTCGGCGTAGAACTCGGCGGCGGCGGCGTGCGCGGCGACCAGGCGTTGCCGCTGGCCCTGGCCCTGACGGACCGGGGCGGCGCTGCCCTCGACGTAGCGCAGCTGGATGTTGGCCTGCGCGGCCAGCCGTTCGACCGACTCGACGAACGACAGGTGGTCGACGTCCATGACGAACCGGATCGCGTCGCCACCGACCCCGCAGCCATGGCAGAAATAGACATTTCGACCAGGGGCAACGGTGAATGATGGGGTTTTCTCGTCGTGGAACGGGCACAGGCCCTTGAGGTTGCCCCCGCCGGCGGACTTGAGCGTCACCTGCTCGGAGATCACGTCGACGATGTTGGTGCGTTCGCGGACCAACGCGATGTCCTCGTCCCGGATCCGCCCCGCCATCGTGGCCCCTTTCGCCGTCGGGTGCCATCCTGCCTGGCGGCGCCCCGACCACACACGCCACCCCACCGTGCCCCGCACGACCGCCAGCCAGTGGGCCACCGTCGCAGTCCGGCCCCGTCGGCGGCCACGCCCGGCGAAGGCCGGGGCAGGCGCCGGCGGGGCCGGGCTGTCATGATCACGAGCGACTAGGCAGAAGGGAGACCTCGGCGTCTACGGTCCTCCGCGAACCCCACAACGAGCCGATCACGGACCTTGCGAAGCCACTCGTTGCTCCGTTGACCCCAGTCCTCAGGGTCGTAGTAGGACCGCACCTCGTCCCGCAGGAAGCGACGCGTCGTCTCGTCATTCGGATCGGCGCTGAACCACAGGTCAATTTCCGGGACGACCGGATACAAGCCCTCAAGCCCGTACGGCGAATCCATGTACAACCTGATAGCCGCCTCGATTACGGCGTCATCGGTGTCGCCGTTCATGTCCCAGTCCTCGCCGAAATTGACGCCGATGAAGTCTTTTAACTCCTCGAGTCGATCTTCGTCCATGTCAATCTCTTTTCGATGTTGCGCTGGCGGGGCACTAGGAAAGATATGCGGTATTGATCCGATAGCTGCCCGGAAAATTCGGATCCCGGGCGATCTCGACGATCACCGTGGATCCGGGCCGGGTCTGACTGGCGCCGCGCTCCAGAACCCGACCATAGCCCGAGATACCAGTAGCAGTGATCCTGGTCGTCTGCTGGGCCGGCTTGTTGAGGAACGCTGCCAACTTCTTGCGCTGCTGCTGAAGCGCCAGCGTGATGGCCTTCTCCGCGGATGCCTGGTCGGTGAAGGTGGACACCATCGGCTTCTTCTTTTCCTTCGCCAGCCGATCCCGCAGCCAATCGTCGCTCTTGCCTGAGTGCTTGGCGAGAACGTGACCACCGCCCACGCCCTCATGAGCGTTCAGGCCCCCGCCTGGGATCCCGCAGATATCTGCCGGATCGTCGCTACGTGCTGCTGCGACCAAAGCGCGCGGCTTCTTCTTGCAGCCCTTGACGCCCCGGAAGCGATCGACAACATCGTCGAGGGCCTTTTTGGCGTCCTTGATCTTATCGTAGTGCTTGATGAGCCCCGGAATGAGCTCGCCGAGCGTCTTGAGTAGCTTGAGTCCCTTGCCGATCGGCAGGATGCTGGCAACCGTCCACAGGCAGGCGACGAAGTCGCCCTTGACGAAGCAGTCCTTGATGTCGTCCCAGCCAACGATGCCTGCGAGGATCGTCTTCCAGTTGTCCTCGAAGTACTGCTTGATGCCGTTGAGGCTGAGATTTCTGGCCGCCAGATACGCCTGGTAGGCCTCCTCGCCGAGGACGTCCCTGAGCTCGGCCTCCTCGGCGGCAGAAAGTTGCACCGGCGGGGCGTCTATATTCTTGGCCGCCGCTTCGCGCTCTGCGTCCTCGGCGCGCTCGGCAGCCTTCTCCGCCTCGTCCGCGTTGGCCTGCGCCTTCTCGGCGTACTTGACGACGGCGTCGACCGATTTCTGCGTCCGCGCGGCCGAGTCCTGAGCCCGCTTGGCCTCCTTCTCGGCGGCCGTCGCCGCCTTCTGAGCTGCCGCAGCGTCGAGTTCGGCCCGGTTCGCGGCAGCGTTGGCCCGGTCCGCGTAGCCCTGCGCAGCGCTGGCGGCCTGGCCGGCGATGGCGGCGTCGCTGGCTGCCTGGTTGGCAGCGGCACGTGCGGCGCTGGCCTCCTGTTGGGCCCGCTGGTCGTGCTGGTGCGCCCGGGCGGCAGCCTCGCGGGCCAGCGCCCCTTCCTTGGCTGCCCGTGCTGCCGCCTTACGAGCCCGCGCCGCCTCCTTCGCCGCTACGGCGGCGCTCTTGGCTGCGTCAGCCGCGGCCTGGAAAGCCGGTCGCACCAGGTCCGCAGCTTCTTCCGCGGCCTGGCTGGCGCGCGCCGCGGCCGCGTTGGCCTCGTTGGCCCTGTTCTCGGCCTGCGTCGCCTGCTCCGCGCCGATGCTCAGCGCGAGCTTGGCCACCTGGGTGGCGAAATCGGCGGCGAGGTCCTCGCCGAGGAACGGGGCAGCCAGGACGATCGCGGTGCTCGCCGGCTGCGCCAGCGCCGAGGCGGCCTGCCGGGCCGCGCCCGCGCTGCGCACCGCGTTCTCCGCCTGCTCGGATGCCGAAACGGACTCCCGAGCGGCCGCGTCGGCCTCGGCCCGCACGCGTTGTGCTGCCCACAGCGCCTGGATGGCCTCGTTGCGCGCCTGCTCGGCAAGCCGTTGTGCGTTGGCGGCCCGGTCCCGGGCCTCGATCTCCTGATGGGTGGCGGTCGCCGCGGCGGCGTCGGCGCGCAGTGCTGCAGCGTGAGCGACCTGGGCCTCCCGCTCGGCGGCGCTTGCCGCTGCGTCGGCCCGACCGGCCGCCGCCTGAGCCTGCCCGGCGGCGTGCCAGGCGCGGCCGGCGGCACGCTGAGCTTCGGTCGCGGCGGCTCGGGCGCCGGCGGCGGCGCCGGTGGCGGTGTTGGCCGCGCCCCGGGCGCCGCTTGCGGCGGCGGTCGCGTCGCCAGCGGCCTGGTTCGCCTGCGGGAGCAGCGCCAGCGCCTCGTCCCTGTCGGCTTGAGTCTCAGCTTGCCTCGCAGCGGCCTCAATGGCGGCCTTACGGGCGTCGGCGGCCCGCTTGGCCCGCTCAGCACGCACCGCGTTGTCACGCGCCCGGGCGCTGGCTGCCTCATGCTCCTCAGCGCGGTCGCGAACCTCGCTGGCGCGCTCCTCAACACCCTCGGCCCGCTCGCGAGCCCGGGTCGCGTCGCCGGCCAGCCGGACGGCTTCGGCGCGAGCGCCGCTGGCGATGGTGGCGTTACGCTGCGCTGTCTGGTAGGCGCCGGCAGCCTTCGCCCGTTCCGACTCGGCGACGCCCCGCCAGCGCGCGGCGTTGTCGCGCTCCTGCTCGGCGAGGAGACGCTTCTGGTGTGCCCGGTCGGCCGCAGCCTCTGCCTCAGCCTCGGCCTTCTCGGCCAGCAGACGGGCGTCGTGCGCGCGGTCGGCGGCGTTCTCGGCCGCATCTGCCTCGATCTTCGCTGCCCGGGCGAGGGCCTCGGCCGCCTTCGCGTGCTTCTGCGCCTGGAGCAGGAACTTTTCAGCTTTGGCCTTGTGCGCCTCCGCTTGGTCGGCGTGACCGGTGGCCTTGTTCGCCGCGATCGTGGCGTCGATGGTGTGCGCCGCGGTCTGGGTGGCGCCAGACGCCGCGGCGGCGGCCTGGCTCATGCTCTCGGCCAGGTTTCGCCACTGGGCGCCGTACGGCATATCGATCTTGACTAGCCGGTCTGCATGCGTGCCAGCGGTCCGTGCGGCGGACTCGGCCAGCACCGCGGCACTGTGCGCGGCATCCACCTGGTTGGCGATGAGCGGCTTGAGCTTTCCGAGCTCCTGCGACTTCTGGGCCACAGTGCTCGGTCCGGTGATGACCCGCTCGCCCTGTCGGGCGTGGTCCGCCGCCAGGTTCATCGCGTTCGCGGCGGTCTGGAGTTGGAGCACCGCCTCGCCATTGGCTTTGATGATCTGGGTTCGCGCCTCGGCAGCCTCCCCCGCCCGCCGAGCGAGCTCGATAAGCTCCTGGGTCGCCGCTAAGGCCGCCTCGTCGGCCTTCAGCTTGGCCTCGTACGCGTCGGTATCGGCCTTGGCTGCCTTGATGTAGGCGTCGCTGGTGAAGAACTCCAGGATCGCGGCGTCACCCTTGGCCAGCGCGTTGTTGGCGGCCTTGGCCACGTTGACGCCGCCTGCTGTGGTCAACGCTTGGACGCGGGACCGAAGTTGGGCCGCCCGGGCAGCCGACCAGCCGCGCTCACGCTCGTCGACAGCGGCCGCGAGCTTCGATCCGTACGACAGGAACGCGACCCGGTCCTCCGGTGTTCCTTTCAACACCCGCTCGACCTCGGCGTTGAACCAAGGGCCGCCGACGCCCAGTTTGCCAATCGCCGCGATGTTGTCGTGATCAGCCTTGCTTTTGCGGGCCTTCGCGGCCTTCTCCGCCGCGGCGTGCCCGCTGGAGATGAACTCCATGATGGCTGGATGTCCGCCGGCCAGCGCCGCCTCGGCGGCTTCCCGGATCTCCGGGTCCTCAGTCGTCTCGGCGATGTTCATGACCGTCCGGCGGGCGACGGCCTGCGGGGTGTTGTCCCCGTTGGCGCGGCCCTGCCATCGTGGTCGTTGCTGCTCCTGCTCCCGCAACGACGCCAGCGCCTGTTGCGCCAGGGTCGGCGAGCCGCCGTCGGCTTTGGGCGCCGCGTGGGCGACCACCGGGGCGAGCGGCGCGAGGACCACCGCCGTCAACACCCCCACGAACCAGCTACGCGCGTTCATGACCGCGCCTTCCTCTCAGGTCTCGTTGATGGGTCACCGGGTTGCGGCCGGTGGCCTGGATGCAGTCGGCGCATGGACGTGCTCCATGACTGCCGGGTAGGGCGAATCGCAGGTCAGCCAGCGGAACGCGGGGCCTTGGGGCGAACGGCGTCCGCGGCCGCCTGGGCCTGGCGCAGCACCCCGTTCCAGTAGGCGGCTCGCTCGTTTGCGGCGGTGATCTCTTCGTCCCACTCCTCGACAGACTTCGTGGCAGGGTCGGTGACGGCGCCCCAGTTCGGGCCACCGAAGCGCTTCGCATCGGCGAGCACCGTCGCCCACAGAGCCGCCTGCTCCTCGGCGACCTTCCTGGCGTCCACCCATGCCACCCGGGCCGGGGTCGTCTGGCCCGCCACCGCCCCCCATGCGTCGACGGCGGCCTGCCGCAGCGCGTGCTCGGTCTCAGCGGAGGCGTTCTCGGCTTTGCGCTGCGCGACCAGGGCCTCATCGGCGAGCGCGGCGATAGATCTACGCCAGGCCATCTCGCGGTGGAAGTAGTCGATCCGATGCTGGTCCAGATCCATTCTGGAGGCCGACGCCCAGGTGAAGGCGTAGAACTCGACGATGTCGGCGTCAGTGGACCCCACCCGGGTGGCCCAGGCGGCTGAGATCTTGACCTGCTTGCCAGGCGCCCTGTCGCTCAGCATGAGCACGTAGTCGCGGTCGAACTTCTTCAACGCAGCCACGTGCTTACCTTCCGACTCCCTGATACGGCGGTCCGCGAGGCGCGCCTTGGCGTAACCGTCGGCGACGAACCGCGCCTTGACATCGGGAAGGCTGGACGCGCGGGCGCGCCGCGCCTCTGTCATGACATGCGGCGACGTGGCATCGTCGTGCATCCGCAGGATCTGGTCGATAAACGCCTCATCCCGCTGCTCGGTCGCCTGCGCCTGCTCGAGCGCCAGGGAGAAGTCTTTGTCGATAAAGCGCCTGACGAGCGGCACGGTGGGGCTGTCGTAGGCGAAGGCGTGGTACGCGGTCCGGCGCACGAGAGGGTAGGGGTCCTTGAAGGCGATGAAGCGGACCAGAGCTGCGTCATGGTCCGACAGCGCGGCAGGCTTGAAGGCGCCCAGACTGGATCGTTCGGACGCTGCCGGCGATCCCGGCGCAGCAGCCGCGGCGGAGACAGTACCGAAAACAGCGGCTGTCAGCCCCAAGGCGATCGTCGCGCGAAGTGCATGGCGAATCACGAAACCTCCCAGGTCAGGTGCGTCTGGGCCGCCCGCGATCCGTTGGGCCCCCGTGAACTCCAGGTGGGCATAACAGCACGAGACACTGCCGTCGCGACAGTCGGACAAATCTGGCCGGAGATTGCCATGATCTGCTAAACGGCAGGTCATGACAGTGATGGCAGTCGATGGTCGACCAAGTGTCGGTTAAACGACATTGCTGAAGCTTGTCGTCGCCGCCTCCCCGTCACTACATTCCGGATCGTCGGCTCCAGAACGCTGGTGCCGGTCAATCGACTGCCGTCTGACCCACCGTCCGGGCGGCCCGCGGGAGGATCACTGTGAGGAAGACAACAGCGGGGATGGCCCGAAAGCTGGTCGCCGTATCGGCGGCCGCTGCGGCACTCACCGGTGTCGTGCCCGGCGCGGCGGTCGCCGTGCCGGACGGCCCTGCGTCCCACTTCGCCGTCGACTCCGACCCGGCCGACCCGGCGCTGCCCGACCCCGGCGACGGCAACGACCCCGATGTCCCCGGCGCTCCCGGCGACCCCGGAGGCGAAGATCCGGACGGCCCGTCCGAGGATCCGACCACTCCCGACCTCGACCCGATGACCAGCATGCAAGAAAAAGCGAAGGCAGCGATCATCGTCGGCCTTCCGAGCGACGACGACGAGTTGCTGCTGCTGCCAGACCGCGACTTCACCTGGGCGGTCTGGAAGAAGGCCAAGCCCAACTCCGAGGTCCGGGCCGAGGCTGAAATCGCCATGGACGGCTACGACCCCAAGAGTCGACTCTGCGATGCCTGCGCCTCCTTCATCCGGGACAAGATCTTCAAGGCCAACGACCGGGACATCCGCAACGAGAAGGAAGCCAGCGAGCTGGCGCGGATCGCGCGCGAGCGGCGTCAGCAGGCGGCATCCAAGGTCAAGATGAGCCTCGGGACGACCGAGGAACAACAGGCCATGACGCTGGCCCAGAGCGATCGCGACTTCATCTTTGAGCTTTGGGGCTACCTACGCCGGGAAAAGCCGCGCTTCACGAAGACGATCAACGACGCGACGACGTCGCTGGATGGAACGGCAGACGACCGGGTGACGTACCTGTCCACCGGCCTGGCCGCCGCCTTCGACGCGGACACCACACGGATCATCAACGAGGATCTCGCCGCCGACAAGGAGGCTAGGGAGAAGGCGCTGCGGTGGGCGGCCCGCGAGTCAGCGTGCAACGCTGTCGTGGTCGGCTGCGCTCCCAGCTGGGAGAACATCAGCGGATACGACTTCCTGCGCACGCTGCGCGACAAGATGGACCCCAAAGCGTTCGTCATCACCTCCGACCGCATCGAGACGCTGCTCTCCGACGGCGACGAGGCGGTCTGGCGCGAGTTCATCGACAAGGGCATCCACGCCGCCAAACAAGAGGACCGGGAACGCCTGGCGAAGTTGGACTTCGAGAACTGGAAAGCCACTGTCGCCAAAATCCGCGACGAAGCTGAGCGTGACGGCTTCAAGAACCGGGCCCGAGCCGCGAACAAGGTGCTGGCCACCGCGAAGAAGCTGGGCGAGCTGAAGGCTTTCTACCACTCGTACCAGAGCATCGGCGAGGGCGACAGCGACATCGCGGCAGTCTACGACCACAGCGCGAAGGGCACGAACTCCATCGCGTTGTGGACGTTCAGCAAGATCGGCCAGCAGAAGGGCGCGGTGAAGAAGGTCTGGACGACCCCGTCGGGCTGGGCGTTCAACCGCACCCAGATGGTCACCGGCGACGTCAACGCCGACGGCAAGCGGGACGCGATCGCGCTCTACAAGATGAAGGACCTGCACTACCGGGTCTACCTGTTCGAGGACATCGACTCGGGCAAGGCGAAGCCGCGCAAGGTCTGGGAGACCACACCCAAGACGGCTACCGCCGGCGCCAAGCCCACCGGCTACCAGATTGGCTTCCCGATGGCCGGCGACTTCGACGGCGACGGGCGCACCGACTTCGGCGCGTTCGGCCGGTCGCCTGACAACAAGCCGAAGTTCCTCACATTCAAGGCGATCGCCGCCGGCGTCACCCTCAGCGAGCACGCCACCGATACGCCGATGCTCAGCAGCTGGCCGGTGGTCGGTGAGGTGACCGGCGACAAGAAGGCCGATGTCGTCTCGGTGGTCTTCGAGGCGGACAAGACCAAGCTGTTCCTCATGCCGTCAACGGCCAACGGCATCGCCAAGCCCAAGGAGATCTGGAGCGGCAAGGCAACCGACTGGGCCAAGGCCGACCTCCGGATGCCGGTGGCCGGCGACTTCGACCGTGACGGCGCCAGCGAAATCGCCGTGATGCGTAGCGAGGGTGGCTCCAAGACGGAGCTGTGGAGCTTCGACAAGCTCAACGGCGCCGTCACGGTGAGCAAGAAATGGAACAGCACCACCTGGACCGCCAACGTCAACAAGCTGGCGGTCGCTGATACCAACGGCGACGGTCGGGACGACCTCGTCAGCCTGTACCGCTACAACGACAAGACCACCAAGTTGTGGGTCTTCCGCGCCAAGGGCGACGGCTTCGAGGCGCCACGCAACCCGTGGTCGGCCACAGCCTGGGCGTGGGACAAGGCGGCGTTGACGCGCTGATGGTCCAGTGTTCTTGCGGGGGTCGGCGCGTTCGCGCCGACCCCCGCAACGCGCTCGGCCGGTGAGTGGCCGCCGCTGAGGCACCGGCCGGACCAGCACGGACAACGGTTGAGCCGCAGGCCAACAACGCAGGGCCGGCCTGCCGCTACGCCCGCTTGGCGGGGCTAGCCCTTGAGATCCGCCGCCGATGGCCGTCGACGTGACCAGCTCGAAGTCACATCGACATCGGTGGCATTCACGGACCAGCGCGACGTCCTCGTCCCGGACCCAAGCTCCTCCCCGGCCGCGCGATTGGTCGCGCCTCAGAACGATTGTGGCGCCCCAACCCGTCTCTCAGTACGTGCCGGTGGCGGCCGTAGCGGCGATACTGCGTCGGGATCCGTTCGACACCGAGGACGTGCTGGAGTCGCCGGCGATGGGCCGCTACCGCTTCCGCGACTTGCTGCGCGTTCGGCCGCCGGGTGTGCGCTGCCGGCAGTGATCAGCTGGCCAGGTGGTGGTGCCAGGCGACGGCGGCCGGGTCGGTCAGCGACGCCACCTGGTCGACCACCACCCGTAGGCGGGCCGCGTCGTCGGGCGCAGCCCGCCACAGCGGCGCGAAGACCGGATCCAGACCGGCCGGGGCGCGCAGCGTCAGCGCGTGGGTCAGCTCGATGAGGATCTCCCGCTGCCGCTGGTAGCCGGGCTCGGCGCCGCGCCGCCGCAGCACGTACCGCAACGCCAGGCCCTTGAGTAGCGCCACCTGCGCGCGGACCTGCCGGGGGACAATGAGGTCGGCGTCGTAGTGGCGCAGCGGGCCGGCGCCGTAGCGCTCCCGGGTGGCCAGGACCGCGGCGGCGCTGAACCGGCCGGTGAGTACGCTGGTGGCCCACTTGAGCGCCACCTGGGCGCGGTGGCTGCGGTCGTAGCCGGCGAGCGCCGCCAGGACCGGGTCGGCCAGCAGCGCCGTCAGTTGCTCGGACAGGTAATCCAGCGGCTCGTCCGAGTGGACCCGGGCTACGTCCGCGCACAGCTGCGCGCGCTCGTCGGCGTCGGCCAACAGCAGCGCGACCGGGACGTGGTCGCCGTAGATGCCGTCCTCGACATCGTGGACCGAGTAGGCGACGTCGTCGGACCAGTCCATCACCTGCGCCTCGAGGCAACGTCGGTCCGGGTCGTCGACGGGAGCGGCGGCGCGTAGCCAACCGAAGATCTCAAGGTCGTCGGCGTAGACCCCGAACTTGCGTTGGCCGGCGCGACGCGGCCACGGGTACTTGCACACCGCGTCGAGGGATGCCCGGGTGAGGTTCAGGCCGGCCGAGCGGTCGTCCGGCCGGAGCACTTTGGCCTCCAACCGCACCAGGACCCGCAGTGTCTGCGCGTTGCCCTCGAATCCTCCGCAGCCGGCGGCGACGACGTTGAGCGCGTCCTCGCCGTTGTGACCGAACGGGGGGTGGCCCAGGTCGTGCGCCAGGCCGGCGACGTCGACGACGTCGGGGTCGCAGCCCAGGCTCTCGCCGGTCTGCCGGGCGATCTGGGCGACTTCCAGCGAGTGGGTGAGCCGGGTGCGCAGGAAGTCGCCGCTGCCGCCCGGGCCGGGGTGGGCGGGGCCGCTGCCGGCGGTGTGCACCTGGGTCTTGGTGGCCAGGCGCCGGAACGCGGCGCAGTGCAGGACCCTGGCCCGGTCACGTTCGAACGGCGACCGGTCCTGGCCGGTCTCCTTCGCCGGCTCAGGGGACCACCGTTCGTCGGGCGCCGCGTCGCTCACCGGGGAAGCGTATCGGGCTAGGCCGGGAGAGGGGCCCGGCTGGCTCGGGTCGTCGGCGTCGGGCCGCCGGTAGTGTCGATCTGGCGCACGCTCAGGGTGGCCTTGGCGCCGCGGACGGTGGTGGTCAACCGTAGAACGTAGACCCGGTCGGCGCCGGCGGGGATCCGGTGTCTGGTCACGACGGTGGTCCGCCAGGAGCGGTCCGGTCCCGGGCGCAACGACAGGCTGGTCTGGCTGGGCTTGACGCCGGCGAGACCAGCTTGGACGGTCACCACCGCGCTGGCGCCGGCGGGGACGGTCGCGCGGCCGCGTAGCAGGTTGTTGAACGTGACCTGCTGGCCGAACCGTCCGCCGTTGCCGACATCGAGGCGGATCTCGCAGACCCTGCTGCGGGTGGCGGACGGGCCGTCGTCGCGGACGACGAAGCGGTCGAATGTCGCCCCGAACGCCGCCGGGGTTCCCAGGATCATGGTGGTATGTCGTAGGTCACAGCCGTTGCCCTGGATCGACTGGACACCGTTGATCAGCGCGCCGTCAGCCGGTGGAGGCGCCGGCGCCCCGTGGGCCGCCGAGGCCAGGGCGGCGACGAGCGCCATGGCCCCGGCCGCCGCGGCTGCCGTTGGCCCCGCTCGTCGGGTCACTGTCGTCGGCATCTGTTCCCCCGCCCGAAAAGTCCGGAACGCCTAGGATCAGGGTACGCCAGCGACCGCCAGACCTGCCGACGACACCGTTTCCCGACAGGCGTCGGGCAACGGGCGCCGGTCAGCGGGAGTCGGAGCCCGACGACGCGACGGCCGCCCGGCCCGCCTCCAGACGCGCGATCGGCACCCGGAACGGCGAGCAGGACACGTAGTCGAGACCGACGGCGTGGAAGAAGTGCACCGACTCCGGGTCCCCGCCGTGCTCGCCGCAGACCCCGACCTTGAGATCTGGACGGGCGGTCCGCCCCTCCTCGACGGCGATCCGCACCAGCCGGCCGACCCCGTCGACATCGATCGACTCGAACGGCGACACCCCGAAGATGCCCAACTCCAGATAGCGGGAGAAGAAGGCGCCCTCGACATCGTCGCGGGAGAAGCCCCAGCCCATCTGGGTGAGGTCGTTGGTGCCGAAGGAGAAGAACTGCGCGGACTCGGCGATCTGGCCGGCAGTCAGCGCCGCCCGCGGCACCTCGATCATCGTGCCGATGAGCACGTCGACCCCGTGGCCGCCCACGACCTCGTCAACGATCTTCTCCGCCTCGACCCGGACCGTCTCCAGCTCCTGCACCGCGCCCACCAGCGGGACCATGATCTCCGGCTTCGGGGCGCCGCCGCGGCGCGCGCACTCCACCGCCGCCTCGGCGATGGCCCGCACCTGCATGGCGAACAGGCCCGGGATGACCAGGCCCAACCGCACGCCGCGCAGCCCGAGCATCGGGTTCTGCTCGTGCATCCGGGTGACGGCGGCCAACAGTTCCGCGTCGCGGCCGGCGTCCTCGCCGCGCGCCTGCGCCAACGCGACCTTCACCGACAGCTCGGTGTAGTCGGGCAGGAACTCGTGCAACGGCGGGTCGATGAGCCGGACGGTGACCGGCAGTCCGTCCATCGCGGTGAAGATCTCGATGAAGTCCGCCCGCTGCAACGGCAGCAGAGCCGCCAGCGCCGCGGTACGGGCAGCGTCGGTGTCGGCCAGGACCAGCGCCTCGACCAGCGACCGGCGGTCGCCGAGGAACATGTGCTCGGTGCGGCACAGGCCGATGCCGGCAGCGCCGAACCGGCGGGCGCGGGCGGCGTCCTCGCCGGTGTCGGCGTTGGCGCGCACGCCCAGGCGTCGGGCGCCGTCGGCGTGCCGCAGCAGCCGGTCCACGGCCGTGACGAGCGGGGATGCTTCGGCGCCTACGGCGCCCTCGAAGTACTGGACGACCTCCGAGGGCCGCACCGGGACCTCGCCGAGATAGACGGCGCCGGTGGTGCCGTCGATGGAGACGGTGTCGCCGTCGTTGACGGTGACCCCGCCGATGGCGAACCGCCCGCCGGCCACGTCGACGTCGAGAGCGTCGACGCCGCAGACGCAGGTCTTGCCCATCCCGCGGGCGACGACGGCGGCGTGGCTGGTCTTTCCGCCGCGCGAGGTGAGGATGCCCTGGGCGGCGATCATGCCGGGCAGGTCGTCGGGGTTGGTCTCCCGGCGGACCAGGATGACCCGGGCGCCCGGGTCAGCGGCGACGATCTCGGCGGCCCGACGCGAGTCGAAGACGACCGTGCCGACGGCGGCGCCGGGCGAGGCCGCGATGCCCTTGGCCAGCCGCTCGGGGGCGGCGTCCAGGTCGAAGGCCGGGAACATGAGGTGGGCGAGCTGGGCGCCGCTGACCCGGCCGAGGGCCTCGTCGATGTCGATGACGCCCTCGTCGACGAGTTGGTTGGCGATGATGAACGCCGCCGCCGCGGTCCGCTTGCCAACCCGGGTCTGGAGCATCCACAGCCTGCCGCGCTCGATGGTGAACTCGATGTCGCACAGGTCGCGGTAGTGCGCCTCCAACGTCGCCATGATCGACATCAGCTGGTCATAGGAAGCCTTGTCGAGCTGCTCCAGCTCGTCCAGGTGCAGGGTGTTGCGGATGCCGGCGACGACATCCTCGCCCTGGGCGTTGGCCAGGTAGTCGCCGTAGACGCCGCGGGCGCCGGTGCCCGGGTCGCGGGTGAAGGCCACGCCGGTGCCGGAGTCGGCGCCGAGGTTGCCGAAGACCATCGACTGGACGTTGACTGCGGTGCCCAGGTCGGCCGGGATCCGCTCCTGGCGGCGGTAGAGCACGGCGCGGTCGGAGTTCCAGGACCGGAAGACGGCTCCGACAGCCATGTCGAGCTGCTCACGCGGGTCCTGCGGGAAGTCCCGTCCGGCGTGCTCAACGAAGATCTTCTTGTAGCTGTCGACCAACGCCCGCAGGTCAGCGGCGGTGAGGTCGAGGTCGCTGGTGACGCCCTTGGCCGCCTTGGCCGCGTCGATGGCGTGCTCGAACGCCTCCCCCGGCACATCGCAGACGGTCTTACCGAACATCTGGATGAGGCGGCGGTAGGAGTCCCAGGCGAAGCGGTCGCCAGCCTCGCCGCCGGTCTGGGCGGCCAACCCGACGACGCTGGCGTCGTTGAGGCCGACGTTGAGGACGGTCTCCATCATGCCGGGCATCGAGAACTTGGCCCCGGAGCGCACCGAGATGAGCAGGGGGTGACCGGCATCGCCGAGGGTCCGGCCGATGGCCGCCTCAAGCTTGTTGAGGTGCGCGGTGATCTGCTCGGCGAGCGCCGGCGGCTGTGCGCCGGTAGCCAGGTACGCCTGGCACGCCTCGGTGGTGATGGTGAATCCTGGCGGCACCGGCAGCCCGAGGTTGGTCATCTCGGCGAGGTTGGCGCCCTTGCCGCCGAGCAGATCCTTGAGATGCCTGTTGCCCTCGGCGAAGGCATAGACGAACTTGCCGGTAGACCGGGTAGCCGGCTGCTGGCCAGTCATGTGAGCCTCCTGATCGCCGTGGGGTGCTCGCGTCGGGTGACGCCGGCCGACGCCGACAGGACCGGTGTCGGTCACCGGCCGGTCGTCTACCGTTGAGCGGACGTTATGCGACAACGGCCCGCGCTGGGAGTGCCAGGTGACGCTTGGCACACTGAGGTCGAGATTGCCGCAAGATCACGCTCGCTGGGGCGGCTTTCCGAGCAGATTCCGTCAGCCGGTCACCCGTCCGGGCTGGCGGGTCGGCAGCATGAGAACCAGCCGCGCCCCCGGCTCGGCGGGCTCGTAACGGACCCGGCCGTGGTGCGCGCGGGCGAGCTGGTCGACGATCCACAGGCCCAGACCGACCGAGCCGTCGGCGTCGACGGCGGCGAATCGTCCGAACAACGACCCACGGACGGCGTCGGCCACGCCCGGGCCGTGGTCGCGCACCTCGATCGACACCCAGCCAGGCACCTGCTCGACCCGCACGACGACCGGCGGCTGGCCGTGCCGTCGGGCGTTGGCGAGCAGATTCACCAGCATCTGTAGCAGCCGCTCCCGGTCAACCTCGATCGACAGGGCCGGGTCGACGTCGACGGCGATGCCGGCCGAACCGACCAGTTCGACGGCCTCGTAGAGGACGTTGGCCAACCGCACCTGCTCCAGGTCGAGTCGCAGCGAGCCGTTCGCGTCGATGCGCTCCATGTCCAGCAGGCTGGCGGCGAGCCGGTTGACCCGGTCGACCTGACGCAGGACGTTGTCGAGCAGCCGGGCCCGCTCGGTGGGCGACATGGTGTCGTCCTCGCCACGGACCAGCTCGACGGCCAGTTGCATGGTCGCCAGCGGCGACCGCAGGTCGTGGGCGAGAGTGGCGCTGAGCGCGGCCCGCCAACGCTCGGCCTTGGCGATCCGGTCCCGATCCCTGCGTTGGGCGTCGATCTGGGTGGCGATGAGCAGCCCGACCAGCAGCGCGGCCACCACGATGGTGACGGCGTTGGCGACCGTCTCGGCGCTCTGCTCGACCGAGAGCAGGCTGCCGGCGTAGCAGACGGCGGTGACCGGCGCGAGCGCCCAGGCCACCCAGCGGCTGAAATTGAGACCCACCCAGGCGTGCAGGAGGACGAAGTACGGGCCGGTGCCGGCGGCCAGGCCGTCGAAGGCGAGCGTGGCGTACGTGATGATGGCGATGATCGGGGCCGCGAGAACGAGTTGCCACTGCGGGGCCCAGCGACGCCACGGCCCGAACCAGGCGACGGCGGCCACGATCGTGTCCGCGATGGCCACGGCGACCTGCGCCGGTGGGTTGATGCTGATCGCGACGATCATGAAGTCGAGGGCGGCGACGAACGCCATGATGAGACCGGCCTGCCGGGCGGCAGCCCAGGGGCCGGCCTCGACCGGCCTGAACCACGACTTCGACACCGTGGCCCGAGTCTACGCCGCCCTCAGGCGCGGCCGGTCAGCGTTCGACGGCGGCGAACGGCATGTCACCGGCCACGGGGCTGCTCCCGCCGGCGCCGACCTCGGCGATGACCGCTTCGGTGACCTCGGCCGGCGTCGCCTCGGCGAACTCGGCGACCGTCGCCCGCTGGTGCAGGTCCACCGCCATCACCGAGATCAGCTCGTAGGCGATCCGGGCCGCCGCGATACCGGTGATCTCCGCGTGGTCGTAGGCCGGGGCGACCTCCACCAGATCGGCGCCGACGACGTTGAGCCCGGCCAACCCGTTGATGAGCGCCAGCAGCTCCCGGGACGAGAAACCGCCGGCCTCCGGGGTGCCGGTGGCCGGGGCGAACGCCGGGTCGAGCACGTCGATGTCGACCGACACGTAGACCGGGTGGTCGCCGAGGCGCTCGCGCATCCGGGCGATGACGCCCTTGATGCCCAGCTCGTCGAACCACTCGCCCCAGACGATCTGGAAACCGAGGTCGGCGTCGGCGGCCAGGTCCTCCTTCTCGAACTGCGGCCCGCGGATGCCCACGTGCAGGCAGTTCTCGCGCAGCGTGTAGCCGGCCTCGGCGGCCCGCCGGAACGGCGTGCCGTGTGAGTGGCAGCTGCCGAAGTCGATGTCCCAGGTGTCCAGGTGGGCGTCGAAGTGCACGACCGCCAGCGGGCCGTGCTGTTCAGCGGTCGCCTTGAGCAGCGGGAACGCGATCGAGTGGTCGCCGCCGATGGTCATCAGCCGGGCGCCGCCGCTGATCAGCTCACGGGCGCCGTTGGTGATCGACTCGATGGTCGAGTCCATGGAGAACGGGTTCACGGCGAAGTCGCCCGCGTCGGCGATCTGGAAGTCGGTCAACGGGGCGATGTCGAGCATCGGGTGGTACGGCCGTAGCAGCATCGAGGACTGCCGGACGTGGTTGGGGCCGAACCGCGCGCCGGGCCGGTAGGTGACCCCGGAGTCGAAGGGAACGCCGGCGACGACGATGTCGGCCCGGCCGACCTGGTCCAGCCGGGGCAGCCTGGCGAACGTGGTGGCGTTGACGTAACGCGGCACCGTGGCCGCGTCGGGGGGACCGATCGGCGTGGGGCGGGCGGCGGTCATGGCGGTCCTTCACGGGGGTTGGCGCGGTCACGGGTCAGGACAGCCTAAATAGACTACCTTGAGTAAGCGCAGACGGCTGCGGGGGTGACCCTCGATGACCGCATCGACACCCTGGGCTGTCAATGGAAGGAAGCTGTGACGTGATGCGTCTGGGTGCGCTGTTCAGCAGCGTTGTTCTCGTCCCCGTGGCCCTGGCGGGGTGCGCCGGCTCAAAGCCCGCCGAGGATCCGCCAACCACGGCCGGGGCCAGCCCGACGGCCACGACCCCGACCGCCGCGGCGACACCGCAGGCGATCGACAGGCGGATGTTGTTGGGCCGGTGGACCCCGGTCACGCCCACCTCGTCAAATAAGTGGGGAACGCCCCCATACGTTCAGTTCACCGACGACGGCGCCTGGCAGGGTTCCGACGGGTGCAACCCCCTCAAAGGACGATGGAGCGCAAGCCCGGGCGGCGCGTTCCAGGCGTCCTTTCCTGGAAGCACCGAGATGGGCTGCGACAACGTCAACGTCGGGCCCTGGCTCGCCTCGACCCGGACCGTGGAGATCAACGGCAACATGTTGACGCTGCGCGACGCCGGCGATGCCCAGGTCGGCCAGCTACGCCGGTCAGCCGGCGGATGACCGGCGCGGCGCGGCCGGCGCGTGCTCCGGGCGCCGTCAGCGTGCGGTCACCTGGTTCGACCGGGACGACCTGGGGCCGGCGCCGGCCACGTTCACCGCGTACACCTGGAAGCGGTAGCGGCCCTGGGACAGACGGAACGAGTAGCTCCGACCCGACGCCGCCCGGAGCCCGGACGTCCGCGTGCTGAGCACCGCCCCGCTGGCCGACAGCCGCAGGGCCACCACCCGGTAGCCGGTGATCGCTGCGCCGCCGTTGCTGGCCGGCGCGCCCCACCGGGCGGTCGCGGTGACCGTGCCGCCGGAGGCGCCCGAGGACGCCGTGCCGATCCGCGGCGCGGACGGCGCCGTCGCCGGGACCACCGCCGCCGAGCGGGCCGACAGCGGGCCGACACCCGCGGCATTGACCGCCGCCACCCGGAACGTGTATGCCCGACCGTTCGCCAGCCCGGTCACCAACAGGTGGCGGGCCCCCGGGGGCGCCGTCACCGTCTTGACCAGAGTGGACGTCCCGGCCAGAACCTGGACCCGGTACCCGGTGACCAGGGCGCCGCCGGCGCCCGCAGGCGCCGACCAGCGGACCGTCGCCGACGCCCGTCCCCGGCTCGGCACGCCAACCGTCGGAGCGCCCGGAGGCCCCAGCGGGATGACCTCGTTGGACAGCGCCGACGGCGCGCTGCTGCCGACCGCGCTGCTGGCCAGCACCCGGAACCGGTAGCCGGTCCCGTTCGTCAGGCCGGTAAGCGTCGCCGCGGTGGCCGCAGCGCCGACCCGGACGATCTTCGCCGGGCTCGCGCCGGCGCCCGCGAACGCCCGCACCTCGTAGCCGGTGGCGGGCACGCCACCGGCGACCGGCGTCCAGCGGACCATGGCCGCGGCGTCGCCCGCGGTGGCCTCGCCGATCGTCGGCGCGTCCGGGACCCGCACGACCTCGGCGCCGGCGCCCGCGCCGAACACCAGTCGTTCGATGTTGCGGACGGTGTCCACCCCGTCGGCCCGGCTGCCACGGGCGTGCGTGATCCGCACGTCCCCGTTGGGGAGCTGGACGAGGTCGTAGTTGGCCCGGAACTCGCTGAAGACCGCCGCGTCGTCGCCGGCCGTCGGCGAGTGGAGGATCTCACGGACGATGACGAGGTGGCCCGGGTCGAT
This sequence comes from Pilimelia columellifera subsp. columellifera, assembly GCF_039532605.1. NCBI lineage: Bacteria > Bacillati > Actinomycetota > Actinomycetes > Micromonosporales > Micromonosporaceae > Pilimelia > Pilimelia columellifera. The sequence goes on from NZ_BAAARY010000002.1 coordinate 277,961, forward strand.
CCGGCCGGCGAACACGTCGCTCTGCATCGCCAACACGCTGTCGACGCTGCGCACCTCGGTGGCCGGGTCGGCCGGGTCCGTGCGGACGCTGAGCCGGACGTTGAGCCAGGCGTCGCCGTCGATGATGTCGTCGCCGCCATGGCCGGCGATCCGGTCGTTGCCGGCGCCGCCGAGCAGGACGTTGCCGCCGGTGAAACTGGCGGCGCCCCCCAGCGCCGCCCGCAGGCCGCGGACCTTGTCTACCTGGGCTGTGTTCATCAGCTCGTGTTCGATCATCGTGGCCGCGGTCGCGTCGTCGCCGTTGAGGATGTCGTCGTGGTCCCAGCCTGACAGTCCCTCGACCTGGTCGTAGCGGTCGTTGACAGTGTCCAGGGCCGGATTCACCAGCCCGGTGCGGCGCAGGTCGGCGTCGGCCGCGGCCGGGTCACCCTTGTGGGTCACCCAGTCGAAGCCGAGGTTACCCAGGTAACGGTCCGCGCCCGGGCCATTGACCATGATGTCGTGGCCGCCCTCGGCGTGGTGGTCGTCAGCGCCGCCCTCGCCGAGGAGCACGTCGTCGCCGGGGGTGTTCGGGTCATCCTGGAACGGGGCGCCGTTGTCGCCCTGCAACAGGTCGCCCTGATCGCCGCCCTGCATCCAGTCGTCGCCGTCGTCGCCGAAGACGGTGTCGGCCGACTCGCCGCCGTAGACGACATCGTCGCCCGGGCCCGCCAGGTGCTCGGTCGGGTCCGATCCGCCGTGCAGGAAGTCCTTGCCAAGACCGCCCTGGACCAGGTCCAACCCGGCGCCGGCGCCGATCGCGTCGTCGCCGTCGCCGCCCTTGAGGTCGTCGTCGCCGAACTCGTCGGTGAGGATGTCATCGCCCGTGCCACCGACCAGACCGTCGTTGCCGGCGCCGCCTTCGAGCCGGTCGTCGCCGTCCTGGCCGAGCAGGGTGTCGTCGCCGTCGCCGGAGCGGGCCCGGTCGGCGCCGGCCGTCCCGAGGAGGACGACGTGTTTGTCGCCGCCGTACCGGACCGTGCCGTCCGGCATCCGGGTCAGCAATGCCCGCTCGTCGGCCACGGTGCCCGGGTCGTCCTGGATCGGGCCGGAGGAACCCAGTCCGGCCAGGCGGAACGTGTGGTCCGGGCGGGAGAACACATCCGCCGGCAGACCCTCCACATCGGTGTTGCGCTCGATCAGCTCAGCGAACGAGTTCCCCTCCAACTGGGTGAGCAGGTTGAGGCCGGCGGTGCGGCTCAGGTAGTAGAACCGGTCGCCGTCCTGCAGACGCTCCAGCTGCGACTCGAAGACGAAGTTGAAGGTCGAGCCCAACAGGCCACCGAAGGGCAGCTGGCGCTCCGCCAGCCCGCCGACCCAGAAGTCCACATCGTCGAGGCCGGTCCCGGTGTCCGCCCAGGCGCCGACGCCCTCCATGAAGGCCACCGCGTCGCCGGGCGTGCCGGGGACCGCCGCATCGCCGGCGACCAACCGGGCCGCGGCGGCGCGGCGCTGCGGCAACGTCCCGGTGATCGTCGGGTGGGTCCCATAGCCGGCGACGAAGTTCACCAACGACTCCCGGTGCCGCAGGCCGGCGCCGAAGTCGTTCCAGTTGGCGTAGGGCTTGAGCGCCGGATGCCCGGCGGTCGCGTGGAACTGTCGCCGCGCGTCGTTGAGCGAGGGCATCCCGGTCTCCCGACCGCGGGCGATGTTCAGCGTGGCCAGGTCCAGCGGCAGCCCCAGCAGCTTGTTGCGCAGCGCCTCGGTCACGAACTCGTCCAGTTCGTTGCCGACCTGCCCGGTCATGCCCCGCACGATGCCGCCGGCGGCCTGTTCCGGACTGAGCTGACCGGCCGGACCGCCGTCGAAGTACGCCGGCGGGTTGAGGAAGACGTCCAGCAGCGGCTTGTCGAACCGGACGCCGTCGGCGCTCACCCGGTCGACGGTCTCGGTGAGCATCGAGTGGCCGAACCGGTAGACCACATGCGCGAACTCAGCGGCGATGGCGGAGTTGACGGTGGTGTCGTAGTCGGCGAAGACGTTCACCCGCGGCTGCACCTTCCGGGCGAACTCCTCGAACGCCAGGTGCTGGTACTGCATCTCGGTGACGAACTTCGCGGCCTGGAACAGTCGCTCGCCGTTCCACCCGGCGGACCCCAGCTGCCACTCCGGCAGGCTGTCGGAGTCCTCGGTGGTCAGGACGTTCTTGATGTCGCCCAGCACCCGGTTGTGCTCGGAGTGGAAGAGGTGATGCACCGCGGACAGGCCGATGTTCTCGTTGGCCCGCCCGTCACCGGTGATGAAATGCCGGCCGAGCATCTCGTCGTCGTAGGTGGTGGCGATGTTGTCGTCAGTGGTCCCCGGGTCGCCGTCCGGGGTCAGCGCCACCTTCGGGGTGGCCGGATTGCGGTCGTGATCGACCGTGCCCGGCGCCGCGTGGTGGGCGATGTCGTCCAGGAAGGCGTGACCGGTGCGGATCGCGTCCGCGGGGACCGCCACGCCCGCGCCGCCGTTGGCGGCCGGGTCGCCCTCGACCAGGACGTTGCCGGGGCGGACCAGCTGCGGGTAGCCGTTGGGACCGCGCAGGAACCTGCCGTACGGGTCGGTGGCCACCAGCGGAATGTTGGCGACGTCGTTGTCGGTGAGGGCGATGCCGAGCATGGCGCGGGCCTGCGCCTTGACCGAGGTCCAGGTGGCCAGGCCACCGCGCTCGCCGGTGAGCAGCGCGCCGGTGGACACCGGCCGGCCCGCCGCGTTCGCGGCGTAGGTCCGGAGGAAGACCTGGTGGGCCGGGTGTGAGGCGTAGGTCTGGCTCTGGTCGACGAACGTCGCGGTCTGGTTGGTGGCGTCGCGGACGTCGTCGGCGCTCTCGTCGACGGCCGGGGTGGCCGGGTTGTCGCCCAGCACGCCGTCGGGGCCCGGCTGGTTCAGCGAACGGGTGAGGACCATGAAGTTCGTCGGACTGTTCGGGTCGTACAGCGGGTCGTCGGGCCGCAGCGGCAGGTAGACCGTCCCGCCACCCTTGCTGACCATGTCCAGGCCGTGGTCGAAGAACTGGCCGAACAGGGTGAACCACGAGTTGTACGGGGCGGACAGGCCGGCGTCGGGCGCGGTGTTGGGCATGTCGAAGGCGCCGGACGCGCCTGGCGTGGCGCCGGGGCCGGCGGCGGCGACCGCGGCGGGGTTCCCCGCGGTCTGGTCGACGACCAGGTTGCTGATCATCCTGGGGCGCGAGTCGTTGACCAGCCCCTTCTTCTGGGCGTACGAGGTCGGGGCGCCGACCGCCAACGGCCCGGGGCCGTCCGGGTCGGCGGCCCACGGCTCGCCCGCGCGGTGGTCGGCGTCGGTGAGTCGGGGGAAGGCCCGGTCCGCGGCGCCGAATCCGCCCTTGCCGGCGGTAAGGTTGTTCAAAGTCCCGTCGACGGTGCGCAGGCCGAACGGCAGCTCCGCGCCCTGCCTGGCCGCGTTGGGAATCTGGTCCGGTCCCGACCCGAGCAGCTCGCCGCCGGCGGCGTGCGCCTCAGCGATCCTGATCTGCTGAAGGATGAACTTCAGGTCGGACGGGTTCAGGTTGAACCCCTGCCCGACCGGCGCCGCGTCGGCGGCCGACGGAAGCATCGGCAACAGACCCAGACTGAGCGTCACGCTCAGCGCCGCAGCCCACCGACAACGAAACCTGATCATGAAAGAACCTCTCGGCCAGACGACGCCGGGCGTCGCGAACAGGGCAGATCAGCGGGCGCCCAGCAGCACCCGGGCCTCGATCTCGCCCAGCGGCACCGGGCCGTAGTCGCGGGAGTCGATCGAGTTCGTCCGGTTGTCGCCGAGCAGGAACACCGCGCCGGTCGGGACCGGGACCGGACCGAAGTAGTGACCGTCGTCGAGCGCGGCGTCGAGGCTGGGCTCGTCCACCGGGCCGTCGTTCACGAACAGCCGCCCGTCGCGGATCTCCACGACATCGCCGCCGACAGCGGCCACCCGTTTGAGGATGAGCTGACCGTCCTCGGGACTACAGAAGGCGATCAGCTCGCCGCGCGCGGGCTGGCGCCACCGCGGGGAGAGCTTCTCCACCAGCACCACCGCGCCCCGGTCCACCGTGGGCGACATGCTGTCCGACCCGACCCGCAACGGCTCGACCACCCACACCCGGGCGGCGACGACCACCGACGCGGCGGCCAGCGCCGTCACCGTCCAGCTCAGGACGGTCCGGCCGGGTCGCCGCCAGCGGGCGACGGCGCCCGCCCAGCGCCGCGCGGCGCGTCTCATGCGTTGGGGGGAAGGGTGTCCCGACGCGGCGGCGCCGCCTTGATCGGGTCGTTGGGGTCGATCGCGCCGGGTTTGAGACCGACGCTGAACTGCAGCATCATGTCGTGGTCCTCATGCGGCAGGTTGTGGCAGTGGATCATGTACTTGCCCCGCTGGTGGGCGAACTGCATGAGCAGCCGCACCCGTTCGCCCTCGCCGACGTACACCACGTCCTTGGGGCCGCGTTCGTAGTCGAACGGCGGTCTGCCGTTGCGACCGATGATCTGGAAGTCCACCAGGTGGATGTGGACCGGGTGGAACCATCCTCCCGAGGTGTTCTCGATATCCCAGATCTCCACCTCGTTGATCTCCGGACTGGACACCACGCTCGTGTATCCGCTGGCGACGACGTCATGCCAACTCTGGTCGTTGATCTTCCACTCGCTGTTGCTGCGGTGCACCCGCAGGTACCGGGAACGCTTGGCCTGCGATGGCTTCAGGCTCGTGGCGGCGCTGGGAACCAGCGTGGTGGGGATCCGGTTGTTCACCGTGGAGAACGCGTCGTCGGTGACCTCGAACTGCATCACCCGGTTGGTGTTGCTGTAGTCGCGGTTGTTGTCGTTGCTGAGGTTGCGCAGCTCGATCCTCTGCCCTGGCTTGTACCTGCGGAAGTCGATGAGGATCTCGTAGCGCTCCGCGCCGCCGTGGCGCCACTGGTCGACCCTGCGGGCCACCGGCATGAGGCCGCCGTCGGTGGCGACCATGGTCACCGGGTCGCCGGTGCTGAGCCGGAACCGGTACGAACGGGCGATCGAGCAGTTGAGGACCCGGAAACGGTAGACCCGGCGCTTGACCTTCATCTTCGGCCACGGCACGCCGTTGACCAGGATGATGTCGCCCCACAGTCCGGAGTGGTCGTTGTCGTCGTAGGCCAACCGGCCGTCCGCGCCGAGCATCACGTCGTTGATGACCAGGGGGACGTCGAACTCCCCCTGTGGGAGCAGCGCCCGCTCGGCGGCGTCACGGATGATGTACATCCCGGCCAGGCCGGAGTAGGCGTTCTCGGCGGTGTGGTGCACGCCGTGGTCGTGGTACCAGAGCGTTCGGGCCGGCTGGAAGTTCGGGTAGTGGTAGTCCTTGTAGAACCCGGGCGGCGTGATGTCGTTGGCGTACCCGTCGTACTGCGGCGCCGACGCCGAGCCGTGCAGGTGGGTGGAGGTGGCGAAGCTGTGCCCGAGATCGGGGTGCAGGTTCGGCAGCTTGTTGCGCACCCGCACGACCGTCTTGACGCCGCGGTTCACCTCGATGGTCGGCCCGGGGAAGATGCCGTTGTAGCCGTAGACCGGGGTCTGGATGCCTGGCGCGATCTCGGTGGCGCCCAGGCGCTCGTTCACGGTGTAGTGCTGGGTGTAGAAGCCGCGGGCGTCCCGGGTGACAGCCCGCGGCTTGAGCACCGGCGGTCGACGGAACGGCGCCTTGAACGGCTTGGGCATCTTGTTCGACGGCAGCAGGCTGACCGACGAGGTCTGCACCGAACGGCCCAGCGGCAGCGCCAACCCGGTGGCGACCAGCGCGCCTGCGGCGCCCGCCCGTCGCATCAGATCGCGTCGGTTGACGCCGTGCGTGCCTGGGGTCTGCTCGCTCATAACCGAACCTCCGCTGCGTTGTGCTGTCGTCGCATCGCCTCAAGCGACTCGAACCGCTGGGAAGCGATAGGTGAAAACGGTACGTAACGGCACCGTCCCGGCGACTCCACCAACCGGTCAATAAGCAATCAAACGGTGTGCAGATTCCCCGGCGAAGGTAATTGATCGGGCACCTGGCAGGTGACCCCTTCAAGTCCGAAAGAATGACCGGGCCCTGGCCCTACCGGACACAAAGAGGACTTGGATCCAACTGCCTCGACAAGCGCCCAATGGCCCGACGCGTCATATATCGATCATCACCTTTGATGCGGGTATAAATTCAGCGAACCCGCAGGTCAAGGGCCTTTTCGAATTGGGGTCCGCGAATTCACTCCTGGCGCATCCGCATCATGGCTCACTCCAGCCCCAGTGCGACCAAACACAACGATGGATTGGATTGTCGCCACCATTACTACGTGCCATGGAACGATCACCGAGAGCGTTTGTATGAACCGTCGTGTCAGCCGCAGAATTCGGCGTTCAACCCCTCACTGACCCCAAGCGAATGGGACGCGCACAGATGACACCCCGTAACAGCAACAGGCGCCGCCGAAGCGCCGCAATCGCAGCGGCCGCCGCAATCGTTCTCTCCCTCACCCATGCCGCCCCCGCCAACGCCGGACTCAACGCGGTCGGCGAGGACAGCAACGTCAAACGCTTCCCGACCTACGTGGAAGACGCCAACGGCCTCCGGCTCGCGCTCTGCGACGACCCGGCCGACCGCTGCGTCCTCAGCGAGCTGCCTGACACCGGCAGCCCCATGTCCTACCCGGACAACTACGCGGTGGAGAACTTCTACTGGGCGGCCGAGGCGGCCCTCAGCCAGAACGGGGTCAGCGCCCTGATGATCCTGGCGCTCGAAACCTCCTTCGCCAACGACGAGGTGCGCTCGGGCGAGGAGGTCATGTTCAGCCGGACCCGCCTGGAACGCGTGACCGGCCTGGCCCCGAACACCACCTACACGGTCATGCACCCGTACGGCCAGTTCCCGATCACCACCGACGGCGTCGGAAACGTGCGACGCGCCGAACACAACCCCGACACCGGGTGCGGCCCTGCCGAAGCGGGCGAGGCCGATCCGCCGTGCGACAACGGAGGCTGGAAAGCCGCCACCGACGGGTTCCTCGGCGACTCCGCCGGCGCGGAGACCCCCGCGCCGTTCCTCACCTGGGACCCCGCCTTCGCGCCGGCCGCCCCCGCCGGCCACATCGGTGACTTCAGCATCCCGCACCGGGTCATCGGATCGACCCTCCTCGACGAGGCTGGCGCGCCCCAGAACTACTTCCGGATCGTCGGGCCGGGCGTCGACGTCCGCACGGCCGGCTTCAACGTTCAGGGCAGGATCGCCGACCTGGCCGCCGGCAACCCGCCGACCACTCCGAACATGACCAGCGCGACCGACACCGGGGTCTCCGATGTCGACAACCTGACAAGGGTCGCGCAGCCGGAATTCACCGGGCGCTCCACCGGCGACAGCGTCGAACTGCTCGCCGACGGCCAGGTGGTGGCCACCGGCCCCGTCGCCAACGGCCAGTACCGGCTCACGCCCGCCGCGGCCCTCGCCGAGGGCGACCGGGTCATGACCACGCGATCCACCGGCGGGGTCTCCGCGCCGGTCACCGTCACCATCGACCGGACCGCCCCGGCCCGGCCCGGCGCCCCGGCAGCGACCGCGCTGTCCGGCAGCACCGCCCGGATCTCCTGGCCGGGCGTGCCGACAGCCGAGGCTTACAAGCTGTTCCGCAACAACGCCTTCGCCGGCGAGATCCAGGCGCCGGGAATCGGACGGGCCGCGAACACCAACGTCAGCGGCCTCGCCGGCCGGGTCACCGGGTTCACGCTGTCAGCCGTCGACTTCGCGGGCAACGAATCAGTCCGCTCGGCCGCACGGATGGTCGGCGTCCCCGGGCGCGCCTCGATCCGTGGGGTGACCAGCGGAAGCAAGGCAACCAAGGTAGTGACCGCGTCGGTGCGGTGGGCCTCGCCGACCGTCTCGAACAGCGCCGCGATCTCCGCCTACCGGGTGACGGTCATCCGGTCCAACGGAGCACGCAGCACCCGGGTGGTCAGCAGCAGGCTCCGGGCGTACACCTGGTCCGGCGGACTGGCCCGCAACGCCCGATACCGGTTCCAGGTCGCGCCGGTGAACCGCTTCGGGATCGCCCCCGCGTCGTCGCTGTCAGGTTGGGCGATCGCCCGCTGACCTGATCCCGGCGGTCAGCCGCCGGAATCGTCCAACTCCGCCCCCACCGGGACCGCGGCGTCGTCCCGGTCGTCCAGCCAGCCGTGCGGCAGCACAACTCTCGCAGGAGAGTTCGTGCGGCCGCGCGGCTGGCCCACATTGGCCATCGGGAACGGCTCGGACGGGTCGAGCCGGGCGAGCAGATCGTCCAGCTCGGCCAGCGACGACGCCATCGCCATCGCCCGCCTCAGGTCCGAGCCGACCGGAAAACCCTTGAGATACCAGGCGACGTGCTTGCGGAAATCGGTGACGCCCTCCCGCTCGGCCCGCCACCACGCCGACAGCAGCTCAGCGTGCCGGCGCATCGTGCCCGCCACGTAGCCCAGGTCCGGCATCACCCGCTCCGGACGCCCGGCGAACGCGGCGGCCAGATCGGCGAACAGCCACGGCCTGCCCAGACAGCCACGGCCGACGACGACGCCGTCGCAGCCGGTTTCGGCGACCATCCGCAGGGCGTCGTCGGCCTCCCAGATGTCGCCATTACCCAACACCGGGACGTCCAGGGCCTGTTTGAGGCGGGCGATCGCCTCCCAGTCAGCCTCGCCCGAGTAGCGCTGCGCGGCGGTGCGGGCATGCAGCGCCACCCAGGCCACGCCGGCGTCCTGGGCGATCCGGCCGGCCTCCAGGTAGGTGGGCGTCTCGTCGTCGATGCCCTTGCGCATCTTGATCGTCACCGGGATGCCCGCGGGGGTGGCGGCGTCGACGGCGGCCTTGACGATCGCGCCGAACAGGCGCCGCTTGTACGGGATCGCCGAGCCGCCGCCCTTACTGGTGATCTTGCGGACGCTGCAACCGAAGTTGAGGTCGATGTGGTCGGCGAGGTTCTCGTCGACGACCCGCCTCACCGCTTTGGCGGTGATGTCCGGGTCGATACCGTAGAGCTGCATTGACCGCGGCTGCTCGTCGTCGCTGAACTGGATCATGCGCTCGGTTTTGGGGTTGCGCACCGCCAGCGCGACCGTGGTGATCATTTCGCAGACGTACAGGCCGGCGCCCTGCTCCCGACACAGGCGACGAAAAGCGATGTTGGTGATGCCGGCCATCGGCGCCAACACCACCGGTGTCGACAGCATGTACGGGCCGAGCCGGAGCGGCGGAAGGACGGCGTTCACCGGGCAAGGATGCCACGCGCTCCGCCGCCTGCCGGCTACGGCCAGCCCAAAGCATAACGCTTGCCGTTATTAACGCCGCACGATATGGTCTTGCGGTGATTCAGTCGTACGCCGACGAACAGACCCGCCGGGTACACGATCGGGAACGGGTGTCCCGTTTCGGGCCCGACGTCCAGCGGATCGCCCACCGCAAGCTACGCCAACTCAACGCCGCCGAAACCCTTACCGACCTGCGGGTCCCACCCGGTAACCGGCTGGAGAAGCTCAAGGGCAACCGCCGCGGATAGCACTCGATCCGAGTCAACGGCCAGTACCGGATCTGCTTCCGCTGGACTCCAGCCGGGCCTGCGCACGTCGAGCTGGTCGACTACCACTGACCGAAGGAGGACAGATGACCGAAAAGGCACACCCGCCCATCACCCCCGGAGAGATCCTGTTGGAGGACTTCCTCGTCCCCATGGGCATCTCGCAGTACCGACTGGCCACAGCCATGGGCGTACCGCCACGGCGGATAAATGAGATCGTGCACGGCACCCGCCGGATCACCCCCGACACGGCCCTGCGCATGTCAAAGGCGCTCGGACTCAGCGAGCGCTACTGGCTCAACATCCAGGCCGACTATGACATCGAAGTCGAGAAAGAGAACCACGGCGCAGACATCGACGCCATCTCACCGCTCGCGGCTTGACCAGCCGCACGATGCCGAAACGAGAACGCCGAACCCGCCTTGCGAGAGCTGCATCGTCCGCACCGACTGACCCGCTCAGACGGGAACGACCTGCACCAGGTCCTCCAGGCCAGCGAAGTCCGCGGCGTTGCGCGTGTACAGGGCAGCACCGTGAGCGTGGGCGGTCGCCGCGATCAGCAGGTCCATCGCCCTGGCCTGCGGCTGACGACCGACCTCGACCACCCGTGCGGCCAGTTGCCCGTAACTGTCGGCCACCGACTCGTCGACCGGCAGCGGCTCGAACCGGCGCTCCAGCGACACCAGACGCGCCAGCCGGGCCGACCGGGCCGTCGAGTCCTTCGCCACCAGCACGCCGAAGCGCAACTCGGCGAGGCTCACCACGCTGATCGCCAACTGGCCGGGGATCGGTGTCACGTCGGCGGCGATGAGCACGCTCGTGTCGAGGATCCCGCGCGTTCCCGCCTCGACCACGCCGGTCGCCGTCACGCCCGCTCCCACGGGTCGCTCAGCTCGCCGTCCACCAGATCACGATCGGCCGGCCAGCTGGCGTCGGCGGGCTGGCGGAAGAGGTCAGCCAGGTCGTCCCAGCTCCGCCACGCCCGTGGGCCCACCGGACCGAGCACGGCCGCGGGACGACCCGCGACGGTGATCGTCACGCGGGTCCCCGACTCCGCCTGCCGGACCAACTCACTGGCGTTCTGCCGAAGCTCCCGCAGCCCTACCTCAGCACTCATGACGCCGATCGTAGCACTTGTGCTACGCCAGATGGGCTGGCCGGACTCGGGGCTTTGCGCGCCTCAGCGTGATGTCCGGTCCCGGTGTTAGCTTTGGGGCGTCCGTTTGTGGCGACGGCCGGTACCTCAGGGGTTGCAGTGCGGGTGATCGTCCCGCTGGGTGGAGGTCACGCCATCGGAGTTCGGACACGAACGTGAGGGCCTGTCGCTGCTGCGCGAGACGCTGCCCGACCGGCCGCCGTTCCGAGCCTGGGCGGACGCCGCCGCCGGTTGTCGCCAGCCCGGGACGGCCACCCGGCACTTCGCGCTGCTGGAGGGCAGGGATGCGGGGGACGATCCGAGCGCCTCCGCCTCCGCTCTACGGAGGGCCGGACAGACATACGCCGTTTCAACCCTGAGTCGCCATGGCATGGACCACGCTCTGACGTAGGCGCTCGAGGCAACGCTGCCGGGTCGGCCCGATGCTACCTACCGGGATGTCCAGCTCGGCAGCGATCTCGCGGTAACTCGGCCGCGACTCACTCATCAGCAAAGCCATCAACTGGCGGCATCGCGGACCGAGGTCGTCCAGGGCGCGGCGCAACGCCCGCCGACGGTGGGCGGCGGCCGAGGCGTCGTCGACGGCTTCCGTCGGGTCACCGACCTGCAGCTGCCGGACGCCGATGAAGTGCTCGGGGGCGACGGGTCGCACGTATGCGTCCTGCCGGCGGGCGCGCAGGCACAGGTTGCGGGTGGTGCGACCGATCCAGGAGGTTAGCGCGGCGGGTTCGCGGATCGCGGACGCATTCTCCCAGAGCCGCAGCCAAACCGTTTGCGTCACGTCTGGGGCATCAGCCCGATTAAGGCAATACTGAAACGTCAACGACTGGACCATGGGCGAATAAGTCTTTATCAGAAGTGACCAGGTCTCCGCATCGCCTGCTGCCGCGGCGGCCAACATCTCGGCTTGGGAATCCGCCAGGTCGACCGGCGCCTCCATGTCCTGCGCCTTCACCGCCGACACCATCTTCGGCAGCGCGCGACGCTGGCTCCGGCGTAATCCTCACGTCGATCGGCCGTCACCGTACCCAGGTCGGGCCCGCACCCTGCAACCACGACGCGTGGATGGACTACCACCGCACTCACCCCCAAACTTGCACGTCACCGTGGGTGGCGCGCCCCCGTGTCCACACGCTGGGAGGTTGGACCACTTGAGAGTACCTACGCAGGTTCGTCCACAGTAGAGCTAATTGAAGGATTGACGGACATCAGGACCACAGACTCACCCCGGCGCTCCTGCGGACGGCCAGGTCCGGCCCAGCCGACAAGGCGCCGCAGTCGATCCCCGTCATGACAGAATATGTTTCACATTGCCCCGCTTCACCTGCAACAGAATCGCGGAAAACGTGATGACGTCTACATTGGACAGCTACTACCCGACTTGGCTACACTCGCGGCCTATATCGTTATCGGCTGATGGCGAATTGAGAGGCACGCCACGGTATCTGCCGTCGCCGTGGCGCATCTTCACTGGTGTAGGTCGGACGGGATCGCTTGGCGGATGAGCCGTATCCCTCCCGCACTCCATCGTCGGGTCGACCGACGACTACCTCACGCCGCCGACGGGGCACCGCCGGCCAGCATCCGCGGCCCGACGAAGGGGATTCCATGACTATCGCCCGCAAGGTTATCGGTTGCACGCTCGCTACCGCCGGGCTCGTCGCCGGGATGGCGACTCCCTCCCAGGCCGATGCCAAGCGCCCTACTCCGCCGCAGATCGAGGTGGTCCAGTACGGCGGCTCCGGGTGTCCGGCTGACACCGCCACCATCGTGCCGAACCTGGACGGCACCGGCTTCACCGCTCTCTACGACGCCTTCGAAGCGCGCACACCGGCGAATCCCAGCCTCAAGGCGTGCACCCTCGTGTTGAACATCAAGGTTCCGCCGGGCCTCAAGGTGGGCGTCCGCCGGGTCGTCTACCGCGGCGAGGCCGTGCTGACGCGCGCTGGCCGCAGTGAGTTCAAGGCCAAGTACTTCTACCAGGGCAACTCCAAGACGCTGGAGCACCCGGGTTGGAGCCGCAACGGCGCCTACGAAGGCTCCTGGGAGGCTGTGCACGACATTCGTGAGAGCTACTTCAGCTGGTGCGGCAAGGACTCACGCCTGAACATCACCCAGAACCTGAAGACGACCGGCTCGGGCACCAACGTGATGAACATGGAGACCGCGGACTCCAGCTACTCCACCAAGTGGGACTTCGACCTGCAGCCCTGCTGAGTGATCGGCGGTCGGCGCCCACTCGGCGTCGACCGCCCACCCGGCTCACCGAATCCCACACAAGCCTCAGGAGAACATCATGATCAGCCGCCCCGCCCGGTACGCCGCGGCCGCCCTGCTCGCTCTCACCGCCGCCTCGGCTCCGGGCTCGCCCGCCTCGGCCCATCCGCCGTCCAAGACCCCACCGCAGCTCGAACTGGCCGGAGTCTCCGGCGCCGGCTGCCCGGCCGGCACCGCCACAGTCCTGATCAACCCTGAGGGCAGCGGCTTCACTGCCCTTTACGACGCGTTCGAGGCTCGCACCACTGCGCAGGCCAACCCGGCTGTCAAGGCCTGCACGCTTACCTTCAAGGTCAAGCTCGACCCTGGATACCGGCTGGGCGTCCGCAAGGTCGACTACCGCGGTGAGGCCGCGCTGACCTCTCGGGGCAAGGCGGAGTTCAAGGCCAAGTACTTCTGGCAGGGCGTGGCCCGGACCCAAGAGCTGCCGGGCTGGAGCAAAGCCGGCGTCCACAACGGGTCATGGCAGGCCACCCACACCCTGACCGAGTTCTGGGGCTCACGCTGCGGCGGCAACGACCAACTCATCATCACCCAGAACCTCAAGGTCTCCGGCAGCGGCACCAATGTGCTGAACATGGAGACTGCGGACTCCCAGTACTCGACGGTCTGGGAGCTGGAGACCCAACCCTGCGCCGATCACTGAAGGCCGGCGCTTCGCACACCGTGGGCGTCGGGGAACCACCCGCCCGGCGCCCCTCCCTCACCCACCTCTGACAGGGGAAAGAAGTGAAGAAGACAACGAAGCTCCTCGCAGCGGCCACCGCCGGAGCCGGCCTCTGGGTTGCGGCACTGCCAGCACCCTCGTTCGCCGAGGAGAAGCCGAAGGCGGAGCCGCAGATCGAGGTCGTCGGAGTCTCCGGATCCGGCTGCAAGAAGGACACCACTCAGGTGGTCGTCGACCCGAACGGTGGCTGGGTCACCGCCATCTACGACACATTCACCGCCAACACGCCCCCCAAGCCGGCGCTGAAGGCATGCACGCTGGTGCTGCGCGTCACGACGGCATCGGGCTACCGGATCGGTATGCGCCAGGCTGCCTTCAGCGGCGACGCCATGCTCCGGCCCGGTGGCTCGGCGGAGTTCAAGGCGAAGTACTTCTGGCAGGGTGGCTCTCACACCGAGGAGCGGGTCGGCTGGCAGCACGACGGCAGCTACGAGGGGTCATGGAGTGCCACCCATGAACTCAAGGACTTCTGGGGCTCCCGCTGTGAGGGCCAGGATCAACTGATCATCACGCAGAGCCTCAAAGCCCAGGGCAGTGGCCACAACTCGGTGGGCATGAACTACGGAACGTTCTGGAACTTCGTCACCGAGGCCTGCTGAGTCTTCGGCCGGGGGTGGGAGAGACGCGCTGTCCCCGCCCCCGGCGACAATCCCCTCAGCGGGCCCGATGGGCTCGCTCGGCTGGGCGAGGCTACGGCGGAACGTGACCTCGGCCGGGCACCGCCTCCGCCGGCCAGGTGTACTCGGTGACCGCACCGCCCCGCACCTCGACCCGGGCCAGCGGCTCCGCGGCGTCGTGCCAGATCAGGTACCGGTCCTCCGGCAGGTCGTCGATGAGGACGCAGTACGAGACACCGCCATGGACGTGCCGGGCGCGGACGGCAGCGTGTTTACGCTCTGTCGGCGCCGCAGCCCGACTGACTTCTATCTCGTGGCCGTGCCACTGACCGTCGGTGTGGATGATCAGCGCGCCGATCCCTTCGCCGATGTTCAGCATCACCGTGCCCTGTGTGGACGGGGCGAGCGTGTGGTGGTGTCCGTGGCTCATGACGGATTGTTGAGGCCGTCGAAGGGCGTGGGCAGGAAGGGGAACTTCCCCAGCAGCTTGGCGCTGACGTTCTTGATGCTCAGGCCCTGCTCGACGGCCGTGGCGGCGGCGTCCGGCTTGAAGCGGGGGTCGACCAGCGGCACGGTGGCGCCGGCGATGGCTCGCAGCGAGATGGAGACGACGTCGTCGGCGATGCGGCGGCCGTTCGGGAAGCCGGCGATGTCGCCGCCGACGACGCCGAAGGCGTTCTCATGCGCCGCCGGCGGGACGGCCGTGTTGAGGCGCAGCATGTCCGCCTGGACGCGGCCGGCGCTGTTCTGGAAGCCGTCGATTACGCCGTCCGGGATGCCGGTGAGCAGGATGGCCAGTAGGTCGGCGCGGGGCTGCCTGGTCTTGTTGAGCGCGGCGAGGTTGTCGAACAGGCCCGGGTAGAGCACTGGCAGGAGCGCTGCCAGCTCGGGATTGGCGACGAACTCGGCGAATCTCTTGTCCTCGCTGGGCGGCAGGCTGTTCCACTTGTCTTTCTCGGCCATCGGCACGATGACCTCGTTGAACAGCGGGTTTCCGAGTCGGGAGACCTGGACCTGCGGGCCGACGACGACGTCGCCGTCGCCCTTCTTGCCGCGGACCTCGACCTGGCGGCGGCTGGCGGAGGTCCAGACTCCGATGACGGCGCCGGCGTCCTTGACGCCCACCCGGTTCCGGCCGCCGCGGCGGACCATGTGCAGCGGGATCTGCAAGGCGATGCTGTGCACGTTCGTCCTGTCGGTGGCGTTGACCGCCTTGCCGGCGAAGTTGAACAGCTTCTGACCGACCAGGTGTTTGTTCTGGAACGGGCGTAGCGTTCCCAGATCGAAAATGGAGCCGAGGTCGACGAAGAAGGCGTCGGCGCGCTGGCCGGCGAACACCTTCTCCCCTGACTTCAGCTTGTGCACGGCGTCCTCGGCGAGGCCCGCGTAGTCCGGGATGGAGATGGTGCCGACGTTGCAGGGCGGGCATTGCAGCCTGCCGGCCAGCTCTGTCCGCTTGCCGCGGCTGTCGAGTCTGGTGACCGAGTAGAACTGGCGGCGGTTCCAGTTCTCGCTGTCCAGCGATTCGATCTGGCCGGTGTTGTAAAGGAAGGTGCGGTTGTTGCGTAGTTCGGTCCGGAACCGGAACTGATAGGTGATGTCCGGGCGGGCGTCGCCGTTGGTGTCGATGTGAATCTCGTAGAGGACGTCATCCCCGAACTCGAAGAAGTTCGGGCCGCTGGCCGGAATCTGCAACGGCACGTAGTTAGCGATGATCGTGACGGAGTCGGGCTCGTCGTGGCTGATGAAGGCGTACAGATCGGAGCTGTCGGCGACGGGGTCCTTGCTGATTTCCGGCGCTTCGCGGTGGGAAGACATTCGGGGGTCTCTCCTGTCGAACGGTCAGCGGCCTGCGGCCCTGAGAAGGCTGTCTACGAGCTTCTTGTCGGTGATCGTCCGGACGCTTTCACCGGAGAAGACGTCGATCGTGCCGTTCCTGACGTCACGCAGGGAGATGACCAACGGCGCGCCGTCGTCATCGCCGCTGGACTCGCTGGCGAGGCTCAGCCCGGTGACAGAGACGACCGAGACGCCGGCGCCGGTCGCAGCGAGCGCGAGCAAACGACGGCGGGACAGCCACGAGGCGCCGCCGTCTGGGGCGGGGTTACCAATGGAACTCATGCTGGGCCTTTCGTCGTTGGGCAAAGCGGATAGCGCTTGTTGTGTCTGTCAGTACGGGATCGGCGGGCGCACGGTTCAGCGTCCGGAGGCGGTCTGCCGAACGGGCCGAGCCCACGGGGCGGGGTCCGGGCCGGGGCGGCGCCGGGTGACCGATCAGGCATCGACTGAGGTAATTGACCTCACATTGACATAGATGGTTTGATGCGCAGGCCCGCGCCGCCCACCCGTGCGCCTTCCGGAGGAGTCCAACATCATGGTGATCACCAGGCGAGCCCGCCGGGCCCTCGTCGCGGCTGGCTCCGCCGCCGCCGTCGTGCTGTCGTTCCCCGCGATCGCCGGCGCCGAACAGCACAACGCCGCTGACGCGCCCGTGCTGCGTTTGCGCACCGGCGAGGTGACGCTCGTCGCCTCCGACTCGCCGAGCTTCGCGCGCGCCCCTCGACTCCCCCATGGCCGGCGCGGCCTTTTCGTGGCGCAGTTCGACGGACCGGTCGGCGCCGCCCAGCGCCTGTTTCTGGAGGGTCACGGCGCCGCCATCGACGGCTACCTGCCCGACTTCGCCTACCTGGTCCGGATGACCGCAGCGCAGGCCGACGCCGTCGCCGGCGGCGCTGGCGTCCGCGCGGTCGAGCGCTTCACCCCCGAGTGGAAGCGCAGCGCCGCCGCCACGGACAGCGCCCGGCTCTACACGGTGACCGTGGCGGGCGACGCCGACGTGGCTGCCGTCCGAGCCGCGGCGGCCAGCTCCGGCGCGGTCGCCTCGGTCTCCGGGCGGGCCCTGCTCATCGCGGCCACGGGCGCCCAGGTCGACACGCTCAGCCGCCGCGAGGATGTCACCAGCGTCGACGCCTACACGATGATGCGCCCCCTCAACGAGTCGGCGGTCTTCACCACCATGAAGGGCCAGCCGGCCGCGGACCGCGGTTACGACGGCTCCAGCCAGATCGCCGCGGTCGCCGACACCGGCTTCGGCACCGGTGTCGCCGCCACCGCCCACCCGGGCGTGCCCGGCTCACGGATCACAGCGATCCGTGACTGGCCCACCGCCGATATCGCCAACTGCCGTGTCGCCGACCCCGACGGCCCCCGGGACGTGGACTCCGGCCACGGCACCCACACCGCCACCTCGGTGGTCGGCGGCGGCGACGCCACCGGCGTCGGCAAGGCGGCCGCGTACCAGGCCCGGCTGGTGTTCCAGGCCGTCCAGGACTGGGTGAAGCCGATCGGGAGCTGCGGCAACGCGTTCAAGGAGGGTTACCACCTCGGTGGCCTGCCCACTGACATCCGCACCCTGTTCGCGCAGGCGTACGCCGACGGGGCCCGCGTCCACTCGAACTCCTGGGGCGGCCCCCGCAACGGCGTCTACGAGGACAACGCCGCCGGCGTCGACGACTTCATCGCCAGGAACCGCGACATGACCATCACGTTCGCCGCCGGCAACGGCGGCGGCGACACCGACAGGAACGGCGTCGTCGATCCCGACTCGGTCGGCGCGCCGGCCACGGCCAAGAACGGCATCGCCGTCGGGGCCTCCGAGAGCGGCCGGCGCACTTACGCCTGCGACAGGAGTCTGACCTACTCCGGCCAGACCGCCAGCGAGAAGCGGTCGTGGGGCGCGGATGGATCCTGCCAGAAGCTCGGCGGGACCATGCCGCTGCCGACCTGGGGCGCCTGGTACCCGTCGATGGCGCCGGTGGCGCCGCTGAAGGACGACCCGCAGGCCGGCAACGACCAACAGATGACGCCGTTCTCCGGCCGGGGCCCCACCGACGACGGCCGGATCAAGCCGGATCTGGTCGCCCCGGGCGCCTGGATCCTGTCCGGGTACTCGCCGCTGTTCCGGCAGGGCTACGACTCAGCCATGAACCCGAAGAACAAGGCGTACCAGTCCGACGCGGTGGGCTTCCCGTACGACGGGGCGTACAAATACAACACCGGCACGTCGATGTCGAACCCGCTGGTGGCCGGCGGCGCGGTCGTCGTCCGTGACTACTACGTCAAGAAGCACGGCCAGAACGCCTCTGCGGCGCTGGTGAAGGCCACACTGGTCAATGGCGCCACCGACCTGCTCGACGAGGACAGCGACGGCCGCGACGACAACAGGCACCCGATCCCCAACATCCACGAGGGCTGGGGCCTGGCCAACCTGGACCGGGCGACCGCCGGGACGGCCATCTGGCTGGACGAGGGCGCGGCGCTGGACACCGGCGCGACCCGCGAGTACCAGGTCACCGCCAAGGCCGGCGCCCCAATGAAGATCACGCTGGCGTGGACCGACCCGGCCGCCAAGGTCAACGCGGCGACCACGCTGGTCAACGACCTCGATCTGGAGGTCAGCGGCCCGGGCGGTGTTCGGCTCGGCAACGTGTTCTCGGGCGGCTGGTCCACCACCGGCGGCAGTGCCGACCGGAGGAACAACCTGGAGAACGTGTTCCTCCAGGCGCCGGCCGCCGGCACGTACACGGTCCGGGTCCGCGGCGCCAACGTGCCGACCGGCCCACAGACGTACGCGCTGGTCATGGACGGCGTGACCGCCGCCGCCGGCGGCATCAACCGCAACCCCCAGATCGCCCCCCAGCCCGACCACCGCTCGACCCTGGGCGCCCCGGTGAACCTCCAACTCAAGGCCACCGACCCCGACGGCGACCCGGTCACCGTGACCGCGACCGGCCTGCCGGACGGGCTCAGCGTGGGCGCCACGAACGGCCTCATATCTGGAAGCCCCGTTAAGGGCGGACGGTTCACCGTGCGGGTCACCGCCGACGACGGTCGCGGCGGCGCGGCGGCGATGGCCTTCAGGTGGGATGTCGAGCCGAACACCACCGGCAACCTCGTCGCCAACCCCGGATTCGAGCAGGGCGCGGGCGGCTGGACCGGTGACACCGGCGTCATCGTCAGCGGCGTCAACCCGCCCCCCCGCGGTGGCGACCGGTACGCCCGGTTCACCGAGGCCAAGAACGCGAGGCAACAGCTGTCGACCACGGTGGCTGTGCCGGCGGGCGCCACCAACCCGAAGGTGTTCTTCTGGGTGCACGTGGCCACCCACGAGATGTCGAGTTTCGACCGGGACACCCTGACGCTCGACGGCAACGGCACGAAACTCGCTCAGGTATCGAACGTCCAGGCCGCGCCGGACTGGCAGCTGGTCAGCGCGGACCTGTCCGCTTTCAAGGGCAGGAGCGTCACCCTGAAGTGGACGATGAAACTCGACAACGCCATGCCGACGACGTTCACACTGGACGATGTCGCGGTGGTGGCTCAGGGCTCCTGAGCCGTCGAGGTTCCGCAGGTCAACGGTAGCGGCCCAAGGTCAGCCTACGACTCGGATGTTGACCGCGCACTCGCCGCTGACCGCAGCGTCGGTGAACGCTTCCCACTCGGCAGGAGTGAAGCGGAGGGTCCGCTCACTGTGGACGACCGTCGCGCCGTCCGGGCACACGGTCAGGTTCGGATGATCGTGACCGTTGGCGACGGCCGCGACGATGGCCTCCCATTCGTCGTGGGTCAGCTTCAGCTCGACACCGGATCGGTCTTTGCTGTCGCGGACGAAGACAGAATGGCCCTCAACGGCCCACTCGACACAGTTTCCGGAACCACCAGATCGACTGGACTTGACGTAGTGCCGGCGTTTCTGGCCGCTCATACCGTGAACTCCTCGATCGGGGTTGCTGCTGCTTGGGTGCGGGTGAAGATTTCGTTGTACTTGACGAGGTCCTCGGTCTTTTGCAGGTAGACAGCCGACACGGCTGTCTCCAGGTACACGACCGAAGGGCCGTCCGTCGGGTCGGGAAAGTCGAGGATGACGAAGCTGCCCTCCATCCCGGCGTGCGCCCCGGCGCTGAACGGGATGATCTCGATCGTGATGTTCGGGCGTTCCGCCAGCCTCCGCAGGCGCTCGACCTGGGTGGCCATGATCGCGGGGTTGCCGACGGTTCGCCGTACCGCCGTCTCGCTGAGGACGACATGCAGCGTTGGCGGCGCGACCCGGTCCAGCAGGGTCTGTCGTCGCAGGCGGAGCGCCGCGCGTTGCGCGATCTGGTCGTCGCTGAAGGTAGGGTTGTGAACACGGTAGATCGTCTCGGCGTAGTCCCGGGTCTGTAGAAGACCGGGGATCAGCTCAGACTCGTACGACCGAATCGCCGAGGCGGCCGGCTCGAGATCGACATAGAGCGAGAACCATTCCGGCACCGCGATGTCCCCGAACGCGTGCCACCAGCCGTCCTCCTGGGTGGCCAGCGCGAGCGCCACCAGGGCGTCAGTCTCCTCGTCGGAGGCGCGATAGTGCCGACACAACGCGGCGACGTCCTGCGGCTTCGCCGAGTGCTGCCCACCCTCCAGCCGGTAGAGCTTCGCCCTGGAGATGCCCAGCTCACGGTGGGCGCTGACCTGCTCGGGCGATTCATGCTCGCCGGACCTGATCGACGCATTCTCACGCAGCTGACGCAGCCGCCGGCCAAGCTGGCGACGCACCACGGTCGGTCCCGCGACGGGATCCACCGGCGGCGACGACGGACCACCCGGCACGGACGCCTCGGTCGTCACGGATGGCGCTCCCTCCGTTCTCGGCGTCTCACTGTGAGACAGCGAACAGTATGCGGCACCCGCGACGCGCCCCAGGCTCAGCACAAGCAAATGACATTCTCATCGTGAGATTTCGCTTGATGAGAATCTCATGAGATGCTGCCCTGTGCGCCACACATAGTTCTGCCCCAGCCCCGTCGTTGATGCGGAGAATGCCGTGAACTTGACGTTGCCGTGGCCGGTGGTCGTCCTGGCGACCGTGATGTTGGTCGTCATCGGTGTGGCCTCAGGCTGGTGGCTACGCCGCGCGACCCGGTGGTGCCCCCACTGTGGTCACACCCTGGTCTGCTCCGACTGCCACCGCCGACCCGCCTGCCCGGTCGGGAGCCAGCGATGATCCGCTACAACTCAGCCCACGAGCCAGAGACCATCACGAGCCTCAACGGCGCCGTGATTCGGCTCTGCCTCGAAGGCATCTCACCATCTGTCGCCCTGCTCGAGGAGGATCCGGAACTACTTGGCGGCTTCCCTGGTCCAGGGCGGTCCTGGCGCTCGGTTCTGTCCGATGTTTCTCGCGCGGGCGAGGGCTGTGATTAACCCACATGAAGTACGGCGACCAGATTTGCCTGGAGAACGGCTACAACGACTTCAAGGGCGGCTTCCTCGACACCAACGGGCACAGCACCAGCGGTAAGTACAGCGTCACCACCGCCACCACGGCCACCCGCGGCCAAGGCACCGGCACCTGGCAGGTCGAGTCTGCCTCCGGCAAGGCCACCGGCACTCCCGTAACCAGCGGTGACCTGGTCCACCTACGCAACCTCTACTCCGGTGACGGCGGCTACCTCGACACCAACGGCCACGCCGACAACGACCAGAAGCAGACCGGCGGCCTCTACGACGTCAACACCAACGCCAGCAAGACCCGAGCTCCCGGCACCGGGAGTTGGCGCGTATTCGCTCAGACGTCCAACCCGGCGGACCGAAGTATCCGCATCGGCGACTGCGTCCTGCTGTTCAACGCCTATGACGGCAACGGTGGCTTCCTGGAAACCAACGGCCACGCCAGCGCCAGCGGCGCTGTGTACGAGGTATGCACCAACGCCTACTTCAATCGCAGCTCCGACGTGGCCTACTGGAAGATCCACAAGGCATGAGCACTTGCCTGCTGGTCTCGCCCTAGACGGCGGACCAGCAGGCATCTGCCGCACCGACGCCGCACCCTGAGGCGGGTCGGCTCAGGGCCAAATCCCGATGGCAGCCGGGTCCCGGGACGGCCGCAGCGCCTTGACGGCGGCCGACGGGTCGTCGGCGAAGAACCGCAGCACGCGGACATGCTCACGCCGCCCCAGCGGGCGTACCGCGACAACGGTCTCGCCGAGCTCGACGATCAGGTTGGTCTGGCTGTTCGCGGCCAAGACCAAGCAATCACCGTCCGCCTTGATCATGCCGATCTCGTTGTAGGTGCGCCGGTGCTGCACCTCGGCGACGAGGCGACGAGGGATACGCAGGTCGAAGAACGCGCCGTAGCGGATGCGCAGCTCGTCAGCGGTGACGACGTGCGGGCGGGTGATACAGCTGGCGATGATGGCCAGCGCGATCAAGATGCCATACGCGTCGAGCGCGAGCACCACGGCGCGCAGCCAAGCCGGGGCGTCCAGCGAGCGCAGCAGGATCTCCACGCAGACGAGCTCGATCACGCAGGTGAACAGGAACCCGAACATGAGCCCCGTCTGCTCGCGGTGATACGACAGTGTCACCGCGCCCGGCGGCGCCCCGTGTCGGCGACGACCGACCCAGAGCACCAGGCTGACCATGCCCTTGGCTTCGAAACCCATGATCCGCCGCACCTTCTCGGGCACGAGCTGCTCGTATGCGCCGCGCAGGGCCGTTCTGCGCCTGGCGCCGTCATGGCGCAGGGCGCGGTAACTCCGCCATAACACCAACGCCTCCAATAGCAGCGCTGTCAGCACAACCAGCTCGGCGGCGATGACGATCGGGCGTGGCAGCGCGGCGTCTGACACCAGCAGGACAGCGAGCATCACTTCCGTCGGCAGGATCGCGAACAGCGTCACTCGGGCGATCTTCAGGAACATGCGCGCTCCTTGAGGGTCGTCACCATCAGGCACAGCACCTTGACCTGGGCCGGGGCGAGTTCGGAGGTCATCAAGCCCAGCCAGTGGCTGGTCTCCGACTGTTCGAGGCTGGCCACCATCGCCGCAGCCATCTCGGTGGGCAGATGGGCCGCGAACTCGGCGGCGAGCGCGGCGACCCGCGGATCGGACGGATCCGCACCGGCGATCGCGTCCATCCGCGCGGTGAGGGCATGGCCACGGCCCCGCACGTCCGATGCGGTGAGCGGCTGGATCATCGCCATGATCTGTTCCCGGGCAGCCGTGTCGGCGCCGGTGTCGATCAGCGACAACATGTCACGATCGAGCGCGGCGAACGCGGAGCCGGCCGGGTGGATGTCGTGCAGCAGGTCCCCCAGGTCGGGGGCGACCGTAGTGTCGAGGTTGAGGTCGGCCTCGGCCAGCAGAACGGCCAGCCGGGCCCGGCGGGCGGCGATGGCGTCCTGTTGATGGGCCAGGTCGGCATCCAGATCGGTGAGCACCTCGCGCAGGTCACGGTCCTGGTCGTCGGCGAGCACGTCGCGGATCTCATCGAGGGACAGGCCGAGCTCGGCGAGGCGGCGGACCCGGGTAAGCAGGACCGCGTCGCGCAGCCGGTAGTCGCGGTAGCCGCCGGGGGTCCGCTCCGGTTCGGGCAGCAGCCCGAGGTGGTGGTAATGGCGCACGGTACGGGTGGTCACTCCGACCAGCGCGGCTAGCTCGCCGATACGCATGGCTCCATTAGAGACGTTGACGTTACGTCAAGGTCAAGCCGCCAGGCGCTCCAGAGGGCGTCCGGTCAGAGGCCCGTGGTCCAGTGCTCTCCGGCGCAGGTTCCTGCCACGGGGCCTCCTAGCGCAGCCCGTGTCCGCGCTGTGCCTTCGTCCTTGGAAATGGTTCCCACCCGGCTCCTTGAGTCTGGATGAGGCGTAGGGTGGATTTGTAGGACTCGGCTTGTGTCGGGTGCCAGTAACTGGATTTCTTGTTCGCCTTAGCCATGTGCGACGGCAACCGCAACCGGGGTCTTGCGCTCTGGATGGCGTTGCCACCCAGAAAACTTTCTTTCAGGTTATCGGTGGTTGAAATGACGCGTGGAGCAGGACCTACGCAGGTCCTCGACGAACGGGCGAACGCTGCGTCGATCGTCGCGTCGTCGCATGACGCGATCATGTCAATGACACGTTCCGGTGCGATCACCAGTTGCAATCCGGCCGCCACGCAGATGTATGGATGGTCCGCCTGTGACATCATCGGCCACGTTGCGGAAGAGTTCATCCCCCAGCGGTGCCGCAGCGGGGATCTCGCGGCCCTGCGCCGCATTGTGGCCGGGGAGGAAGTGCAGCAGTACCGCACGGAACGAATCAGTCATGACGGGACGGTCATGAAGGTGTCGGTGTCCATGTCACCGATTCTCGACTCGGCCGGTGAGATCGTTGGCGTCGCGACGACCTCGCGTCGGATTACCGACCTGCAGCAGGCCCACGATCGCTTCGAGCTACGCGTTGATCAACACCGGACGGACGTCGTCGACGCGGCGGGGCGTCTGGAGGAACGCGCTGATCAGCAACGGGCGGACCTGCAGGACGCTTCCGACCGCTTCGAAGCCCAAGTCGACGTCGAACGCCAGGTGGCCAGTGATGCGGCGGAACGCTCCGAGGCCCTGGTGGATTTGCAGCGTCAAGAGGCCGCTGACGCCTCCGACCGCTTCGAAGCCCAAGTCGATCTGGAGCGCGTCGAGGTCCGCGAAGCGCAGAACCGCTCCGACATCGAGTTGGATGCCGGGCGCGCCCAAGCCGAGAGCGACAAAGAGTACCTGCAAGCCCAACTGCATCAGAGCCAACGCCTCGAGGTTCTCGGCCAGTTGGCCGGCGGAGTCGCGCACGACTTCAACAACCTGCTCGCCGTCATCCTCAACTACGCCGCGTTCGTCAGCGAGGAACTCGCCGCCGGCCATGACGGAGACCTCACCGCCGCCACCGGCGATGTCGGGCAGATACAGCGGGCTGCTGAGCGGGCGACCGCTCTGACTCACCAGCTGTTGGCTTTCGCCCGCCGCGAGGTCGTCCAGCCGGTGGTGGTGGACCTCAACGAGGTGGTCGCTGAGGTGACGCAGCTCCTCGACCGCACCATCGGCGAGGACATCGTGCTGAGCACCAACCTCACCGGCGGCCTGTGGCCGGTGCTGGCCGACGTGGGACAACTCGAACAGGTCCTGGTCAACCTCGCCGTCAACGCCCGGGATGCGATGGGCGACGGTGGGACCCTGACCATCGACACCGCGAACGTTACGGTCGGCGCCGGGCGTCAGGTGCGACTACGCGTCGCTGACACGGGCGCCGGCATGGCCCCGGACGTCATCGAGCACGTGTTCGAGCCGTTCTACACCACCAAGGCCGACGGCGCCGGCACCGGCCTGGGACTGGCCACGGTGTACGGCATCGTCCTGCAGGCCGAAGCCACCATCGACATCCACTCGCTGCTCGGGGTCGGCACCACCTTCACGATCCTGCTCCCCGTCACCGACGAGGTCGCCACACCGGTCGAGGAAGAGCCCACCTACGAACGGACTACCACCGGCGAGACGGTCCTGATCGTCGAGGACGAAGAAGCCCTCCGGCAGGTGACCGAGCGGATCTTCACCCGCAGCGGCTATCGTGTGATCACCGCCACGGACGGCGCCGACGCTCTGGCGCTGGCCAACCGCCACGAGGGCGACATTCACCTGCTGGTCACCGACGTGGTGATGCCGAACATGCTCGGCAAGGAGGTCGCCGAGAGGATCCGCCTACTCAGGCCGGACATCCAGGTGCTGTACATGTCGGGCTACGCCCAGCCAGTCCTGGCCGCGCAGGGCCGACTGGACCGCGACGTCAATCTCATCGAGAAACCTTTTACCGCGGCAGCCCTGACCGCCAAGGCCGGACAGATCCTTCAACGGCCACGCTGAGCTCTACGAGTTCCATCCGGCCGGCCCATGACGGTCAGTTCGGCGGCGCCGACGCCTTAGCGGCTCTGGTCGGCGCGCGGCCGGGCAGGGTCGGGGCGCCTGGGCGGCCGGCGAGGCGGGCGCGCAGTTCGGCGATGGTCATCTCCGCGGCGGCCAGCCGCCGTTCGAGGTCCACGATCCGGCAGGCGGCGACCAGCCCAAGTCCTTGGTCCACGACCTCGCGGGCCCGACCGGCCAGGTGCAGCTCGTTCTGGCTGTACCTGCGGTGGCCGCCGGTGGAGCGCCCGGGAGTAAGCAGCCCGTGCTCGCCCAGGCCGCGTAGGAAGGCGGGGGTGACGCCGAGCATGGAGGCTGCGGCGCTCATCGAGTAGGCCGGGAAGTCGTTGTCGTGCAAGGGGCGTGCGCCGAAGGCGAGTGCCACGGTTCACCTCCTCGAAAAATGTGTGCCCTGGACGAAACCGTCCAGGGCACACCGGTCGGTGATCAGTGGGACGAGCCGACGAGCTTCTTGACGGTGTCCTTCATGCCGGGCCGCTCCTGCGACTCGCCAGCGATCACCCGGTGACCCTCCGCGTCGCCGCGACCGACACTGATCCGACGCGGCTTGGCCTGCTCGGCGACCGGGATCGCGATGGTCAGCACGCCGTCATGGTAGGTCGCGTCGATGTTGTCCAGGTCCAGTCCGTCGCCGAGCACCAACTGCCGGGTGAAGGTGCCCGTGGGCCGCTCGGCGACCAGATAGCGGGTGCCTTCAGGGGCGTTGGAACGCCGATCGGCGCTGATGGTCAGCGTGTTGTTCTCAGCGGTCAGCTCAAGCGAGTCGGCATTGATGCCGGGGCAGTCGAGACAGACCAGGTACCGCTCGCCGTCGCGGTACACGTCCATCGGCATCGGCCGGGCGGTCCGCTGGGAACCCCACAGGTCGCCGGTCATGCGATCGAACTCCCGGAAGGGGTCGAAACGCAGCATGGTCATCACAGCACCTCCATCGCCGGTTTCCGATGGCCGGGCGGCAACCCACCGCCGGCCCCACTTCCCATTTATAGCTCCCGGGCTGAAGGTAATGCAACCGACTTGAGCAAGAAAATCTCCACTGAGTAACACAGAATCAAGGGGCGAACCACGGGGCGCCACCTTCGCCGGCGGGCAGGACCAGCTCCCGCTGCGGCCTGAGCCAGGCGTCCGAGTTCGTGCGCGAAGCCACCACGCCCGTAACCGGGAAGGCAGGGCCGGGGTTGACGCCCATGGGCGCCCGCGCGCCAGGCCGGTCGTGGTGGCTATCGTTCGCGGCGAACCAACTGGGGGTGATCTGTGGCAAGGATAGCCGTTTCCGTCGCTGAGGCCGCGGTCAGCGAACACGTCAGCACCTCGGCCGTCCTGGCAGCCCGCGAGGTCGCCGACGAGGTCGAGATGATCCTGTGGAACCCTGCCAGCGGCGTGGCGATCGGCCAGCGCCTGGGCAGCGGCGCCGGCATCTTCGCCACCATCCACACCGACAGCGACGGCGCCGTCGCCGACGTCACCGGCCGGTGCGAGTGCCGTGCCACCGACTGCCTGCACGCCGTCGCCCTCGCGGTGCGGGCGGCGGAGTCGTTGTCGCCCAGGCTCCCGGCCCCCCGCCGCACGGCCCCGGACGCCGCTTCGTGGGAAGCCACCCTCGCCACCTGGTCAGGCGCCAGCGTCGACGAACCCGACCCCGACGAGGGTCCCACGATCGCCCTTCAGGTCGCGTTGGAGGAACAGCGGCGGACCTGGCCCCGCCAGCGCGGATCCGGCGGCCGCTCGCAGGGCTGGCAGGTGCGCCTGCAGCCGGTGGTGCCGGGCAGGACCGGCTGGATCCGCGGAGGCGTCGACTGGACAGCCGTCTCCTATGGCGCCGGAAACTACCGCCGCGGCGCCCGGGCCCTCCGACACTGGGCCATCATGGAGGAGATCGCCGACTACACCGCGGACCAGCAGGACTACTACAGCTCCTCCTCGGGGCGGATGCTGGGCCTCTGCGGGCGCCGGATCTGGCAGATGCTCGCCGAGGCGCGCGACTGTGGAGTGCCGTTCGTCCAGCCGGGCAAGAGTTCCGGGCCGGTGACCCTCGGCGGTCCAGCCCGGGTCGAGATCCGGGCCAGACGGGTCCGTCGGGATCTCCAACTCACCCCAACAGTGATCGTCGACGGGCAGTCGGTCGCCCCCGACGCAGCGCTCGCCGTGGGGCAGCCGCCGCACGGTCTGGTGTGGTGGGCGACCTGCGACGAGCCGGCGGCCGGCCCCAAGGGCCGAGCGCTCCGGTTGTCGCCGCTAGACCAGACCGTGGCCGTCGAGCTGCTCGCCTCAGCCGGCAAACCGGTGCGGATCCCGGCCGCCCAGGAGTCGCGCTTCTTCCAGACCCACTTCGCGCCGCTCGCGGGCCGGGCCCCCGTCGTGGCCGCCGACGACCAGGTGCGTCTGCCAGACCTGGGCGCCGTCACCCTGACGCTCAGCCTCGCGGCAACGAGCCGACAGCTGCTGCTGCGCTGGTCGTGGCACACGCCGGTCGGCGACGACGTCCGCCACGACGAGCTGTGGTCGCCGTCGCCGGCCGTCCAGGCCGAGGCCCGCGCCGAGATCATCGGACGGGTCACGCCGATCGTCGCCGACGTCGCCTCCGAGCTGCTCGACGACGACCGGCTCGCGGCGACCCGCGCCCTCACCGGCGACCCCATGATCCGGGTGCTGCGCGAACTGACGCCCGCGCTCGACGGCTGCGACGGCGTCGCGATCGACAGCGTCGACGGGCAGCTGCCAGTGGAGGCCGACGCCGCGCCCGTCATCGCGTTCGACGACGCCGGGACCGGTGGGCAGGACTGGTTCGATCTCGCCGTGAACGTCACCGTCGGCGACGAGTCGGTCAACTTCGAGGACCTGTTCACCGCGCTGGCCACGGACCGGGAGTTCCTGCTGCTGCCCAACGGCAGCTACGTGCTCCTCGACCAGCCCGAGTTCCGCCAGCTGCGCGACCTCATCGTCGAGTCGCGGGAGATGACCGACGCCCCGGCCGGCGCCCTGCGCCTGGGCCGACTTTCGCCCGGCGTCTGGCAGGAGCTGGCCGAGCTTGGTGCCGTCACCGGCCAGGCCGCCGCCTGGCAGGAATCCATCATGGAGCTGGCCGAGGCTGGCGCCGGCGTCGACGCGCCCACCCCGGCGGGGCTGGAGGCGACGCTCCGCCCCTACCAGGAGCGTGGATTCGGCTGGCTGGCCGCGCTCTACTCGCACCGGCTCGGCGGGATCCTCGCCGACGACATGGGCCTCGGCAAGACGATGCAGGCCCTGGCCCTGATGCTGCACGTCCGCGCCAAGGACCCGGCCACGCCGCCGTTCCTGGTCGTCGCGCCGGCCAGCGTCGTGTCGAACTGGGCGATCGAGGCCGCCCGGTTCGCGCCTGGGCTCACGGTCGCGGCGATCGGCCAGACGGCGGCCCGACGCGGCGCCGAGCTGGCCGAGTCGGTGGCCGGCGCCGACCTGGTGGTCACCTCGTACACGTTGCTGCGGCTGGAGTTCGACGAGTACCAGCAGCTGCCGTGGGCCGGTCTGATCCTGGACGAGGCCCAGTTCGTGAAGAACCCCGGCACCCAGGCGTACCGCTGCGCCCGGGACCTGCCCGCGCCGGTCAAGCTCGCGATCACCGGAACCCCAATGGAGAACCACCTGCTTGATCTGTGGGCGCTGCTGTCGATCACGGCGCCCGGGCTGTTCCCCCGGGCGGACCGGTTCACCGAGCACTACCGCAACCCGATCGAGAAGCAGCAGGACTCCGCCCGGCTCGACCAGCTGCGGCGACGGATCAGGCCGTTCATGCTGCGCCGCCGCAAGGACGACGTCGCCACCGACCTGCCGGCCAAGCAAGAACAGGTGCTGGAGCTGGAGCTGCACCCACGGCACCAGAAGATCTACCAGAAGTATCTGCAACGGGAGCGGCAGAAGGTGCTCGGCCTGCTCGGCGACCTGGAACAGAACCGGTTCGAGATCTTCCGGTCGCTGACCATGCTACGCCAGGCCAGCCTGGACGTGTCGCTGGTGGACGGCAAGCACGCCACGGTGCCATCCACCAAACTGGACGAGCTGGTCGAACGCGTCTGCGGGCTGGCGGAGGAGGGCCACCGGACGTTGGTGTTCAGCCAGTTCACCAGGTTCCTGGACGCCGCCCGGTCACGGCTCACGACGGCCGGCCTCGACGTCTGCTATCTGGACGGCAAGACCCGCGACCGCGCGTCGGTGATCCAACGCTTCAAGGACGGCGGCGCGCCCGCCTTCCTCATCAGCCTCAAGGCGGGCGGTTTCGGGCTCAACCTCACCGAGGCCGACTACTGCATCCTGCTCGACCCGTGGTGGAACCCGGCGGCCGAGGCGCAGGCCGTCGACCGGATCCACCGGATCGGGCAGACGCGCTCGGTAATGGTCTACCGGATGGTCGCCAAGGGCACCATCGAAGAGAAAGTGATGGCGCTCCAGGCCCGGAAGGCGGACCTGTTCGCCAGCGTCGTCGACGGGGGCGATTTCGCCTCGGCCCGCCTCACCGCCGACGACATCCGTAACATCCTGGCGTGACCCGCGCGGTCGCCCTAAACGCGAGCGAACTACGCGGTGAGGCCCTCTCGCCGGGAATCGTGCTGGAGCTGACCGTCCACTCCGCATCGCGCCAAGGGGCCCGCAAGCACGGCTGCGCGGAACGTGGTGGCTCGGCTACGGTCAGCGCGTGTCAGCAGCGGCAGCGCCATCGACCTCGGGGCTCCTGGCGCACCTCGGCCCCGCCGACCGCCAGGCCATCATGGGCATGGGAGCGAGCATCGAAGTCGACGAACGTCGCACCCTGTTCCACCAGGGCGACGACGGCGAGTCCGTCTACCTCCTGCTTTCTGGCCTGGTGAAAGTCGTGCGCGGTGACGCAGCCGGACGCAGCACCATTCTCACACTGCGCGGAGCCGGCGACGTCGTCGGCGATCTGGCCGCCATCGACGGCCAGCCACGCAGCGCGACCGTGACCACCTTGACCGCGACGCGGTGTCGGGTGGTGCCCGGAGCGCTGTTCAGGGCATTCAGCGAACGTCCCGGGGTGGGCTCGGCGATCACCAGGTACATCGCCTACCGCCTCCGCGACGCGGACACCCAGCGCGCGGAGATGGCCACGCTGCCGGTGCGGCAGCGGCTGGCCCGCGCGCTGCTGCGGACCCACGCCGGCGCCGGGGCCGCGGTGGCTCTGCCACAGCAGGAGTTGGCCAACCTCATCGGAGCCTCCCGCAACTCGGTGGTGGACGCGCTGGCGGTCCTGCGGCGCCGGGCGATCATCGCCACCGAGCGCCGGGGCGTCGTCATCCGCGATCTCGACGCCCTGCACGCGCTGGCCAACGAGGACCTCCGTTAGACCGTGTGTCATTTGGGGTTGTTGCAGCGCCTGGTCGTTCGTTGAGCTGGTGTGGATGATGTTCAGAAGTACTGCCCCGAACCGTTGTGGCAGAT